>NZ_OY760905.1:3142058-3456264 GCF_963664135.1 uncultured Acetobacterium sp. | reverse complement strand
ACTTTTAAAAAGCATGAAACGGTTTTGGTTTTCTTTTCACTGCATACCATAATTATCTACCCTTTCCCTGATTAATTAGTTATCGTGCTTACTTTTTCTTTTCAGGAAAACAACAATTCCGCCAATTGCCAAAACCGCGACGATTATCAGAATTACCAATCCAATATTCACCGGATTGGCGGATTTGGTTGTAGCGATCTCATTCGTTGCTTTGTTTTCGGAGACTACCTCGGGACTGACTTTTGCTACATAGGTGCCGCCTTTGTTGACATCAAAACTAATATAACCACCCTCGACACTTACTTCCTTGCTATATGCATCCGAATCGGTGATAACAAGTTTTGTGCCATCAGAAAAAAATTCAGACACCTTTAGTTTTAATTTTGCATAGCCACTCAGGCTGTTATCAGTGCCATCCGTATGTGAGGAATAGAGGTTAAACGTAATTCCCAGACCATTTTCAGGATCATTCGCAGTTTGGACCGTAAGACTTATTGGTCCTTTCGTTTCGGTGGTATATGGAGTGGTGAAAGCACTTCCATCAAATGTCCAGGTATATTTTAATTCGCCATCCGGTGTTCCGCCGACTCTAAATTCATAGATGCCCGTTGCCGGGGCTCCTGTGAGTGATGTTCCCATATCATTGTATCCCAGTAAAACATTAAATGCTTTCCATGATAGGGTTTCGGTAGTTGAAGCTGCATCGTAGACTGTTATATCCACTTTGTCAGTTGCAAAAACAGGTGCACTCATTGATATCATCATTAGCACCATCACAATCAAACCAAGTATTGCCTTTTTCTTTTCTCTTTTCATTAATTTTTCCTCCTCTTCGTTAATCCAAATTTAGTGACTCGTTTTTTTAATTCGTCCCTGATACCCAATCGTTTTTTATCGATCAAGCGTCAGAGGCATTCTGTCTGTTTAGAAAATTTTTTCATTACCAACCCCTCCCCAGGTTATTTTTTCACTGCATTGTAAAGCAATTTATTAATCAGTTCATCTGATAATTCGATCCTGTAAAACAGCTTGTAGAAATCTTTTGTAGTCTGCACAATATCATAATGATAGTAGTCCGGATATAAAAGTTCTGCCAGCCAGGTTGCCCCAACAATTCGATTAGCCGAGGGCGGCATATCCAGCCAATTATATGGCAGGCAGGGTGTTTCAAATATTTCGCCCTTTTTAACCGCTTCTAAAAGTGGCCATTCCGGATTTGCATTGGTAATGATATCAAAAACATCGGTATTGCCCATCGTGGTTCCGCCGTGGCCATCACTGTATGAGGCGATTATTATATCTGGGTTCCATTTAAATAATTGTTCCATGTCAATTGTCAGACGACCACTATCAATCGCATCCAGACTGCATACATTTATTCCACCAACCAGTTCAATTACCTGTGAGTGCGCTGACCCCTTTGGCGCTGTCTGAAGCCCGGTAGATCCCTGAGCATAATAGACCTTCACTTTATCTTTGTCCGGAATTGTTTTTGAAATTTCTTTAACATTATTAATTACCTTTCCACAATATGTTGCCAGTTCTTCGGCCCGTTCTTCGACCCCTAATAATTTACCCAGGAATCGGTAACTCCCATCCATGTTCGTCAATTCGTCATCAACTACGACAACCGGAATCTGAAAAGTTTCCTGCATTTCGTCTGCTGAGGTTTTCGTATCTTCGGTATTAATATCCGTCATCAAAATAATAATATCCGGATTTCTGGCAACAATCTCTTCGGTGTTTGCATTGGAATTTGTCCCTTGACTAAGTCCCAGTACGGGTAGGTTCAGATATTTTGCATTAATAAATTCTGCTTCCGCATCAGAAGGTTCAATACACCATCCGAGAAGCTTATCCGGACATAATGTATAGAGCGCGACGACACCTGGCTGCCCGGTTGAATAAACCTGATCAATTTTTAATGGCACTTCCACCGTTCTGCCCGCCATATCGATAATGGTTTTATATTCACCATTTTTTGAAGCTGCAGAATCTGAGCAGCCGCCTGACATCATGACGAAAAATATTATTACGATTGCAATTACCGCGCTCTTCATTTTGACAAGCATATTATTTTTTCCTTTCCCTCCACATTTATCTTTTGAATTGTAACTTTTACGCCATAAATTTCTTCGATTAATTTCTCTGTTAATACTTCTGCCGGTAGTCCGGTTGAAATTACTCTATTTTCTGTCATTGCAACAACTAAGTCAGCACACTCAAATGCCTGTTCAGGATGATGTGTTGTCATTATTATTGATATTTTTTCTTTTGCTAACGCTTTAATGGTGTTAATAATTTTAATTTGATTCCCATAGTCCAAACTTGCAGTTGGCTCATCCATAATTAAAATCTTAGGATTTTGAATCAATGCTCTGGCAATGATGACAAGCTGCCGTTCACCGCCACTGATTTCGGTGTATATTTTTTCCTTTAAATATTCAATGCCAATTTTTTTTAGTATTTCATCGGCCTGGGAGTAATCAGAATCTCCCGGTACCGAAAAGATCGATAAATGTGGTGTTCTTCCCATAACAACAACATCTCTGACTGAATATGGAAAGGGCGGAACATGCGACTGTGGGACATAGCCGATTTGCTGTGCTCTTTCTTTATTGCTGTAACTGAGAATATCTTTGCCATTAAGAGTAATTGAACCATTCAGGATATTAAGACTTCCTAAAATTGTTTTTAACAAAGTCGTTTTCCCGATACCATTTCTTCCCATAATACATACAATACTCCCGGGATGAACTGTGAAATTAATCTCTTCATAGATCGGCATTTTGTTATATCCACAGGAAATATTATTGAGTTCCAGCACTTAAATCCATCCTTTCTTTCCTCTTAAAATCAGATACACAAAAAACGGTGCACCAATTATAGAAGTGAGTATTCCTAGCGGAATTTCAACCTGCAGAACCGTTCTAGCGATATTGTCCACCAGTAAAAGGAAGATACCGCCCAGAATTGCTGTTGCCGGAATTAAGTACCGGTAATCGGGTCCAACGATCATCCTTGCCAGATGTGGTATCACGAGTCCAATCCAACCAATTTGACCGGCAACACTTACCACTGTTGCCGTCATCATGGTTGCACAAATAATAATAACCAGCCTTAGACGCCCAGCATTAACCCCTAAAGCACTGGCCTCTTCATCACCAAAACTTAGCACATTGATTTTCCATCTGACCAGAAATATAATCGTCAGGCAAATGACAACCGGTACAATCATAAAAATTAAATCACTGTTTTTGACGTCTGAGATACTTCCCATCAACCAAAATGTGATCTCCGGCAATTTACCATATGGGTCTGCCATGTATTTAATAATGGAGATAAACGCACTGAATAATGACGATACCACCATACCCGCCAGCACCAGAATAAGTGTTACATTTTCACGCCGCCCGACAATTCCGGCAATCAAACAGCTTAACGCCACCGAGATAATGCCAAAGCCAAATGCCATTAACTGAATAAGTATTGTTGGTAAAGACATTATAATTCCCAACGATGCTCCAAAGCCAGCGCCTGCTGAAGCGCCTAAAATATCCGGTGAAACCATTGGGTTTTTAAAGATCCCCTGATAAGATGCCCCTGAAATGGAAAGTGCCAAGCCAGTCAAAACGGCTGCAATTATTCTGGGAAATCTTACACTTGCAATAATATGTTCATTAATCTGGTCAATCTCCAGATTCATCCCCATATTTTTCCCCATATAAAAGAATAAGTCCTTTATTTCAACATTATATCTTCCCAAAGTAAAAGAGACCAATATCAGGACGATTAACAGGATAAACATACCTGATATTATTATCTGATTTCTCCGTCCTCGTTTTTTTTCGCTTTTTTGGTGATTTTCTCTCGTGTTGATATCCATAGAACTCCTTATTTATAAAAAGACAGAGGTATACCCATACTTTCTGCGCATACCTCTTTGTATCACTTTTTATAATGTTTTACCTATATTTATTTGTTTTTATACACTTTAATTTATTTTTATTTATCATAACTAAGATCATATTTTTTGTCAATATAAAGTTCACCAGGCAATTACTGAGATGAACGACTTATGATTTCGAAATTCCTTCGGCGATAACCCGCGATGTTTGAACAATTCCGTCATGATCGGCAATCAATTTGTCCAGCTATTCCCGTCGTTTCACGGTTCCACTTTATTTCGCACTAATCTCTTGAACATTATTAGTCGAAAGAAACCACCATTTTTTTCACTTCGTTTAATCTCCGTTTACATGGGCATGATACAATTTAGAAGAGGTGATAAAAAATGAGTAAAACTATGATTGTTGACGACGATTCAAACATCCGTGAACTTGTAATTGTTTTGCTTCAAAACAAAGGATTTGAAGTATGCGAAGCGGCAGACGGGCGTGAAGCGCTACAAAACATCACTATTGATAACCCTGACCTGGCAATTATCGACATCATGATGCCGAATATGGACGGCTTTGATCTCTGTCATCATTGAATGGCTTACATGAAGATATTCCGATGAAGGAATTTGAATTACTCTTCAAGTTGGTAAGCTTTCCTGGCAAAACAATTTTCCGCAACCGGTTGATTGAGGATCTATAGGGCGTTGATTTTGAGGGAAACGAACGCACGTTAGACGTTCATGTAAACCGGCTACGCGAACGTTTTCCAGAGCAACAGACCGGTTTTAAAATTACCACCATCCGGGGTTTTGGATACAGGCTGGAGGTGGTCGCGTGAAACAGTCTAACCGACCGCCTGCTGCAATTTCAGTGATTTTACTTTTTTTTTCTTTTGGATGCTTTTTTGCCACAGGGTATGGCATTACATTTATGATTTACCACTGGACCGGCATGCCTTCGAAATTTTGGGCTCATATTATTTCATGCCTCGTTGGGATGGCTTTAATCATATCTGTAGCATCCGTATCCCGATTAATCGCTGGCAAGTATTCAAAAGGCATCCAACAGCATCATATTATGCAAAATCAATTACTAAATGCTATGACCTGAATCGCCCAAGGAGATTTTGACGTCTTTATTGAAACCTGAGATGAGTACCACTACAACGATATGGTGGAGGGGATCAATAAAATAGCGAAGGAACTTGGCTCTATGGAACAGCTACGACAGGATTTTATTTCCAACGTATCCCATGAGATACAGTCACCACTGACTTCCATCAGTGGATTTGCTGCATTATTAAAAAACGACGCTCTTATGGCTGCGCAAAAAAATCGCTATTTAGGCATCATTGAAGCCGAAAGCAAACGGTTGTCCGCTTTAAGTGATAATCTTCTGAAACTATCAGCGCTGGAAACTGGAGGTGAACCTTTGTCCTCATTGAATTTAGGCTCGACATGCAGCTGGAGGAAGTTGCTCTGATGCTGACGCCGCAATGGAGCAACAAAAATATTATGATGGAAGTAGATCTGGAAAGATTGGCAATCTAGGGCGACGCGGGACTACTGTCCCAGGTTTGGGTGAATCTTCTCCATAATGCTATCAAATTCACACTAGAAGATGGAATGATTCGAGTTATTTTAACGTCCGATCAAACAAAGGTGTGCTGTCAAATTATTGATACCGGTATCGGTATCACGCTGGAAGACCAGATTCATATATTTGAGCGCTTTTATAAAGCGAATAAATCCCGCGACAGGGCTCTCGGCGGTAACGGGCTCAGGCTCTCCCTTGCCAAGAAAATTGTGGAATTGCATGAAGGTCAGATTATTCCGCAAAGCGAGCTCAATAAAGGCACATCATTTACGATTACCTTGCCGAAGTTACATCCCGTCAAGAAGTACTGAACTTTTTTTCGCATTTACGTTGTGTTTAAACTCCATTTATATTGTGTTTAAATTGCTTTGTTAAACTAATTTCGAAGTAAATAAACAGGAGGTTATTTTTATGTCAATGGTGAATAATTTAATGTGCGAAAATAATCATAAAACAAAAGGAATGACTTTTTAAAGGCATTCCTTTTGCAAAAATTCAATCGTTTTACTTGGGCTAGCTGAGGGAATCGAACCCACGATCTCTCGGATCACAGTTTATTGAGCAGTCATTTTCTCAGATCGAAACAGATTCATTTGAAACATCCGCCCATTTCTTTCAGTTAGTGAATGTTGCTAATAAATCCCAAATCGTTTCAATGATCTGATTGAATTCAATATTTTCTGCATATGGATATTTCTTGCTATAGTCGTTCCAGCTTTTTCGGAGTTCCAGACTTTCAGAAATACTATCCAGATAAACAACATAATCATCTACATACTTGGTACTGTCTCGTTCTTCAGCTTTTTTCCTGATTGCAGCTTTCAGTTCATCACGATCCAGAATTGAGTGGTTGAGCTTAATGAGAATATAAAGATCATAATAGTCTCTAGCTCTGGTATTGGAGATATTTCTTACCAATATCGATTCAATCTTTTCCGCCAGTATGGTGTTTAGATTGTAGGCTTTAATGTTGATCTCACGTTCTTCAAACATTAATTTGTAAGCATAATCCACTTCACCAGGAACGATTGCGTCTCCTGTGGTGATATCAATTTTTAAATTAACTTTTATTGTAAAGAAGTTTGCTTCAAGACTCACTCGAAAATCATTATATTCCGAAAGAACGTGAATACTTTTAATTCCTTTAACGTTAAAATCAACATGATCCTCAAGATCGATCGATATGATTTTTGATAGTATCTTTTGAATTTCCGATTGATCGCTGGAAATACCTTTGATTGTGGTATCCATGTCCATCGTACTTCTCATGTCAATTCCAATCATCGCAGCAATTAAAAAACCGCCTTTTAAAATAAAGTTATCCCGATAGTCCGATACCGCGATTCTTTCCAACAAGCGCTCCATCATGAAATTCTGAAGCAAGGTGTTTGCGATGACAGTCTCTTCTTAGCACGGTTGTTAATCCAATCTTTCAGCTGTCTGGGGCTATTGATGGTCATGCTAACACCTCCATGTATTGATGTACTAGGGCTGAAATCTTAAAAACATCTGCATACAACTGAAGTTTAATAAAATCTCTCTCTGGATCACGCATGTACTGCCGAACCGCCGCTAAAGCAATATCAGTGTCCAGCTTATCCCTTTTTTTCAGGCAATCACAGATGGTTCGCTCTTTATCATAAACCACTATCGTATGACCGTATGGCGACTGCACATTCATTTTACCAATTTCATGAAATTCTTTTTTCATATAAAAAAATTGATAGTAATCGTTCAATTTTAACAACCGGGTATTATAACCGGTGGGAATGGTCATCATCAGTTTCAACGGCGATCGATCACATAAATCATGGAGAAATAAAGCCGTTTCATGAGAAAAGATCCCTTTTTTACAGCGATACTGCATGATTAAATAATCGTCCACCATTTGTTCTACATCAATATAAATTCCTTTGCTGATTCGCTCGATTTTTCCTTCTTGCTCTAATCGGCGGAAGACCTTATTATCAATCCCCCGCTCAGCAAATTGTTTCGTCTCAATCACACCGTTATTCTTTTTTAGCGCGTCCGGAATCATTTCTTTATCGGTCATTTCAGCGCCTCTTCGTCTTTATCGTTCGTGTATATTATATATTATACGAACGATAAAGACAGATGCCAATCCGTAACAGTAGGTCAAGATTAAATGGAAATCGCAAAATAGAAACAATGGCTATATAAAGCCATTCTTCCAACTAGATTTCATTCTTTTACTGGAGTTAGTGGATCGGATCGGTTCAAAGTGACAATTCGTATTAAAGTACTACCATCAAGATATATAAACTAGAAAACACAAACTTATTTATAATGCTGCTTGGGGATGGTGGTCAATTCATTCGGTGGCGAAGCAAAAGTAATGGTTGACGCTATAACGAAATGGTTATAAAATAAAAGAAAAGAAGATATGTGTCATCTCCAAGTTTTACATGGATTCGTTTAAGTGGTAAAGCAGTATTTAAAAACGATATGAAAGTAAAAGCAAAATGTATTGAAGCTTCACCATTAGTTAAGAGCATATATCAAAATGCTGAAAATCCAAGTTTTGAAGTATTCTATATTGACGAAGCTAAAGATGTCATCGCTGATTTTAGTGGCGATCCACCTAGAGAATACAATTTATAAAGTATACTCTAAATTTATTGAAACATTGAAGAACAGCCGTGAAAGTGAAGACTATTTTCATGGCTGTTTTCATGAAAAAAATCTTTAAGCTAATCATATTGTCAGTTTATGATTTGGTTTATCAGTAAAGCTACCGAAGAGAGATCGTTCTAAATTTGGTGAGATCATCATTCAAAAAACGGGACGCCATATTGGATAAAATTGCAGGGGCAGTTAGACCTCCATAAAAAACAGAAAAAAATAGCCCAGTCTGGTATAATATAAGTACAAACAAAACCTACCAGTCAGAGGGAATTTTATTCCTAAACTGGCAATAAAGGAGATGCTGTATTATGAAAAAAAAGGTATCCTTGCGGATGAGGTTGACTCTTATTACTTCTGCTATTTTAATGCTTTTTTGTATTATGTTTACACTGTTTACATTGTATAATGCCAACTCGAATTTTCTAATTACCGATGTTGGCGACGATAGTTATGAAATAGGGTCGACAGGTGTCGAAGTACCGAATTCAGATGAAAATATAGAATATGCTGAAGTGTTTTTAGTAGGATATAGTGCATTTTCAACATCTAGTTATATTTTTATGATTATCTCAATCATAATAGGGTCATTACTCATGTATGCTATTTCAGGAGTCGCTTTAAAACAGGTTACTCTCTTGAGTCAGAAAATTGCCAATATTGATAAAAATGAACTCTCATTCCGGATAACAGATTTTTCAGCGGGTGATGAATTAAATCAACTGGCTGATTCCTTCAACATGATGCTAACACGATTGGATATTGCATTTGCCAGAGAATCCCGATTTTCAGCGGATGCAGCCCATGAACTAAAAACACCCTTAACGGTTATAAAAACCAACCTTGATGTCTTGTATCTGGATGAGATGCCAACCCAGGAGGATTGTTTAGAAAGTCTGGAAGTAGTAAAAAAACAGACACATCGGATGATCGCTCTTGTTGATGATTTATTTGCCATGTCGACTGCGAGTGGTTGTAAGATAGACAATTGCATAGATGTAGCTGCTATGGTTGAGGGAATTGTGGTGGAATATGAGCCCCGAATTAAAGCGATGAATATCTGTCTTAACATAGATCTAAAAGCGTGCCGTATAAAAGCAAACTTCGTGATGTTAAAACATGCAATTTCAAACATTCTTGATAATGCCATAAAGTATAATGAGTTAGGTGGGGCGATAGAAATTAAGGTTTGTCCAGAAGACCATAACTGTGTCATCTATATATCTGATACGGGAATTGGTATCAGTGAGGAACATGCGAAATTCATTTTCGAACCATTCTACCGAGTAGACAAATCACGTTCGCGAACTATTGGTGGCGCCGGTCTGGGGCTGGCGATAGCATATGATATCATTTTAAGGCATCAGGGTACAATCGAATATTCGGCCGCTGAGCAAAAAGGAAGTATATTTAGAATTAGTCTTCCCATTGAACAAGTAGAGTGAAATTAAGATTAAAACACCACAGTCCCAGAATCTTTGGGTGCTGCTCTTGTTTACATTGTCACCTTGAGTTTTAGAGGTCGTGTCAGTAATATCTTCAGCTAATAGCAATTAAGGGACAGATGATGATTTCTCGCCATTTGTCCCTTATGAGTAATTCCTGCGATATCAGTTTTTCGAGTTTAGGCAAACTTGAAGCGCCCCCTTGCTGGAATCACGTTGTTAATTTTTTAAAACACCATCTTTTAAATGAACCATCCTGTTCGCAAAATGGGCAACATTGTCATCATGTGTGATTTGTATAATGGTATGCCCATTTTCATTTAACATCTGGAAAAGTAACAATATCTCTTTTCCAGTTTTTGAATCAAGTGCACCGGTCGGTTCATCGGCTAAAATTAATGCCGGTTTTGTAACAATCGCTCTTGCAATCGCAGCACGTTGCTGTTGTCCACCTGATAGTTCATTCGGTCTATGCGTCATTCTATCAATTAGCCCCACCATTTCAAGTCCTTCTTCTGCCAGTTCGATTGCTTCCTTTCGTGTCATTCCACGTATCAAAAGCGGCATTAACACATTTTGTAAAATGCTATATTGTTGTATTAGATGATATTTTTGAAAAACAAATCCGATTTTCTCATTTCTAAGTAATGCAGTTTGTGAACCTGTGCAATTATGCACTGCAACATCATCGATAAAATAAGTTCCCCGATCCATTAAATCCATACATCCAATAATATTCATCAATGTAGATTTTCCTGATCCTGAAGCTCCCATTACACTTATAAACTCACCTTTTTCAACACTCAAATTTACGTCATTGAGTGCAAGAATTATATTTTCTCCCATATTATAGGATTTATCAATGTGACTCAATTCAACCATCGGAATTACTCCAATATATAGACTTCGGTTATCGTCCCGGTGGATTTTTCGGTTATAATCTGTATGACCGTTCCCTTTTTCAGTTCGTCCATTTTGGTCTCAGTACCTGTTTGTAAATTATAGATGGTTGCTCCAGCTGGAATCGTAATTTCTTTTTTTTCGCCAGTATATTCAAGCTCTATCTTTGGCGCTTGCACACCTTCAACTATTTCTTTACCGCTTTCATCCGTGGTAACCGTAACATTTGTTTCGCCAACATTTGGATCATTTTCATCAACTATCATCGCACCAGCACCTCCGGATAGCCGATCTTCCTCACTTGGTTCTTTGGCTAAGCTTACTTTCATACTGTTTCCGGTAATACTATCAATTTTCCCCCAAGTCTGTTCTACTTCTCGTTGATTTTTTTTGCCTCCAGAAGAAACATTCGTTTTTCCGCCTTCACTTGAACAAGCTACCATAGACATGCAAAGCGCTAATGTCATAAGAACAATTACTATTTTTTTCATGTTTATTATCCTTTCTTGAATAAATGTATCTATAAAGTGTTATCACTTTATTCCTGATTCAGAGCATCGACTGGCTTTAATTGAGATGCTATATAGGCCGGATATAATCCCGACAATGTACTTGTTGTTACCGCAAAAGCAAAAGCAACTGCCTTGCCTGACATACTGGAAGCAACCGGAATATCCGTAAATGATAGAAAGTATACAGCAACAAAACTAATTGCGATGCCGACCATACCGCCGAATGCACCGATCCCTGATGATTCTATTAAAAACTGCTTGAGAATATCGCCATTCGTGCTTCCTAATGCTTTCAAAACACCAATTTCACGGGTTCGTTTTTTAACTGTAACAAACAGTACATTCATAATACCGATTCCGCTAACGATGAATACAATGATCGCAACGGACAACAATAGCCACTTCATGGTTCTGGCAGATTCCGTTGCTGCTTCAATTCGACTACCCGCATCGCTAACCGCGTAAGCTTCCTTGTTTTCCAAATAGTAACGCAGAGAGTTTTCAATTTCGGCGATGGATCGTTTTACAAGATTTAGCGTTTTTGCTTTACCAACAGCTAGAGGAATGGTATATTTATCAAACTGTTTATCCTTAACTAATGTGCTATAAGGCAAAAAAACTGTTGTGTCGGCATTAAGTCCCTGCAAACCGTCTCCTGTTTTTTTTAACACACCGATAATTTTGTACTGATGATTTTCAATTGTAATCACATTTTCAATGGCATCTGACGGTGACTTATAATATTGCTTGGCAAGGTCATAGCCGATTACACAAACCCTCGCCTCCCGCTCCATATCCTCATAGGTCAGATTAGCGCCTGTATTTGTGTAGATGTTTGACACCGTAGCGTAGTCTTCGGTAACCCCGGTAATCGACAAAGTCTTTTTTTGTCCGTTTATGATACAGCTTTTACTTGTATCACCTCTTAGGTAGAGACCAGACAAAGTCGTGCTTTCCTTCATCGTTTTCTCAATGATTTCAGGTGTCAATTTTTCAATTTTCGAATAATCGGAATCCGTTTTAATTATTTCATAATTCGGATTCACATAAATTGTATCAGCCGATAAATAAGAATATTGTTCAGCAGCTTTTTTTTCAGCTCCCTGACCGATGTCAATGACAAGCACAATGGTGATTGTTCCAATAATAATACCAAGAGCGGTTAATAAAACCTTAGATTTATTCCGCCTCATGTTAATCCATACTATTCGGATTAATTCTGAAACTCTCATACCGCATCCTCGACGATGATCAGGTCACCGTCTTTGAGACCACTTACCACTTCACTGACACGGCCATCAGAGAAACCGGTTGTGATTTCAACATCTTTTAATGCCCCATTTTCATCGCGCATTTTCACAAATTGTTTCCCGTCGGTTAATGTGATTGCTTTGTTTGAAAGGGTTAAAATATCTTTCTTTTGTTGAACAATCAAAGTGACTGCCACACTCATTCCTTGTTGAAATTTTGCATCTGTTTGGTCTACCGTAAGCGTAACATCATATTTTCCTTCCGAATTGGGCACTAATTTCTTATGCTTGACAACGCCGGTAAATGTTTGCGACGGATAGGCTCCGGTTGTGAACTTAACTTTTTGCATAACCTCAACATCATTAATATTAGTGCCTTCAATCGGTACAATGATTTCCGGATTTCCCGCATCTCCGATTATCTTGACCGGATCCATTGCGATTGCGACACCTTTTTGAGCGATTATATCAAGAACAATACCATCCGTATTCGCATATAGTGTTGGCGCTTCAAGAAGATTTTTAACATCAGCAACTTCTTTCTTGACAGCATCCAATTTATTTTGCGCCAATGTTACCGTATCCCGGGATGTATCGCTGTTATTATCATCTTCTACGTTTTCCAAGTTGGCTACAGCAGAATTTTTTTTATCTTGAAGCTCATTTAAAATACTTTGAATCACCTCTTGATCAATATTTGCTACTTTATCACCTTTTTTAACTACATCGCCCACACTAACTGTAAAATCTTTAATAACTACTCCTTTGGACAAAGGTAATGATTTCTGCAATAAAGATATTTTTCCTTCCGCATCAATTCCAACTGTAATTTCACCCATTTGTGCTGTGTACTGGCGTTCTCTAGCAACTGTCTCGGTTTCTGCCTGCTTGTTCTGGAGATATAAATAGCTACCGCTTCCTCCAATTGCAAGCACAATTGCAAGCAGGAACAGGACTATTTTCTTTTTGGATTTTCCCTTCGTCATAAGCGCTCCTTTGTTTTGATGATCAAAGTATAGCAAAACGAAGGTTAAGAGAAGGTAAAGAAAAACTACCAGTAAAAATACTGGTAGTTGAATGAGACTTATTTCTAAGCAGTTGGAACAAGCGCACAGAAAAAAATGAATTACGTTTTATTTTGTATCGCCTCTGATTCTAATGTATAACCACTGCCACGAACTGTTTTAATCATATTCGCTTTTCCAACTGCAAATAGTTTTTTTCTAATGTTACTGATATGCACTTTAATGGATACCGTAAATAAATCCACTTCACTATCCCACACATGCTCGATCAGTTCTTCGACACTGATCACTTTTTCCTTGTTTATGGCCAAATATTCGAAAATCGAATATTCTTTTGGTGAAAAATCAATGCTATTCTGATTAAATTGAACCGATTTTTTGGCGGTATTAAGAACGAGATTATTTATCTCAATGATGGTATCATGCTGTATGAAATCCCGTCTTGAAAGTGATCTGACCCGTGCTTCGAGCTCTAAAAAATCAAAGGGTTTCGCCAAATAATCATTCGCGCCCAAATCAAGTCCTAAAATTTTATCTGGCACCGTTGACCTTGCCGATAATATAATAACGTTCTGTTCATTACTCCTCTTTCGGATTTCCTCAAGGATTTCCAGACCGTCTTTACCAGGCAGATTTAAATCGAGAATAATAGCATCATATTCATTCATTTCAGCAAGATAAGATCCTTCATCGCCATCATCAGCAACATCTACCGCGTATCCTTTTTTCAGAAATCCCTTTTTTAATGCCGCTAGCATCTCTCGTTCATCTTCAATAATCAGTAACTTCAAGTCTTTTCCTCCGCTATAATTTTACAAAAATCACTTTTTCTGTTGTTCTAACACCAAATAGAACCATATGAAATGCATGCGAAGCGAACTATTTTTAATGTCAAAAGAACAGATGTCATTTACTTTAGCCAATCGGTATACTAATGTATTTCTATGAATATTCAGCTTTTTTGCTGCCAATGCGAGACACTTTTCTTCCATAATATACATATACAGGCTGTCAAAATATCTGGTTTTATGATCCTTGTCATATTGGAACAACTTTACAGCTTCGGGATGACAAAGCGAAGCAACATCTAAAGAAAGCGCGCACAGATCAATAATGTGGGTAGTGAGATAATCTTCATAATGATATAAGACTTTATCTTTTTCCAACGTATTGCCTTTCTCCAAAGCTACACTGGCCAGCTTGTAGGCGGTAGCCGACTGAGCAAAATTGAAATAACTCATGCTTATGCCCGCCTTGCATTTTCTGTTTCTTAAAAAAGCACTAAACTCGGTATTTAAAACATCATCAGTATTTTGATGTCCACTTCGGTGAATTATGAATAAAAATGCATTCTGTAAATTAACTAAAATGGAATCGAGGAACATGTTGCGAACTATTTCATGGGTATATTTGGCTAGTCCACCTGAAATATCCTTTTGATCCATTTCAACTCTGATCATTTGATATTCATCAGAAATATTCCATCGAATGGCTGCAAGATTACGCTTTAGCAATTCATCATCTAAAAGAGAGCCGCCTAACATATCCAGAATAATCTTTTGCATATTGGAGGATTTAAGATAATACGCATTTCCTATCCGGAACACTACAATTTTAAGCAGATCGACGATATTATCCAATACTGGTAAAAGCCGCTCGTCGAGATCATTGTTCTGACACGCTACTGAAATCGATGCGATGCGTTCTCCCTTTTCCATAAAATTAGCATGCAGAAAAGGTTTGACTGGAGGTTCATTAACATAAAACGCCCCTTGTGTCTCATTTAACAGATTAACGATTCCTTTTTCCTTAATAATATTCATAAAGGTTTGACTCGTCATACCCTGCGTTAATGTCTCCTGCCAAAGAGGATCATCACTATTATCATTGTCACTGCCACTCCAGCTTAAAACACGCAGAACGCCATCAACAACTAAAACCTGGTTATCGAATATTTTGCTGACGATGTTCAATGTGGACTTAAGACCATCTTCCCTGATAATAGAATCCTTGATCTCTTGCTCATAGCCATTATACATATAAAATATATCACAGATATCCTGAAATAATAGGGGCAGTTCCGTATTTCCAGAAAGAACAAGCGCATCGATCCTGTTATTTTCAAAATATGAACATGCCTCTTTTTCCCCACCAACACAAATAATGCTTTGTGGGCAGGCGCTTTCTGCTATCACATCTTCCCAATGCAACAAATATACAATATCGTCTTCGCAATGATTATGATCAAAAAAACGAGCCCGATTCAATGTACTGGCCTTATCATAGGGACATAATTCTATAATCTCATCGTATTTAGATGCCAAATGATACGCGATAACAGAAAGTGTGAGCTTCATCACTCTTCTCCTTTGGCCTCAATATACAAAAATTTATGTTTAGTGTGTTTTTCTTAAGTCAGTCCTGCGGTCATCTTTTTTATAAGGTGCCGATGCGACGACAGCTCTAATCTTTTTCTGCGGATGGCCCGGTTCGCCCCAGATCAATGTAACTTCCGTCCCAGGCGTAGCATATTCATTATCGATTACACACAGTGACAGGTTTTTCCGGAAAAAGTAACTATATCCATAAGAAGCTGATGTACCAATCGGTTTGTCTTCACTGTTTACGACCTTATCCATATGTGAAACCCAGTATAATGTACGTGGCATCTCAATATAATCATAATGATCGCCTTCTCTATAAAGAGATGCATATACATCGATTACATCGTCCGTATTCCATTCAAGGGTCACAATCTGTCGTTTTATATTTTTCGACATTTCCTCTAACGCTGCCCGGCCTCTGAAATCATGATCAAATTTAACGCGGTTTCCCCAGCCAAAATCGTAAGGGGTACGGAAATAATCCTCCGGATTGTCTGATTCAAAACTACCTTCAACCTTAACCGTAAGCAGCGGAAACTCGATCTTACTGAGTAATTCAACATCTTTCCCTGTAAATGCTGGCACATATTCGGTCTGGAGTGTAGGAAAACACGCTTCCAGATGATTAATCATCGCTACTCGGCCACCGATTTCCAGTATCCCAAATTTTTGACCCGCCGCCATTACAGCATCACGAATGGTTTGCATGTCTTCCATTGGACCCTGCAGTTCAAATCCGACTTCACCGGACATTCCCTGTCTTAATGCAATCACCTTTTTACCGGCAATTGTTACATAACGGTAGTGCATAAACTTAATATCTTTTAAATCTTCACCGGTTAAATCCTCAAGCAGTTCAAGTGAATTCGGACCCTGAACCTGCCAAAAATAACTGGGAATCATCTCTGTTTCTACATTATAATCACTTTCCGGCAAGTAAGTCATCAGCCAAAAGGGAGGAATGCCTTCTACTGCATATTCATCTTCACTCAGCCTAATTAGAATACCTTCCATCATAATATAGCCGTCATCGTTGCACATAATGATATGTTTGGCCTGACCGACCTCAAACTTAGCAAAGCTGTTAACAAAAATTGATGAAAACAGTTTAATCGCATCAGTCCCTTTTACTTTCATAAACTGTAGAAATGACCAGTCCCCAATATAACAGGATTTTTTCCATGACATCTGCTCGTCTAGCCAGTTTGTATGTTCAATCTGTTGACCCCAGCCCCGCCCCCAAAGCCAATCCTTGTTTCCTGGTGTGCGCGCGACCTGTACCATTTTGTCCATTTTAATATCTCCTTACAAATTTATTTGCTGTGATTATTGATTTCATCGTTTTGGTAACCACGACAATATAAGGATAACACGTCTTATAAACGAAGTAATCGTATTGGCCGTACGAAAAAAAAATGTTCCATTTGGGCTATAAACCCAAGAAGACTTCGATTTTACAATTCCAGACCTTTACATGAAATATTAACCCCGTTTTTATACACTCAAGCCATTTCGGTATCTTCATATACATAAAATGAAATAACTCCAACATATCTCTCGTTTTCATTTAATAACCCTTAGTCATATTATTTTTTCAGTAATTCAGGTAAAAATAATATCATTCCTGCTGATATGGCCATACTGACTCCTGTTAGCATAAAAAACATCGTCATATTTGTTCCCGCTATTGGTATAATGATAAAAGTCGGGATGATTACTGCTCCGATCAACTGCAATGTAGCGGTTAATCCACCTGCCGTTCCCGCAAATGCTGGACCAATTTCCTTCATTTGAATTGGTATTGACATCAATAATGGCATTAATCCACTGCTGGTTGCTCCAAAAATAAACATACCCGCACCTAACAGAACGCCTTCCGGGGCATTCCAGAAAAACGCACTGCCAATGGCCGCAACGATCGCCATAATCATCATAACGGGCTTCATTTTTCCAACTTTTTTAACTACTAATGGTGCTGTCAAACAACCAAAGAGCGTGCCCATCGTCATAATCGACCCATACATACCCGCTGCGATCATGTCGATTCCCCGTCCTACCAAGGCAGTTGGCAAGAAAGAACTGATTGCCACAAAACACCCCATATTCGCCATCAGACAAAATCCGACAACCCATACGGTTTGGCATTTTACAACAGTTATCAGACTTTCTCCAATTGTGATGGATACCTGTTTATTCAGCCGCTCGTTCTCATTTTTGATGGGGTCTTTCATAAATAAAAGCCAAAGAACACCCGCAATTATACTAATAACCGCAGCCACCAGAAAGGCACTCTGTATCGTTGAAAAAAATCCTGTTGTACCCATCCCAATTGTCATTGCCAGTGTCGAACTGGCCAAAAGAAAGCTCATCATTGAACTGATTTTTTCCTGTGGAAAATAGCTGCCAATAATCTTAGGTCCATTGGCATTTAAAAACGCTGCCGAAAAACCAATCGACATCATGGTTATCATCAATGAAGTAAATGAATCGGCATAGACACGTGAACAGACGCCTATAATCGTCACAAGGATACTCATTCCTATTATTTTCTTTATCCCAAACTTATCAACTAATATGCCAGCAATTAAACTTAAAAAAATGGCCGGTATCATTGTCGCCGAAAATACTCTCGAAAACTCGGTCATCGTTAAATTAAAGGTAGTCATCAACTCTGGTGCCAACGGCGGCAATTGATACTGACAATAACTTGGCACAAAAAGAGCGAGGCATGTAACCGCCAACACTATCCATTTAGTATTTTTCTTCATAACTATTCCTCCTGATCAATTGATCTTTTACTTTTTCTTATACTATCCATAAACAGAGCCCATCTCAAATATTCTTTATTTTTCAACAAAAATACTTTGATAATGGGCCTGCTCGCTTTACTTGTTTAATTGTATGAACTGGTACTTGCTATTATGTTGTTTTGCTAAAGGTTTTTTTGTTTTTGATAATAAACTGTTATCCGGATTCTGTTCTTTCTCAGGATAATTGGATGATCAAAAAATCCAATTCTTAATAGCTATTTTTGAAATCTGGGAATGTCATTCACATCAATCTCCTTATTGTTTTCCAGATTCATATAAGGTGAACGGGCAACTTTTGCCCGGATCTCTTTTTGCGGTTTTCCCGGGGTTCCCCAGACAACCGTCAGTTCTTTTCCTTCAACGGCGTATTCCGGCTTGATAAACGCCAGTGAAATCATTCGCTGATAATAATAACTATTGAGTCGACCGCTGGAAATGCCAATCTCTTTGCCCTCAGCCAGAACCTTATCCGCATGGTAATACATCGAAAAACCGCTGTTGTAATACATATCCATAGGACGGTCATCCATGCTTTCAAAGGGTTCAACTTCCTGTCCTCTGAATTGTGAAGCAAAGATTTCGCCCAAATCATCGGGATTCCACTCCAGGGTGACCATGGTTCTTTTGGGGTTTTTGGCGATTTCTTCCAGCGCCGCCTTTCCTATGAAATCATGATCAAACTTAATCAGATATTCCCAACCAACATCATAAGGCGTTACAAATCGTGACTCTAAGTCTTCGCCAACGCTGCCAACCAATATTCTGTTCAGATTAAAGAATCCTTCCATCGGTCTTTCAGTCAGATACTCCTGCAAACCTGGTGTTTCGAACCATGGTAACGGATAATGCATATTAATATTGGGGAAACCAGCTTCGGTATGATTCATGGTATACCCAACTTGTCCCAGTTTTTTAGCATCAAAGGTTTTGGCCACTTCCCAGATACAGTCATAAACCGCTTCAGTGTTTGCCGCGTCGCCATGAATTTCATAGCCCAGGGTGCCGGCCATGCCCAATCTAAGAATCCGCACATCGACCCCGGCAATCTTTGCCATCCGGTGTTTGGTAAAGGCAATATCGTGGAGATCGCTTTGGGCTGCCTGTTCCAGAATTTCCAGAGATTTTGGCCCGGCCAGCTGGAAAAAGAACTCTTTCCCCGATAAATCAACGCCTTCAACATCCATATCCGTAACGGATACATAATATCCCACCACCGGGTTAAGCCAATAAGTTCGGAAATGATTTTCGGCAATCATCATGACTACACCATCATTCAGAATCAATCCCTGCTCATTGCACAAAACGGCATGACGGATGCTGCCCGGCTTCATCTTAAAAAAACTGTTGATGCAAATGGATGACAGAAATTTGGCAGCATCCGAACCTTTAACATCATAAATCGGGGAACTGTTCAATGTTGTCCCAAACCATGCCGTGGATTTTGATGCAAGAATTTCATTCTTATATCCAGTATACTCATAAGGTATCAGGTTTCCGCCCTGGTTAAACAGCGTAAACGCGTCTCGATTAATTGAATCTAACATTTTATTTCTCCTTTTGATTGAGAAGTGATAATGAAATCCTTCTCAATATTTATTTGTCCTTATTATATTTAACTTGCACTTTAAAGTCATTGTCCATATAATAAAAAAATAAGTCAAATTGTTATACATGTTTGTATAACTCAAAAGGAGTTCCCCTTGAAGTTAAGCATAGATATTATATTTGAACAAATCACCTGGCCTGATGCTAAGCTCATTTCGAGCAAAACTATTCAGTTAAACCTCTCCATTATCCGCTTTTGCCGTACTGATAATGACCAGGAGTTGAGTGATGAAGTGCTCTATCTCACTGATGCAAAAAGGTTAGCTCGGCTGAAATCAGAAAAACCATTGTCGTTCATCTGCTTGGGACTGATTGACGAAACGTTGCTCGATCCTCATTGGTCGGTTATCATCCTCCCCTCTCAAATTGATACTGGAGATATATTCGAAACGGTTCAGGCTGTTTTTGACCGCTATCATCAATGGCTGGATCACATCAATGAAATAATTTTTAATGGTAACACCTTGCAAACAATTCTGGATGCATCCTGCCTCTACCTGAAAAACCCGGTCGCTTTATTCGACGATTCTCAGGGCCTGTTGATGCGAACCAGTAACATAAATCTGGACAAATTAGATGCCATTTGGGCCCATGTTCTGGAAAAAGGCTACTCTTTAAAAGAGGTTGATAGTGTCAACCTCAATGAAAAATTCAAAAGCCAGCATCAGCCTTTTTTTTATCAGTCCCCGGATACATTTGGAAATATTAAACGCCTGATTGCGCCCATTCTTGTCAACGGACAAATATTCGGCTCTCTGGCCATGACGGAACTGATCAATCCGCTGACTCGGTCAGAATATGCCAATCTGTGTCTGGCTCAGCAAATAATCGAAAGAGCTTTAACGGTGAATGATGAATTTTGCAAAAATCTGGAAACTCCCTGGTATCTCTACCATTTAATTAAAGAGAAATATGTAGATCCGAACATCCTCTCCCATCATTTGGGACTAAAAGGCCGAACGATTGATGAACCTTATTCTTTGTGGTGCTTCAGTCCTTCCGGAAAAGTTCTTAATTCAGATTTCAGCACCCAGGGTTATTTCAATCAGTTATCCAGACTGTTTACCAATGCGATGATTTTTTCCTATGAATCGTTGATTCTTGTCTGCGACTACAACCTCAAATCTGAAAACAAAAAACAATTTCAGGGCCAACTCCTGGATTTCTTAACCAAAAGTGAATTCAAAGCGACGAAGAGCATGGTTTTTAATGATCTCTATCAGATCAGTCTGGCCTATTTGCAATGTCAGATTTCCAATGAATATGCCGATGATGCAGCATTTAAGATCATCTGTTTTAGTGATATTTATGCCGACCATATTTTGACCGTTCTTGATCGCCATACTAAACTCGATGCGCTCATTGTCCCCCAACTCAGAAGCTTAAATCTGCAAGATCCTTATACCCATGAATTACTGATATGTCTAAAAGCCTATATTGCCAATGGCAAAAATATTACCGCCGCCGCTGATTCTCTCAAGATTCATCGCCACACGGTAGTTTACCGTTTAAAGAACATCCTGAAACTCACTGGTTTAAATTATGAGGCGCTTCAGGACGACACTATGTTTCAATTATTCTTGTCCTGCGGCATCCTATTAAGAGCAGCACCTAAATAAAAAGCGATTTTCAATTTTGGGGGATATCTAATCAGTGGCAGTCACATGAGTTATCAGATATCGCAAATGCAGCCGATGCAACTAACTAATGGCTAAAAAAACAGCATCTCCATTGATTGGATGATGCTGTTTTTGTAGTTCATCGTTTATTTATCTTCATCTGAGGGTCGGCTTCTAATCCGATGGTTATCCAAATCCTGAAGGATTATCCCGTACGGGCGGTAAGCGTCAATTATACCCCACATACCCAAAGCAAATAAAATCTGTTAAAATCACCTCAGTATAAAATACGGAGGTGATTTTTTATGTTAAACAGTGAGAAAGAAAAAAACGAAAAAATGGGTCATAAATATTGAGGATCAGGAGAGAAGCCGATTCTTGAGACTATTATCGTTAAACGGAGGCAGAAACGGGAACTGAATAAATAAATTTTTTCAGATTTGCCAGTGGATCGCATTATTTATCAATTATCTGTAGATGAGCAGATCTGTGGCTGTACCGCAATGGCAAGTTTGGGAAAGCCATTGCCTACAGCCTATCCAACGGGGAACTGCTGACCAATATGCTCAATTCTTTCGACTGAACTGATCTTGACAATTCCAATGAATTATCTTTATTTTCCATCTATAAGCAAATAATATCTGCCAGTTCGTCAATATTGATCTGGTAGAATCCCTGTTTGATATCACTGGCTACGATCGCTTTTTTGATGCTTTCCCTTTCATAGACAGTGCCAATGAGGGCATCACTCAGAACCGTGATATCCATGATTCCGAAAAAATCACCATAGATCGTGCAGTCAGTTATCTTACCCTTATTCACATCCAGTTTAAACTCCATTTTGCCACCATCAAAGCGGCCGATTCTGGTGATGTTGAATTTGGGAGATTTTCCATAATTCCATTCCCAGCTTTCAAATTTTTCTCTGGCAATGGTCTTGATCCTTTCACGATCCTCCTCAGTTAATTGATATTCCGCCTTGGAGCCCTGCATGATGCTCTCCACCATCAGCTTTCTAAAGGTGCCCGTATCAATCGGTTTTGTCAAGTGCTCTGAAATATTGGTCACCCGTTCCTTAACGGATTTAATGCCCTTAGAAATGATTTTATAATCATCCACTGTCAAACATTTAACCATCTGTTCAAAATCGGTATCAAATAACAGCGAGCCATGATGGAGGGTATATCCGTTTAGCATGCACTGGGCGTTACCAGAAAACTTTTTGCCGTGGATAACCAGATCATTCCGGCTGTTGAATTCGGCTGGCACATCCAATTTTTTCAAGCCTTCAATCACCGGGCCGATATACTTGTTGAAGTCGATGGTTTCTGCCAGACCTTTGGTGATAAAACTGAACTGCCAACCTCCCATATCGGTGTAAATGGTTCCACCACCAGTGATGCGACGCACCACTTTGATCCCATTTTGTTTAGCAAAGTCGTCGTTAATTTCTTCAATGGTATTCTGGTACTTGCCAATCATCAGGGTTGGCTCGGTTCGCCAGAAAATAAAAATCTGATCCTCCGGCAACTGTTTTTCGGTAATCAGGTAGTATTCCAACGCAAAATTAAAAAACGGATCGGTGGAGTTGTTTTCAATATAAATCATCTGCTTGTTCCTCCTTCTAGCGCTTCTTCCGCCCGGTAGGAGCTGCGCACCAGGGGACTGCTGGCAATATAGTGAAAGCCTTTTACTTCCCCAATTTTCTTGTACTGGGCAAATTTTTCTGGAGTCACATAAGCTTTGACTTCAATATGTTTTGGCGATGGCTGCAGATACTGACCGATGGTAAAAATATCGCAGCCAACGTTTAAGCTGTCATCCATGACCTTACAAACCTGTTCATCGGTCTCCCCCAGACCCACCATAATTCCGGTTTTTGTTTTGATATGGGGCGCCTTTCTTTTGACATACTTAAGCACCGCCATGGAGCGATCATAATCAGCTTCAGGCCGAACCTCTGGGTAAAATTCCCGGACTGTTTCCACGTTATGATTAATCACATCCGGATTGGCCGCAATGACAATGTCCAGGTGTTCCTCAACCCCTTGCAGATCAGGAATTAACACTTCAATGGAAACTCCGGGATTTACAGCCCGGACAGCTTTGATCGTATCAGCAAAATGTCGAGCTCCGCCATCCTCCAGGTCATCTCGGGTGACACTGGTGATCACTACATGTTTTAAATCCAGTGCTTTTACGGCCTCTGCAAGATGCTGGGGCTCTTTGGGATCAACCGCTTCCACCACCCCGCTGGACACATTACAAAACCGGCAGTGACGGGTGCAGATATTGCCCATGATCATAAAAGTAGCCGTGCGTTTTTTATAGCACTCCCCAAGATTGGGACAATTAGCTTCCTTGCAGACGGTATTCAGTTTCAGCTTGGTCATCAACCCGCTGACTTCTTCCACGGCCTCTTTGTTGTAACTAACCTTTAACCATTCTGGTTTCTTTTCCATTTTATCCCCTTAATCAATCACAATTGATGACGGCAATGATTTCATCCACTTTTATTTCATCGCCAGCTTCGAAAAAAACCTCTTCCAAAACGCCAGATTCCATACTTTCAACTTCGCTGACCACCTTTTCGGTTTCGATTTCAAAAAGCACCTCACCTTTTTTTACCACATCACCAACCTCTTTATTCCAGGCCGCCAATACCCCGGTTTCCATTTGTTCGCTTAATTTTGGCATTTGAATGTTTTTCTTCATCTGACTTCTCCTTTTTTATATTCTAAATAAAACAATTCGTTAGACTGTCTATCATTATTTCAGCTGATTCATTAAACTGGCTTTCTTCCAGTTTATGTAAAATTTCTTGATAACCATATCTGGTTCCGGTAAGACTCTCGATCAATTCAGCATTTGTCAAACCATCAATCGTTACTTCACCTTTTGCAATTTTACCTTTAATAATTTCCAGTTTCACATCAATCTGTATTTTTATTCCCTTCGCGTTTAAAACTTCACTATCCTTTGCGAATGAAAACTTCGGCGATTGACCGTAGTTCCAATCCCACTGCGAATATTTTTCAACCATCAGGGTCTTTATGGCTTGAATATCTTCTTCAGTCAGACTTACCTTTTCAAATCCATCTGGCAACAGTTTTTCAAGCAATATGTCCTTAAAAGCCGCCATTGTCATAGATTGATCAGTCATATGTTTTTTTATATTGGTAACATCGCTTCTAACCGATTTAACTGACTTGGAGGTGATTTTTCCGGCGGTGGTTTTTAACACATTTTTAAGCAAGCTAAGATCCGAATTGTACAGCAGGGTACCGTGATGAAGAACTCGTCCCTTTTTGACCATTTGTGCAGACCCGGATATTTTCTGCTCCCCAATGGCAATATCGCTGGTTCTTCTTTTTACTGCCGGTATTCCCATTTCATTTAGAGCTTTAATGATCGGTATCAAAAATTGCTCATAATCGGCATACCCTTCTTTTTGATTCGTGATGAATGAATAATTGAGATTCTGCTCATCATGAAAAACGGTCCCTCCGCCGGTGTTTCGTCTGACCACCGGAATCCCTGATTCCTCTATTGCTCTTATATTTATTTCCTCGAAAACATTCTGGTGTTTTCCCAAGACGATGCTATTGTTATTTTTCCAGATCACCAGGTATTCAAAATCAGTAAATTTTTTGAATATATATTCTTCTAGAGCAAGGTTGAAGTAAACATTCGTTTCAACGCTATCAATTACTATCACTAATTTTTCTCTCCTTTTTATGCAACCTAATGTCTATTGATAAATTGTATCCCTACATTTAAGGATATAATTTTTCCATTTCATAATTAACTATTTTACATGGCGGTAAAATATCTATATAGCGCTGAATGATTTTTATTGCATCAGTTCTGATATCCTCATCGCCAGCACTCAAAAATGGCAAGTGATAAAAAATTACTTGTTTCGGATTGATGTCATTAATAATTTTTCGCCCAATTCTTGTATTAAATGATAATAATTAAAAAATCCAATGTCAATAGGATAATCAAAACTTCCTATAATTCTCATTAATCTGTCTGGTGAAAACCATGCATCCCCTGATACAAATATTGTTTTGTTGTTCACTCTAATATTAAATGAAAAATGTTTAACCTCAGTATAATTACTTGATATATGATCAATGGCATAATATTTAATTTCGAAACCATTTAAGTGAATGGTATTTGTATGTTTTTCAATATCTTATTCTCTTTCAAGAAATATCAATTTGCAATTATTTCTATTGCAAATTGCCATAACCGATTTTTCATCAAAATATTTATTATCTCTCGGTAAAATCAGATTTCTGATGTTTTTGTTTTCAATACATCTGATTAACAATTTTTCGTCAAAATGATCCGGGTGACAATGTGTAAAAACAAGTGCTTCGATACATTGGAAAATACCTGTTCCATTAATGATACGCTCTTCTAGCTCTTCCGATATTCTTTCTACCGGCCAAGGACAAATTTTGTCAACTCGAAATAAACTGTCTATAAGTATCGTTTTACCAAGATTTTCTATAATAACTCCAGCGTTTGAAGTAATATAAATTGATGGTGAATGTATCTTCATAGTTCCATCATTTCTATGATTGTATCCGCCCACTTAGAATTTTCTTCATCCGCTAAGTTTCCAAAATATGCAAAGTTTATCCGCAATGCTGGCCACACCATTGTTTTTTTATTCATAATTTTCAACCCTCCAATATAAAAATTTTAGGTTTTAACTCCTGAACCAAATTATCAATATTTATTTTTCTGTGAATATTTAGGCAATTCGCATACTATTATTGAATTACCACGCTCTTATTTACTCAACTATAAATGTCTATTGTTCAGCAGTGTGACTTCTTCAAGCTTTATCATCTTTAATTGAATTTCTACCCTTATCATCAAAATATAACCATTTGACATAACAAAGTGCAACAATAGCAAGATAAAAATAGCTATAAAATAGCTAGAGATGCTCAGAAATATTTAATCTTTAATAGCAGATCAAGATTAAATGAAAATAGTAAAGAATTGCCAAACAAAAGGAATGGCTATTTAAGCCATTCCAGCATCAGCTTTAATTGATAACGCACTTCTTTGGGAGTAATGATATCACCTGTGGAAATATCAACCTTAAACGGTGTGATCACGCCATCAAATCTCGTCTCCATATTAACTCGGATTCCCGGATACTCGACTTCATCCATTATCTCACCAATGCTCTTGATACGGAAAGATATACCATCATCAAAAGGCACCGAGGCAATCGAAGCAATAATCTGCTCGACATCTTCAGCATTCACTTTGATGCCTTTTACCGTAGCATCCAAATCCATCGTCGATCGTGCATTCAATCCGATCATTGCTGTCACCAGAATCCCTCCCTTCAAAATAAATTGATCTTTATATTCAGAAAGAAAAATTCGCTCCAGAAAACGTTCCCTCATATAATGACGCAGCAGCATCTGAGCATCTGCCGCTTTCTTTTTTGAAAGATTCCGGATCAAATCCTTCAATTGTTTGATGTCTTAATCATAACAGTACCTCCAGATATTGTCTCAAGATTTTTTCAACACGAAACAGGGATGCATATTGCATCAGTGTTCGCAGATTTTTATCTTTACGCCCGACATATTGCTTTATTGCATCTTGAAAGATTTGGATTTCAATCCCTTTTCGACTGCGGATCAAATCACAAATGGTTCTCTCCATATCATAAACCGGAACCATATGCCCAAAAGGCGGATGCGTAGCCCACCGTATGAAGCTCCGGTTTAACCGTATAAACCTGGATTCCATCCTCTTTTAGGCGGGTGGGATTATAACCAGTCTTGACCGTAATCGAATACGGTGCTGACTCCCGTACCGTCAAATCATGTAGAAATAAAGCGGTTTCATGGGAAAAGATAACTTGCTTACTTCGAATATGAATCAGGTAAAGCGAATCGGTCCATGCATCCGCTGAAGCATAAACGCCATGAGCCACCTGTTCAAGTTTTTCGCTTTGACATAATCATAAAAAACAGGTTTAGAAATTCCTTCGGCAACAACCTGCGAAGTTTGAACAATTCCGTCATGATCGGCAATCAATTTGTCCAGCTGTTCGTATCGCTTCATAAGTTCACTTCCTTTCGCACTAATATTGCAACAATTATTAGTATGAAAGGAAATGCATTGTGCTATTTTAAGTTCATGAATACCGCCTCCATGACAAATAGTATTTTTTTCTGTAACAATCCTTATTGAACACTTCTTTATCTATTTTTCTCATATCGAATGATATCACATATTGTTTTTTTCACGACTATAAATTCTAATCACCGGACCTTCAAATTCAGTTTCAGATATCTTTCTTTTCAAATATTTTTCAACAAAAGAATAAATTTCAAGTTTAGGATAATCGATATGAAAAAAGCTCTATTATTCTCACCTCCAACAAATCTTATGGCAGATGGGGGTGAAGTATTCGGGACTAACGTTGTTGCCACGGCCATACTGGATCGTCTATTACACCATTCCACAACTATCAATATCAAAGGCGACAGCTATCGTATCCGAGAAAAGAAAAAAGATGGTTTTTATGATACCAGCAAGTTTGACGAAAACCCATCGATTAAACGAGGATTTTTCGACCGATTTTTTTATTATAACCCCTTCATACCTGCTCACAATTTTATTGTCCAATTAATTGTAGCCTATCCAGTTTTACAACATCCGTCACACTTCCGTTTACCCTATTCTCCCCAGCATAGCTGGAGGATTAATACTTTTATTTAGTGTTTTATTTTTTTAATCCCGGGGATTCGTCTACCCTTTAAGCTGATATTTGATTGATAGAGTGCGTCGCTCAAAAGTCTGATTTACTTGCGAGGTTTCGCATTTTTAGGGTGCATCAACCTGAAAATAGTCTTTGTATGACGCATTTTCATAAAATATCAATGTTTATGAATAATTCGGAATAAAGTGATTGAATATATTTTGATGGGGTAGAAGTGAAGAATAAAGCAGATGTTTAGGTGATCCCAAGAGATCTATTCAGAGATGGTATTGGATAATTAATAGAAATTTAAGGAGGACAAACATGTTGTTTAAAAACAGAAAAGATGCGGGAATCAAACTGGCGAATGCTCTGGAAAAATATAAGCGCGAGGATGTTATCGTATTGGCATTACCCAGAGGCGGTGTGATTCTGGGGGTTGAAATCGCAAAGATGCTAGATGCTCCACTGGATATTCTTTCAACAAAAAAAATAGGCCATCCCATGAACAGTGAGTACGCTATTTGTGCGATAACTGAGGATGGCGATCCTATTTGCAATTCAGCTGAAGTTAAGCATATCGATCCGGTATGGCTGGCCGGGGAAATAGAAAAAGTGCGTAACGAGATCAAAAGGCGCAGGGAAATATTTCTAGGGGGAAGAGCACTCTATTCGGTTGAAGGAAAAACAGTAATCATAGCAGACGATGGCATTGCCACAGGACTTACAATGATAGCAGCCATTGATGAGATAAAAAAACGCAACCCCAAACGACTGGTTATTGCGATTCCGGTAACACCATATGATACCGCCAAAAAGTTGAATTCTATGGTGGATGAGTTAGTATCGCTTGATATAGACGCCAATTATCGAGGAGCGGTTGGCGCATATTATGAAGATTTTACACAGGTAGAAGACAGTGAAGTCATTTCGATCCTTAACGCCTTTGAAAACAAGGACGAATCAGTATGAAAAGTATCGATAAGATCGTACATATCCCTGACGGACAGATAAAGTTAATCGGCTCATTGAAAATTCCAGAAAGCGCAACAGGCGTAGTGCTGTTTGCTCATGGAAGCGGCAGCAGCAGAAACAGTCCCCGGAATAATTATGTGGCAAAGGTGCTCAGAATCCATGGCCTTGGGACTTTGCTGCTGGATTTGCTGACGACTGAAGAAGACATGAAGTATAAAATGCGTTTTAATATCGATTTACTGGCAAACCGGATACTTGTGACGACAAAATGGTTACAGCAGCAGGAAGAAACAAAAAACCTTACAATCGGATATTTTGGTGCCAGTACAGGCGCTGCGGCAGCATTGCAAGCGGCGGCAATACTGGGAGATCAGGTAAATGCTATTGTTTCCAGGGGCGGCCGGCCCGATCTGGCATGGCCTCATCTTCAAAGTGTAAAATCCCCAACACTCTTTATTGTTGGGGGAAATGATAATATAGTCATCGAATTAAACCAAAAGGCCTATCGCAAGATAATCGGGCTTAAGCAACTTGAAATTATTCCCGGAGCTACCCATCTTTTCGAAGAACCAGGCACGTTGGAAAGGGTTGCTGAAATGGCTGCCAATTGGTTCGTTGAATATCTGAAATAGAAATAGGGAGATAAAACGAGGGCGATTGAATAATGAGCAACCGAACAAAAAATAAATGATATAAAAAATGACATCGAAGATAAAGGAAGCTAGAGAGATAGAGTTCCATGAAGAAAAGTAAGCAGGGAAATAAAAAAGAACGGCTTATCTAAAGCCGTTCTTCAATAAATAATTATTTTTTACTGGAGCTAGCGGGGGGAATCGAACCCCCGACCTACTGAAATATCATAGTTTGTTTATTGTAGTTTTAGAGCATTCATAAATGCCTTTATTATGCGGTTTTTCGTCTTTTTCTATTTTTTTATTTTTAAAGAATAAGGGGTAAAATAGGGGGCAAAAATCTAAACGACTATTCATTTTTATGCTTTTCAATCACTGGTTGAAAATAAATTTCTTCTGGTTTCTTCCAGGCTTCAATTCCATCTTCAAATTCATCAAATAAACCTAGGTAAATTCGTTTTCTTTGGAAATTGATATTTGCGACCCATTTATCATTCCCTGAATGTTGGCTTACGCCTCTTACACCGCATGTAATATTTTTCTGTTTGACTTTGTTCTTAATCTTTCCCAAAGATGTTCCAGCAATAATATCCTTTTTCTTTCGATCTGGCATATCTGTAGCATTCTTTTCAAATTAATAACAACCACAACTCTTGGTTAGCTAATTTTGAAAAGATGCTCCTTTTATGACTATATCATTACCACAAGTGCACTGACATAAACAAAGATCGTTATTGTATTTATCCAAACCGCGAATTCTATGACCGTGAGCCTGTCTAATATTCTGCCACTCAGATCAATGAAATTGCTTTTTTTTCGCATCCGCTATGTATTTTATTACCTGGAGTTAATCGGAAGTCTTGAACAACTATTGTATTTTGGCAGTCCCATTGGCACAACCAAACGCAGTAGGTGTTTTTGCCTATTTTGAGGGCCTACTCATCACTTGAAAATGGACAAAGAGTTTGTTATTTAGATCATTCATCTTTTCCTTCCTCTAGCTCGCAGAATTATAATTATTGTGATTTAACGCGCATTATTTATCTTTATTTTCACCATTCAACTTTACTTGAATCAATCTTATAATTCATTCGTTTTTCGATATTTGTATTTGCTGTAGGAGCTCCAAGTTTTTCTTCTTCAAATCTCAAAAGAGGTAAACCAGTTCCAATTTCAGATAAAGTTTCGATAATTATCTCCCTACTTTTCCTTTTCAATGATTTAAATGCATCCCATTCGTGAGCCAAACTACCTATTTTATTCTTTGAAATTCGAGATGAATAATAAAAATCATCTACTCTAATTACATATGTTCTTATGTTTGGTCTATAAGAATTTGTTTCATCTTCATCTAAATCAATAATAAAACTAATTTTCGCTGTTTTTAAGACATCATCCCAATCGTCTTCTGAACTTTCCAAATATTCTATTTCTAAATCTTTTAAACAAAATAAAAAATCAAACATTCGTCTAAACCTAACAACACCTCTTGCAATTTCTCTTTGATCTCCATTATCAATAGATGATAAAATTGCTGTTTTTAATTCTTCAAACTGTTCACCAAGCATATCTAAATTCTTCATTTCATTAGTTGAGTGTCTTTGTTCATTGAGCAAGCGCTGAAAATAGCTAGCCCATTGTTTTCTTAATATTTCTTCAATTTCTTGACCCTTTTCAAACGTAAAAATATTATTACCTTTCGTTCTTAATCGAACAAAGTTAATAAAATTAAAAATAAACTTTGCTGTTTCTTGTTTTTCTATTGACGGAAATTGAATTTGCTCTATTATTTCACTCTTCTTATTCTTCTCATAAAGTTGATGATCATGCCAAACTTTCTTATCAATAAATGTATATACTGGCATGTAATTCTCAATAGCTTTTATTACTTCGAGTTGAGTTACAGACAAACTCTCTTTATTTTTTAATATTTCTGTATTGAAACTTTCATTATTGAAGCAGTCAAAATTGACACTGTTTAAAGATTCAATCGAAATTTGCCCCCCAAACCTTGACCCAATTATAAGTAATAACATATCACAGTTACTTACTTCATTAACACAACTTGTGTGTGTATGCACTCTAGGATCATATAAAACATCTTCAAAGTCACTCATAATTGGTTCATAACCCATAGATTGTATGAAAACTCTTAATTGTGATCGAAGCAACGACAAATCATAACAAGTTGATGAAATGAACACTCTTAATCCCGCCATATTTCCCTCTTTCTTGATTAAAGATTGTATAAACATTAATTATTTCAAAACTAATTTGGACTTGATCTCAATGCTATTTAATTCACACTACTTTTTTGAGATATTTTAACAAATAAACCCTCTAATTCTCTTCTTGTTTAATTATGATAAGTGTTGAAGCATATGCAATAAACGTTAACATATCAACTATATTACAATTATAGAAGATCTTAATTAATTTGAAAAGAGTAATAATTTTCTTTTTTGCACAAAAATCATCTCTAGTATAAAAAATCATTTTACCCCATACCAAAAGCCCCCACACCGTAAGGCCCTTTAATATAAGGTAGTCTCTTAGTAATTCGTGATTATTGGATCGTCAACACTTTTTTAGACCACTTTTTTGTGGGCTGATTTTCGATATGCCACCGGTGATAAGTAACCCAATGACGAATGAATTCTTACGTTGTTGTACCAATTGACATAATCGGACAACATCAATGTCAGATAATCCAGGGAGGGAAATACTTCCTGATTAGCGAATTCCGTTTTGAAAACCTTGAAAGCACTTTCGGCAACCGCATTATCATAAGGGCAACCTTTTTTACTGAGAGATCTTCTGATATCAAAGGTTTCAATCACGCCATCAATGGCATTGTTTTTAAACTCACTGCCACAATCAGTATGAAAAATGGTGATTAAATCCAGTCTGTATTTGATTCTGGCAAAAGCCTGATAGACAAGCAATGCAGTCTTATTTGCACCGGCACTGTATCCAATTATTTCTCGATTGTGAAGGTCAAGGATGAGACAAACATAATTCCATTTTCCCGCAACCCGAACATAAGTCAAATCGCTGACAATAACTTCCAAATGATTTCGACCCTCGAATTGCTGATTGACTTCGTTTGGAAAAGAATCGTCATTGACAGGCTGTTTGTGCACCTTATATTGAGCAACGGTGTAATTTGAAACGAATCCGTTTTCTTTCATAATACGGCCAATCCGTCGACGGGAAGCGATAATGCCGCGGTTTTTAAGTTCATATTTTATTTTACGGGTTCCATAATTCCTTCGGCTGGATTTGAAAATTTCAATCACGTCGTTGATAATTGGATCGGGTTCAGCTGTTTTCTTAGAAGTGGAATAAAAGGTACTCTTTGGAATTTCCAGGACGTCACACATTGCTGATATCGAGTATCTGTCTTGATTTGCTTTGATGACTTCTACTTTCGTCCCATTATCAGCGCGGCTTGCTTTAGGATGTCATTTTCCATCAGAAGTCGCTGATTTTCCTTGCGAAGACGAATCAGTTCAGTTTCTTCTTCGCTGCGGTTGTCTTTCTCGTTAAATGAGCCTGAAGTTTGATGTTGTTTAATCCATTTATCCAGTGATGAAGCGGTTAAGTCATATTCTCTTACGATTCCTGTTCTCGGTTTTCCATTGAGGTACAATTGAACCATCTGGTTCTTGAATTCATCGGTAAAAGTACGGCGTTGTCTTTTAGTCATCTTGGCAGGTCTCCTTTGTTTATTGTTCTTATTTTACCTGCCCACAATTTTATTGTCCAATTAATTGTAGCCTATCCATGGTAGTAAATATCAAATTTTCCGGCATCGGCTCCCGTCAGTTTGATCTGGATCGCTTCTAAGCGATAACCTAAACCTTCAGTCCCTGAAAAGCCATTTGATGTGGCCCAACCTTTAGCCCGTACCTGTTTCCCAACCAATGTTCTGGATATGTGTCTGATACTCAATGCCAAGATCATAACCAGCTTTATTCAGTGCTACTCGTATGCCTTCCAACTTCAGACTTCTGCCTTCAGTACCTGACATATCACCCTGTGCAGAATAATCCTGCCAGCCAACGTTCTGAACATGCGTACAATAACTTACACTTGGTGCCGCATCAGCCCATACGCTAGTTGGTACCATACAAATAATGGATGATACCACCAGTAAAGCAAACAATCTTTGAATCCCTTTTCTCACAAATTTGTCCTCCTTCAAACATATGCTTTTTACAACATTCAAACAATCAAATTCAATATACTTAAATTTTATTCGTCGCCAATCCATATAGTTCATGAAAATTCAAGAAACACAATTACTAACCAATAAATATTCATAGCAATGCTCAAGATTATAAACACTTCCGACTCTGATCAAACTATTCAAAGTTATTGATTTTTTCGTTATTTTCACCAGTTAACGACGCCCGAAATACAGGAGCTCTTCCATCTGGTGCTCCCGTTCCACCACTTACAAAGTAATAAATACTCTTGTCGCTCAATAAAATCGACCCGATCGAAAACGGATTTTTTTGACTATATTCGGAACCGATTTCATAAGCAGTTAGATTAATTAAGACTGTTTTTTGACTTCCGTCGAGATTCATTCTTTTAATTGTGGCTGTCTGATCAAGACCATAGTAAATATAACCGTCTTTTATATTAAAAGATCCAATCTTATCATTCGAAAGCTTTATTAAATTACTTCCGTTCATATTCATTCGATACAATTCACCATCAAAGGTTAAATAGAAAATATAGTCATTTTCAATGATCATAGATTTCTTTGAAACCGCCTTTGATTGGACAGTACTTCTGCTATTATTTTCTAAATTCAGTAATTGAAGACTCTTGTCAGCTGGCTGATAATAGAGTAATCCATCATTAATCGTATAAAGGGTGCTATCACCCGATAAAGTCGTCAAATTCTCTCCATTCAAACCGATGCTTAGCACACCTCTGTAGCCATTTGAAAAAAACAACTGATCTCCACATGCACTCATATTTCTAACTGCGAATTCAGAATTAATCGGTGTATTTTGTGTCCCATCTAATCTAATTTTATAGATACCACTTAAATCATATGTGTTACTGTTAAGAACAGGTTTTAAATAATAATATAACCAGTCATCTTTAATGTTTAAATATGTTGGATTATAATACTTTGGTGACGTATATATTATTGAGGCATTGCCGCTTGAATCGATTTTGCTGATGCTTGTGTATAGATTATTTCCATCAAGAAAGTTCACATACGTATTACCATCTTTATATACACAACCGCCACCATTCATCAGATTACCTGCCGTATTCCCTAAATCATAGCTTTTTGGCGGCGGCTCAATAAAAGGATTATCTGTTATGCCAGGAGCATCGCCTCCTTTTTCTCTCAAAATAATTTCAATGGCTTCCAATCGATAACTAAAACCAGCTGTACCAGCACTTTCTCCATTTTTTGCCCAGTCGAGCCATCCTAAATTCTGGGCATGAACACGGTAATAAAGATCATAATTATTTGCATCGACTCCGGTAAGTTTTATCTGAATCGCTTCCAAACGATAGCCCATACCTTTGGTGCCGCTCATCTCTGCATCTTTTTTCCAACCGCTTCCTGAGTCATCCTCCCAACCAATATTCTGAATATGGGTCTGATATTGGACACCCAGATTGGTATCGTTGTTAATTTTAATTTTTATCCCTTCAAGGCGGAGTCCTTTTCCTGATGTACCACTCATTTCTCCATTCAGTTTCCATGCCTGACCGGCATCTTCCGCCTCCCAGCCAATATTTTCTATGTGGGTTTGATAGGATACAATCGGTTTCAACGCAGCTGCCGAAACCGTTTCCTTACTCTCTTCTTCTGCAAAAATTACTCCACCTGTTATTAACAAAATGATTAACGTACTCAATCCAATCATTAATATTTTTTTCATTTCCTCAACCTTTCAAATCTACATGTTGCATAACAGCACCTGTTCCTTTTCATCATTTTAAAGAATTTTCTTACTATCTCGAACTATTTAATGCTGTCTAAACATACTTACAATATCTTATAATCGAGCTGCCTCATTGACTGACAAAAGGCCTGGTTGTATTTCCCGGTGCAGCACTACCTTTGGGCAGAACTTTGATTTCAATCCCTTCCAACCGATACCCAAAACCAGCCGTTCCTGAATCGGCACCATTTTTAGCCCAATCCAGCCAGCCCACATTTTCGGCATGAACCCGGTAATAAACATCATATTGACTGGCTTTTGATCCGGTCAGATTAATTCGGATAGCTTCCAGACGTAGACCCTTCCCGGATGTCCCACTCATTAAACCGGTATCCACCGGATCCTGCCAGCCTATATTCTGAACATGGGTAGCATAGGATAGTCCCAAATCGCTGGCACTAATATTTGTTTTGATTCGGATGCCTTCCAGACGCAGCCCTTTGCCGGATGTTCCGCTCATATCACCGTTGGTTTTCCAATCCTGCCAGCCAACATTCTGAACATGGGTCTGATAGGAACAATTTATTACAGTGTCTTCTTTCACAATCTCTTTAGCCACATTAACCGTTCCAATAGTCTTTACGCCACTATTTGTATAAGCATGAATAGCAATAACATTTGGACCGGCTTTCAGTTCGCTGCTTTTTATTGCCTCTTTAAACCCAGGTTTGTTTGTTGAGTAAGAAGGATTAGCTTTTAATACATCTGATCGATCGCATCTATCTAATTCATTTTCAGAACCACCGTTAATTTGATAGGTAAACTTGCTGATCTCATTTTCATCAATTCCCCAGCCTTGAATAATGAATGTATCATCCTTAATTACGCTTGATTGAGTAGGTGTATCAATATAACTTTTAAATAACTTTCTCTCTATTTCTACAATATAACCCTGATGAGCCGTATTGCTGTTATCGTTCCATTTTCCTGTTTCAAAAATACTAAGGTAGTTTTCGTTATTTTTGTAGTTATTAGGCTCTCCGGTATTCCAATTCGTATATGATAAAGCTTCTCCAGTACTCCATACAAAATTTCCGTTATTTCTTGATCCACCAATAAAATACTGGATCTGGCAGCCTTTTTTTAAGAGTCCATTAATTACATTTTGCTCGTCTTGAGAGGTAATAATAGCTAAATGACCCCCTTTTGCCTGTGCCTTTGCTTTCGCTTCATCCCATGTAACCGCATCATCCATCAGAAGATACCTACTATTCTGATAGGTTGCCTCTCCAAATATTTTGTCATTCCCTTTTTTCAAATCGACATTTAAGCCATAAACTGCAGCATTCAATGCTTTATCATAAACATATACATGCGTGATATAATTATCCTTTTGACAGGAAAAATCTGACATAACAATCCGACATCTTGCGGTGTTACCATTTACTTCGCCTTGTTTCCAGTAGATGTCATCTTGTTCGTTATTTTCTGTCCATGTTGGAAACATAACTCGATCAATTCCAAGATTATCACTAAAAGTACAATTAACCGTATACCCGGTCGATGAAACATCCGTGACCGTAACGCTTTTTATCACTGGTATTTCACAATCGATATAATATCCGATCACATAACATTCTGAGACATTTCCAGCGTCATCAAATGCATAAACTCGAGTTTGGTATTCCCCCTGTTTTCCACCATGATCGGCTGCAAAAATAGCGCACATCCATTCAGTGGCGGATCCAGCTTTTCGAGATGCTTCCTTAGAAAAATATTGACCTTCACCTTCTCCAGGTGCAAATGTGGGACACCATACGCGATTCACGTTCACGTTGTCTGTTACTTCCATATGCAACATACGACCATCTCCTGCCTGATTATCAAACCAAACCCTTTCGACTATAGGTAGTGTTGTGTCTTTAGGCGTCGCTTCTAGTTTATACCCAAATACATCAGGATTTGTATTAATTACTCTTTTCGTACTTGTCTCTGTTACCTGATAATGTAAATGTTGACCTGTTGAATTCCCTGAGGAGCCCATTTCTCCAAGCTTATCGCCTTGATTTACAGCTTGACCAACAGATACAGTAATTGTTCCTTTTTTCATATGCATATAGGTTGAATAACGACCATCATTTTGCCTGATTTGAACATAATTACCCATTCCATAATTGCAATTACATCTTGCCGAAACGTGCGAACAAGTATTGGATTGTGCCGCAATTACGGTTCCCCCTCTCGCCGCCACAATATCGCAAGGACTATTAGATGCAATATCAATACCTTCATGACCATTTCCAAAGTAATTTGAAATGTACCGGCATTTTGGAACTGGCCATAAGTACCCTTCATCGTCGGTGACATTTAACTGATGATTTAAATCTATACTTGACGCATTTTCTATTTCTAAATTTTTATTTAGTTCGCTGTTTATTGATTCATTAAAGCGACTCTCTTCACTTGCATCCATTGAAATACTCTGCGGTACTTCTGCAACAGTACTAGCGTCCTTCTCTGCAACGCTCTCTGCTTCACCGGAATATTCTGTTGCGATTACATTAACGGTGACTAAACTTAAGAATAGCATCAAAATCGCAAACACAGATAAACTTCGCCTCATTAATCTTTTCATTTCTACTCCTTATTTCGCTGAATTATTTTCTTAATACATTAGATCGAGTTCCAGACAATTCCATATTTGGGAAAATATGTATCAAAAATTATTTTTTTCGCCGCATCGTTTGATATCATTTTACGAGAACTACCTTCCGTTAGATAGTAAATCCCATCAACCCAGTCTATTTGTCTAAATAGAATCTTTTGATCCCCTTCTAGTTTATAAAAACAATAAGCAGACGTGGTATTACTTGAGTAAACACTGTATTTAATAATCTGATCTCCACAAATTTTAAAGAATGAGAAAAAGGACATGTTTTCTATGTCAAACATTCTTTTCATGTCTCCATCAACAATGCCATAGAGATCCACAACATTATACCCATCATAGTCACTTACAATTACCAGTTCATCCTTATTGTCTCCATTGATGTCATCTAGCGCATAGTAAAAATTTTTGTAATAACTTGTACGTTTAAAAATATCTGGATTTACATTGGATAATCCAGTTGAGTCTTTAAAATTTCTATTTAAAGCTTCTTTATATTCATTAATTATTGACAGATAGGGTCCCAATTCATTTTCATAAAATGGGTTGTCCTTATCTATGCTGCCGTACGAAGGAACTTCACCTTTTTTTATAATAGCAATCCGAATTCCCTCGAGACGGTAACCATAACCAGCTGTTCCAGCACTTTCACCGTTTTCGCCCAACCGAGCCAACCCATATTCTGGGCGTGAACCTGGTAATACAAATCATAGTTGGCTGCATTTTCACCAGTCAGTCTCATCTTAATCGCTTCGAGACGATATCCTAAACCTTTGGTTCCACTCATCTCACCATTTTCTTTCCAACCATTTCCAGCGTCCGCTTCCCAACCGATGTTCTGAATATGGGTCTGATACTGAATCCCCAAATTAGCATCATTTTCTATTTTTATTTTGATACCTTCTAGCCGAAGGCCACGGCCGGATGTGCCACTCATTTCGCCATCCTGTTTCCAGCCCTGACCGACATCTTCTACTTCCCAACCCAGGTTTTCTATGTGCGTCTGATATGATACCAAAGGCCTATTACTCTGTGTTTCTAATATTTCATTACTGCTAACATTTTCTTTTGCAAAAACTGTCATTGTTCCAATCAAAATAAATGATCCTAATAAGATGATCAATCCGAAAGCAAGTCTTTTGGCATAGTACATGTCATACCTCCATTTTTTGTCTCAATCTAATTGATTAAGCACTAGTTGAATTGGGTCCAAACCAAGTCTGACTTCTCTGAATAGCTGTTGTAAATTCGATCTTTTTCTTCTTTTGTAATTAATTTTCTGTAGTTATTGTCATCTGTAAGATAATATGAATCGTATTCTTTTTCAATATTCACAATTTTCTTAACCGTTGTATTATCCAACTGATAGATATCATACCCATGATAAGCAGCACCGCCACTGCCGTCTGCTTTGATTATATTATTTTCACAGATGTAACCATGGGCACGGTAACCAAATGAGGTTGTGCTGACAATACGGCGTGGTGAACCATCAACAATCCAATACAGATCATAAATGATTTCACCACTGGCATTAGCAATAATCAATTCTGGATTTCCATCTCCGGATAAATCCTCCAGCCCATAGCTAAGTGTTTTCGGTTTAAGATAAGGATCATATAAGATACTGTTAACATAATTCAATCTAGTCCCTTGGTAACCATTTAGAATCGCCTGATGATATTCCTGAATAACTGGAGCAAAGGGCGCTAACATATTCTCGTTGAAAGCCTCTGGTTTATCTACACTTCCAACCGCTGGTATTTCACCTTTTTTAACAACAACAATCCTGATCCCCTCAAGGCGATATCCATACCCTGAGGTACCAGCACTTTCGCCATTCTTAGCCCATCCAAGCCAGCCCATATTTTGAGCATGAACCTGATAATAAAGGTCAAAACTGTCGGCTTCTTCTCCTGTTAGTCTCATTTGAATGGCTTCCAGACGATAACCCATTCCCCTGGTGCCACTCATATCGCCGTCTTTTTTCCAGCCGCTTCCTGAGTTATCCTCCCAGCCGATATTCTGAATATGGGTCTGATATCGGATTCCCAGATTGACATCGTTGTCAATTTTGATCTTTATCCCTTCCAGACGAAGACCTTTGCCTAAGGTTCCGCTCATCTCACCATTTTGTTTCCACACCTGACTGGCATCTTCCACTTCCCAACCGATATTTTCAATGTGGGTTTGATAGGATACAATCGGTGTCAACACTGCTGCTGACACAAATTCCGAACTCACTTCTTCAGCCATAACGGCTCCACCTGTCATTAACAAAACGATCAAGCTACTCAAACCGATTAATAACATTTTGTTCATTTTTATAACCATTCCTTTCGTTTCAACTCTAGGCACAAAATTTCCAAAACATCTTGTCCTTAAGCATAGTTTTTTATATAATAACTATTAGGATAATAGTTAACTACAAATCGCGGGAGTCGGGGTAGTCAGCTCTATTTTGGAGTGACTGCATTTTTTTATGTGTAGATTGCCTTTTCAAGCACAAATAAGTGAATTGTGAATTCGAACACGCAAACTAATCTTTGTATAAATATAACTCGTTTTATCGCTGGTTGTTCAGTCAATACTGTCTGTCCCTTAAAGTAAATGATAGGGTTTTTCCTATGGTTTAAAAATCATTTATCAAATCTGTAGTGGTAATAATTATTCATAAAGCCTTTTTTATCGCCTGAATTAATTTGACCACAATAAGCAGCAACAATATCATTCGTCACAAACGCCATCGCTTTTCAACTTTTACCAAATGGCCTCAATGAGCTGTCACAATGGCACGGATATTTTTGATTATGGATCTTTAATTGCAGGAATACTCACAATGTGTTCTTTGTTCTCATTTCTATTATAATACTTAATTTATCATTGACAAGATGTGGCAACTTGTGTGACAGACTTTTTTCACAAAACACAGAAACGTACCAAATGGAACAATTCAACGTGAAAATAGTACGACAAAAAATAGGGGCAAAATAGCCAGAAATAGCCAGAAATTTTCGATTTTTCACAGTCGGTCATACTTATAAGTAGAAAGAAAAAACAAAAAATAAAAAAAGAATCGCTAATTAAAGCCATTCTTCTAACAAAATATTATATTCTTACTGGAGCTAGCGGGGGGAATCGAACCCCCGACCTACTGATTACGAATTAATCATATTAAATAACACTATCTCTAACCCCCTTCATATTTCCCATTAAATAGCCATTCTACAGCCTCAATTTCTTATAAACCCTCATGAAAAACAATCAAAAATCCTCAAAAAATTCAAACCTGTCCCCAAATTGTCCCCAAGTCATGGGTTTATAAAGCTGATGATAAAGCCGTTTTAATGATATAATAAAATAAAAACGGGAGAAACATCATGTCTAATGAAGAATTGGTTATGGCTTATTGTAATGGGGATAAATCGGCACTGGATCAAATCATTGAAAATAACCAGGGCCTTATCCATCATTTTGTTAATCAATACTATAATCTCACTGAAATATCGTATCTTGAACGTGATGATCTTGTTCAATTGGGGAATATTGGCTTGATTGAAGCTGCTAAAGGGTTTGATCCTGATTATGATGTCAAATTCTCCACTTATGCCGGTGTGGCCATTAAAGGACATATCTCCAGAGGCTTGAGGTTTTCCTCTCCCTGGGAGAAGAGGAGCGACCGGGAAAGTGACCTATGTCATGTAATCAGCGCTCATGAGCTGATCCCTGGGGCTGATGAAACAACCTACATTGATTTGATTGAAGATCCATCAGCCCTAAATGCCTTTCATTTGGCCAATGAAGAGGTTGACCGGTTAATCTTACGTGAAGACCTCTTCCGGGTGCTGGATCGTGTTTTCAATCCCGATGATAAAGAAAAGAATGCTCTCATTTTAAATCAAGGCTTAAATGGGCATGAGTACACCTTGAAAGAAATATCCGGCTTATATGGTGTTTCTCCGGAGAGGGCCCGGCAATGGACTGCCAAAGGGTTGCGACGGATCCGGGCTTCTACTTCCGGCAAAGAATTGATGGCCAAATATCGGGATGAGTATGTTTGTAATACCCTTCTCCCTAAGCTGCTAAAACACGGCCAGCGTAACCCTTATCTTTATGCTCAAAAGCTGGAAGACCTGGAAGATCTGGAATCTATTGATTATTTTCTTGATATGCTCGGGCTGTAATTTAATTTGCTGGTAACTTGCCAGCGTAATACTTGCCCTGAGGTGGCGATTTGCCATGTCAGTTATCCAGTCCTCAAATAGAGAAACCACCCTTCACTAAAAAGGTGGTTTCTTGGCTTTTCCGGTTATATCAAATAAAGGGTGAACGATTAATTCACCCTTTATACCCCCCCTTACCCTAAATTTCCATATTTTCGTTCCCGCCTGGTTAGACATCGCGACCGTCACGAGGTGATAAAAGTTTTTTGTGCCCCCCACTATTGATCATGCTTAACCCCGCCTGTTAAGAGGTTTACCGCTTCCTGGAACCCTAATACAAAACCCTGGTACATGGCAGCACTGGCACAACAAGTAGACGTTTCTTCAATATCTTTCCGTATTTCGTCATCGTATATTTTCTCCAATAAATGATAGAAATAAGTGATTAATTCGTCATATTCCGGGGAATCTTGATAAGAATCTCTGCTTTCTATTGATTCCAATAAAGCAGCCAGACTATCATTCCCAATTCCATTACAAAGCTTTTGATAAGTATTCATTTATCATATCTCCTCTTCATTTTATCTATAATTGTTCCCAGAACAAATCAATATCCTGCGTTCTGTAATCACGCTCTTTTGCCGAAATATCACCTATTCTATATGCAAAGCTCAACATGCCGTAAATCTCAAACAAAATCAGCCTGGTTGTTTCAATACTGTCCTCAAACTCTAACATCTGTCCCTTTTTGTTTTCGATAAGTTTATCCAGTATAATCATGAGTTTGTTCTTATTCATTCTTTTTTCTCCCTTCATTTACTGCAGGAAGAGGTTGCCCTGGTTCGGGGCCCCCTTCCTGGCTGCGTGATCGTTCCTGCTGCCATCGTGAATTGCCACATCAGATGTCACATCGTGGCCGGGATTTTCTTTAATTAAGAGGCGCTTATCCTCTTCATTCTCTCATTTGCTTACCCCATTTTTAGTAAGTTGTATGCTTCATTGAAACCTATTTTAAATCCTTGATATTTTGCCAAGTATATGAGATCGTCAAGCATCTTTTCTAATCTAAGAAATAACGCCTTATCCTCAATTTGATTCATTAGAGTTACAAATTCGTCTGCTACTATTAAAAATTCTGGTATGTCTAAATAATCATCTCGGTTCTCTACAGAATCCAATAACATACTTAAATGATTGCCTTTAATGCTATTTGTGTACTTTTCAAAAACATTCATGATTTGATATTCTCCTTTTTTCGACTAGTTTTTATTATCCTTTGTATTTCTTCCACATTGGCAAAGCTGGCAGCTTGCTGGAAGCCTGATAATTTTAAATAATAAGCTGTATAATCTCCGTTGCCAAAACCACTTGCCCACCCGTTGGAATGATTACTTCCAAAATCAACCGCTTTTTTCCCAAACAATTCTATCGCTCGGTTAATTAAAACACCGTCCGTATTACCAAATAAGACGGCCTCTTTTTCAAACAATTCCTTTACCTGTGCACTGTTTAGCATTTTTCCTCCTATCTGGAAGAGGTGCAGCCTCTTCCTAATCAATCTGTGCTTTTATCCTCAAACCATAATATAAACCATTACCGCCGACTATCTGTTTCAATGCCCCTTTTAGGGCCGTTCCAAAATCAATGACCTTTGGATAACCATCCCGCCACCGAAGAGGCCAGATAACCCACACAGTAAGACTTCCCGTGGATTGTGGCCACCACTTCTATTGTATCCTCTTCAAAATAGCCGGTGGTGTTTCTTTCAAGGCTGATCGTGATTTCTGATGGATCGTACTGGGTCATATGATCAATGGCGGTTTGTCGTTTCCCCTGGGTAACGCCTTTAACTACCAGGACTTTTCCCTTTGCCAGCTCCCAGGCTCTTTTGAATGCCTGGCTTTTGGTTAATCCGGTGGTGGTTAATTTGTTGGCTGCTCTTAGGATTTCTGAACGGTTATACATTTTGGTTTCTCCCTTCATTCGATTAACTTCTTGCGCCTATTGTACACTTTTAAGTTTACAATGTCAATAAAATAATTAACTAAAAAGTGTATTATTCCATAAAATAGTTGACTAAGACAATATTTAAGTTTACAATATAAGTATAGGAGGTGATGGAATGCCAATCAGTTCAGGCGAAAAAATTAAAATAGTATTAAAGAGAAAAGGTCTCACAGCCTCCAATCTTGCGGATTTACTATGTGTATCGAGACAAAATTTGACTAATAAATTTAAGCGTGATAATTTTAATGAAAAAGAACTAAGAGAAATTGCAAATCTTTTGGATTGTGACTTCGAAAATACTTTTACTATGAGAGACACTGGTGAAAAGATATAGCCACATGCATGTAAGAAGAGGATCCAATTATCAAACCCCAGGATCTTCTTCTTTTTATTGCATCCAATTTGCCTATTTAAACAAATCTCAGTTGCTGACTCATGTAAATTCTATTACATCGTATTATTTTTATATTTTGCATTGCAATATGGAGGGGGGTCATGCGCGTGACCTGCGTATTTTTCAGAGCTCCCCCATCGGTCTTCATGAGAGCGCTTTTCTTTTTTTTAATGGGGGGAGTTTCAATATTTCAAGACTTGATCAATTAACATTTTGTTAACCTCAACAAATCATCTGTGAATAGGATCGGCCATAGTCTCAAGATTAGTCGGTTCATGCCAATATTCAACCATGCATACTTTTTAAGGTGGACGCATTTTGCTACACCCTTAAGACCAGCACTAAGAAGAGGATCGTATTAATGACCGCTTCTTTTTTCATGGATATTATTGGCCAGAGTGCCCCACAATTTAACCTATTCTTGATTCTGGCGGTACTTTATTCATGACGGAAATAAAACCGTTTAAATCGGCTTATCCAGCTTCATTTTATTAACAGTTCCTTGACGTGCGTATAATTTAGGCGTATAATACAGGCGTAGGGAGGATAGCAAATGACAACACGGGAAATAATGAAGATCCTGAAAAAGGACGGTTGGTTTGAAATTGAAACCAATGGTTCACATGTTCAGATGAAGCACCCAACAAAGGAAGGGAAAGTCACCGTTGTTAAACACTCGGGTGATCTTCCCAAGGGAACACTTAACAGCATCCTCAAACAGGCAGGGCTTAAATAGCCCTGTCACCCTATGAAAAGGAGTGGAAATCATGCGTAAATTAACTTATTTGGCAGTATTGGAGCCGTCTTCTGATGGTTACGGCGTTTATTTTCCGGATTTACCCGGTTGTATCAGTTTTGGGAAAGACATTGAAGAGGCTCAGCAAATGGCAAGGGAAGCGCTGGAGCTGCATATATATGGTATGGAAAAAGATGGTGATCCTCTTCCAGCACCATCAAAAGCCCTGGCAAAGGAAGATGTAGAAGACGGGATCATGACCGCCATTACTGTTTTACCTGATCTGGTAAAGAATGATATGGAGAACCGCCGTGTTAAGACTAACGTCACTATTCCGGCATGGCTTAAAGATGCTGCTGAATCCAGGCATGTTAATTATTCGAAGTTGCTGGAAGCTGCTTTGATTGATTATCTCAATGTGAAAAGAGAGGTTCTGCGTTGAGCGTCAAAATAGGCAATGAAGAATTTACAGAGTTCAGCGACCTTTATAATAATGATCCGGATTTCATATCCTCCAAATTGCCGGGTATAAAGATGGTGTCCTGAATTGGGACTCCATCGGAAGAAATCATAGAAGCCCGGGCCAGCGCCTTGGCTTTTTTATTTGCTCAAATTTGAGTAAAAGACGATAGTCAAAACTGTCCACCGTGGGCCGCTGTTCTAAAATGCACATTATGCACTTTTCAGATATGCATGATCTGCACATCCGGCTTCTAAAGTGACAATCCGTCACAATAGCCTGTAAAGTCAATAATCTTGACAGTTCAACTGTCCGTTTAAAGGACATCAGGCTTCAGATATCAGCTTTACCGACAACCGGTTTCGCCAACTTGGACAAAAATGTCCGAGTTCAACTAACTATGGTTTTGACAGCCGGTTTCGCTCCTCCAAATTGAGGAACGAGATATGAGGGAATTATCCCACATCTGGCCCTGGCTCCAGTATCTGCAAACAACCGGCAAACAATTAGCTACCGTCATTCGTGTCGGTGCCAGATCCCCGGCCCCTGAAGGGGTTTCCAATATGGTAAGACCTTAAAGGGGGTATGCCCGACTTGGTAATACCTCTCCCCAAAATTGGGGACATCTTCAGGTACGGTATAACCTGTACCAGACCATTTTTTATAATTGGTGTGCCTTAATCCGGGGTGTGTCGTGTTTTGCTACCCACCGGTCTCCCCAAACTGGGTATATGGCGTTTTACCACCCACCAAAACCCATGTTTTGAACCTGTCCAATTTTGGGCACACCCGGTATAACGGAAAAATCCGGTGTTATGAAGTTTTCTAAAGTCGGTAATACCGACATTAGATTAACCCCCGAATTTTCATGGGTTAAATTCACACCTCAATTTTGAGGACTGGCAAGATCGGCTAAATTTTCGACCGATGTTTTTTCACGCTGTCAAAGCTGAAAATTCATCGCTGATATTTACCCCACCGAATTCTCACTGGTTACCAGATCGGCGCAATTTTTCGCCGGTGTTTTTTCCACAATATTCATTTTCCAAGAAGAGGTCTAGATTGCTAAAAAAAATATTTCCGGCATTCGCTCTATTGGAAGAAGTTACCCTATCCAATGAAAATGTTTTTTGCAATTCTTCATTTAAGGTGGGGGGATTGGCTCGGCTACAGCATTTTTTTAATCTTCTCATCGTCTTCATTGCCTTTGTTCCTTTTCCGGGTTGCTCGTTGTTACCGTTGTTTAGCACAAATGATTATCCCATTAACCACGTCATACTGTAGCTCTGAATAGTTTTACCTGTTCTTTACGTGGTGTACAATGGTTCCTTCTTAGTGTATTCCATAACGCTTAACATGGACATAATTCAAATTTAGATTGTGATTATTAACTTTATGATTTATACTGCTTTCTTGAAAGTACATGTAATCGCTTATTTTCATGGAATTATTATTCAAAAAGTCAAAAATAAAGTGTGTGTGCAAATTGGGAACCCTATGCAATGTGCAGCTGATTACTAAATCGCACACCCCCGGGGGCTTGATATATCGCTTGAACCTACTCCTATTGCTTTTACTTGTGCAGTGTGCAACTTATTACCTTGCTATAACCTTGCCCTATTTGCAGCTTATTAATGGCTTGTGTTTTACAGTTCTTAAGGTGGTGAAAATTCAGGGACAAAACGCCCCCTGTTAGGTCAGCGAGGATCATGGGCAATACTCCATTAACTTCTATTTTGGCAAGCGCTGGGAGCCGTGGCCATCCGCTCCCAATCCGTTTATAATATTTCTCATAAAAAACTATCGCAAGAAGAAGATCCCTAATGATTTTTGAACCCTATCGAATGACGACCCGTATCTTTAAACCCATTTTTTTTATGACCGGGAGTGTGGCCCATGGTGTATCCCGGATCCCGGCTCTTCCGGATCACTGGCCAACGCCACCTGCAGCATGAGCCACCCCCCTCACATATGGGAACGTTTTTTCTGATGATTCTTGAACCCTATTGAATGACCTCTTCTTACCGATGTTTTCTTTATTCCAGTGGTATGCTTAACCTCTTCTGGTTCGCCAATATATCAGATTAAAACACCTTGATCTAACCTTATGCTTTTTGAACGCTTTTCATCATTGAACATACGTTCAGATTAAACGGTAAGTATCCTGTCATGCTGCGCCATTATGTCCACGATCGGATCAACCCAGTAACTTGTTAATGAAATACTGTCGCCCTTTAACTGTAACCATTGGTTTAAGATAGGTTTCGCTTGAACCATCTTTTCTAAAGTATGGTATCAACGCTGTTTCGAGTAAACCCATTTCAAGGCTGCGCTGACTGGGCAGGCTAGTTTCCTTTCCTCTTCGTTTGGTCAAATATCCCTTCGAGCGCATCCATTCAAAGAGTCTTTTCTCCCCGGTATCAACACCATTCTGTTTTAATATTACAGCCAATTCTTTGATTGAAATAGATGCTTCGTTTGCTGTAATGGCATCTGCTAAAAGAACTTTTGGCTTTTGTTTTATCAATTGCGCTTCTTTTTCTTCAATACACTTTTGAGCATATAGAACAGCCTGCGCCAAAAACTCCTCTCCTTGGGGCTGACTCATCCTTTTAATTTCGTTTTCCATCTGGTTAAACGCCTCAATATATCTAAGTCTCCAGATGTCAGCTTTGGAACCAGTAAACCCCATGGCTATAAAACTAAATCCATCTCGTGTAAGTAAAAACTCTTTGTATTCATTCCCATTATGTAAAAATGAGCTCTCAATGAAATAAGTGTTAACTACGAAATTTTCCGTAGTTAAAATATGGATTTTGCTTTCAATCACCTTTACGACATCATTATGTCTCTTATCAAATCTTTCTGCGATCTCCCTGCTGCTGACAAATAACAAACCATCTTTGTTTTCAATATTGATTAAATCATTCATTTCTTTTTCCTCTCTGGTTTCATGGACGGATTTTCGGCTTTGATAATCGATTTGCTCTTTTGGGAGGTAATGACCTTTTCTTTGGCCACCCTGATCATTCTGTATACCTGGTACGGCCACCCGGTGAAATCGTGGAAGCCCTCCCGGATGCTGTCAGTCTCAATGATGTATCCTTTGACCGGCTCCGGCACCTTACGCCATTCTTTTGCTTTAATGATTTCTTTTTTAATTTCCGGCTTCTTTAGGTTTTTACTGGCATTCCATCGCTTCTTTGAAGGGCTCCCGGTTTCTCTAAAGGTTTTTCTTGTCTCTTTAATAAGATAATGAGCCAATTCACTATATTGGCCGGTATCATCAAGGTATGTGAATTTAACCCGGCCTTTTTGCCATAACCTTGCAAAATCCTTTACTGTCACAGGATCTATCGTGTTTGCAATCAGATGATGATGAATGGATTTATTTTTATATTCCGTGACTATGATATACCTGAGGTCCTCTTCATTTTTTCGGTACTCTGCCCGGATCTTCCGGATAAACTTTTCAAGTTCAATCTTTGCCTCTTCTGATATCAGCCTTTTTTCTTTAGCGTAGGTAAGAACAATGTGCAAATCACCCGGGCCATAATTTGTATTAAGGATCCTTCTAAGTTTGGTTTCTGCATTCCGCTCATTGATTACTTGCATTTGCTCCGGCGTTGGCTTCTGATTTTCGCCCCTGGTGATTCCTTTTTTATTAAAACGGGTTGTGAACCGTTTGGTTATTTCTATGGTTCTCCCAGCTCTGCACGTCTCTTTGATGTATGGCATTTTGATTACCCCTCATTTTGAAAGATATTGTCGGTAAGATAATACTCTTATCAAGTCTAAAAGCTGATTATTCAGCCGTTTTTTTGCTTGTTATCCATCATATAAAAAGGTATAATTAGATAACGGGTTATTTAAAGAACGCTATAGCATTCAAGCTTTAGCAGCGGTCTTTTCTTATTCAGTTATTTGTGAAAACACAACACCCTTTTAAAACTCTCCCTACCGGTATTGCAGTGCCAGGGAGAGTTTTTTCATGTCTTTTTTCTGGTGCTTTCTTCCAATGGAGTCGTGAGTCGCGATTGCATCCCTCATTTTTTCAAAACTGTCATTTTGGCAGTTTTGCTTGATCTTAAAATTAATGGGAAGAGGCCAGAAGTTTGCTATTTTCGCTAATAAACTTCTGGATCCTTCCCATTTGATTGTATTTCGCTGTTAAAATACCATGATTGGTGTATATCCTAAAATTGCGTATTACTTTACCATCCCGATATTTCTCTTGTAGGTGTCCATTCTTTCCAGGGTAATAACCTTTTCTTTTTCGCCTGGCACCTCTTCTGGTGACTCTTCCGGAAATGGATCACTCAAATAAGTGATGAGCTGATCCAAATTGATTAATTTTTTTCTCCCGGCCTTTACACATTTGATCTTACCTTGATCTACAAGGCGTCTGATGGCGCATTCTGTGAGTGAGGTGTTCTGATCCAGAGCTTTTAATTCCGCAGCACTTTGAGGGATAGTTCTCATTCTTGGGGTTTTCATGTTATACCGCCTCCTTTTGTTTCTTTAATTCCTCAATTGCACTATAAATCTTCTGTTTTTCCTCTTCTGGCAGTTCGTGTCGCATTTTGCGGTAAAAGGTTGATTCAGCCATGTTAATCCGCTCCGCAACCATCCATTGGTATAAACCTGCATTTTTAATTGAATCTTTAATATCTTTGTTATTCATCTCGTTATCTCCTTTTTTATAAAATAGTTGTAGAAGTTGTTTATTCTTGCTATAATTAATTATAAGGCAAGAGTTGCAGTTGTGCAATTAAAAATTGCCATCATTAAAAAATTGCTAGATTTACTTACATTTGGAGGTGTTTAATATGGAAGAGGTAATATTTACTGGTTACGAAAGTAATTTTGCAATACGGTTGAGAGATTTGATGAATGAATTTGGGACTACACAAAAGAATTTAGCTGATTATACCGGTATTACAAGACAGGCTATTGCTCAGTATATGGAAGGAAGTGTACAACCAAATGTTGAGAGACTTTATAAAATAGCTAGGTATTTTCATGTATCAGCTGATTATCTGCTTGGAATCACGGATCAAAGAACTTCTAATATTGATGAACAGAAGATTCATGAAATTACAGGTTTGAGCTGCGATGCAATTGATAAACTAAAAAGGTTCAATAGATATTTACCTGGTATTTTAATACCAACATTGAACGAATTGATAGAGTATGAGAATAACCCCGAATGTCTTGCTTTATCTTGTAATTCAAGATATAAAAGTTGCCTTTCTTCTGATGCTGAAGTGCGAACGGAACTTCATAATATTTTAAAATCTTCTAAAGACTCGCATTCATACAGTAATGGTCATATAGAAGGCCCACTATTGTTAATTGAAGAGTACTTTAATGGTATTGTAGATAAAAAAAGCTATTTAAATATTAAAATCGAAGACACTTCAGTTAGCGAAATTAGTACTCAACGGATTATTGACACAGTTTTTTTTGACACAATTAAAGATTCATTGGCTGAAATGAGAAACCAAAATGAACGTAAAGGCGTTAATGCAAGCATCCGTCAAAAAACATACGCAGAGACATTAGAAGAAATAAACCGTTCTTTATTGTTTGATCAAATACATCTTGAAGAAATTGTGGATTCATTTGAAAACGAATTTAAAACCGCACTTATTGCTGAAAGTGTCGATGATTTAGAACTTGATAAAATAATAGAAGAGCTTACAAAAGAAGAGGAGATCTAATCCATGGCCAACATAGAAAAGCGAGGCAATGCCTTCCGGATCGTTGTTTCTGGCGGTTTCGATGTTAATGGCAAGAGAATTAAGCACACCATGAACTATAAACCCCCTGAGGGATTAAGCCCCACTAAATTGAAGAAGGATCTGGACAGGGCCGCCCTGGAGTTTGAGGAAAAATGCAACCTGGGCTACGTCATGGACAGTAACACGAAACTCATTGATTTTATTGAAATCTGGTTTAAAAATTATGTGGGTAATAAGAACCTCTCCCCGGTGACGGTAAAAGGTTATCAGGATCTCTCATTGAAAATTGCTGAACATCTGGGACACCTGAAAATGGGAAAGATTACCTCAAAGCATATACAGGACTTTTATAATCTGATTAAAGCCGGTACTGGTATGCGTGGCGGAGAGAAATACCAGGTTACGCCTGAATACCTAACCATTGTGGCCAAAATGAAACAGAGGGACATCTCAGAAAAAGCCGGAATCAATGATGACACCCTCCGGAGGCTTAAAAAAGGTGGCAACACTACTCTTGAGATCGCCCGTAAGGTGGCCGATGCTATTGGTAAAGACTTTGACAGCCTCTTTTTATCAACCAATCCACAAAGGCAAGTGTCCAACGACACGGTTTTACATTATCACCGGTTACTGAATAACATCATGAATACCGCCGTGAGATGGGGTGTTATTCCTTTCAACCCGATTGAAAAGCGTGTGGAGTTGCCCAAAACAGAGCGCAAGGAACAGGCTTATATGGATGATAAGGAAGCCATGGCATTTCTTGAGCTGCTGGAAGAGGAACCCATCAAATATAAGCTTGCCCTAAACCTCCTGATATACAGTGGCTTAAGGCGTGGTGAGATTGGCGGTCTGAAATGGTCAGATATCGACTTTGAAGATAAGATCATTACCGTTAAGCGGGCCTTAAAATATGTTACTGGCCAGGGCATCATTGAAGGGGATCCCAAGACCTTTAAATCTAAACGTAGCGTGAAGCTGCCTGATTTCATCTTTGATCTGTTTAGGAGCTATAAAGTCTGGCAGCTGACAGAGCGCCTTAAAGTCGGCGATCAATGGATTGATCATGGCTATATCTTCACCAGATGGAACGGGGAACCCATGAACCTTGACACCATCGGCGGTTATCTTAAAAAATTCACCGATAAGCACGGATTAAAGCCGGTGCATCTGCACTCTCTCAGGCACACAAACGCCTCGATCCTTATTGCCAGTGGTGTGGATCTAAAAACGGTGTCTTCCCGGCTGGGCCATTCCAATATCTCCACGACCGGTAATATTTATGCCCATGTGATCAATACGGCCGACGCAAAAGCCAGTGATGCACTGGAAAATATTTTAATCAAACCTTCCGTCAAAGCTCAATAACGTTTCGTTATTGAGCTTATCTTTTTTCAAAAGTGTCCCCAAATTGTCCCCAAGTCATGGGTTTTTCGCCCTTAATCAGCTTTTCGGCAATAAAAAAAGAGAACCAAAACGGCTCTCTCATGCGATTTTTACTGGAGCTAGCGGGGGGAATCGAACCCCCGACCTACTGATTACGAATCAGTTGCGCTACCATCTGTGCCACGCCAGCAGTAAAAACTTACTGCACTATCATAACACAAACCACAGCTCCACTTCAATATTTTTTTACCATTTACCTTTTGCGATATGTCCGGCAATTTCTGCTTTGCACATTTCTTTAATGACATAGCAATCTGCTTCGGCTTTCTTGAAAATATGCAAACAAGCGGGATCCAGATTGATATCCGCACCCTTTCTTGAAAGGTGAATAATTTTCTCTGCCAGTCCAATCACTTCCATGTGAATATCATTAGTGACATAAGAATCATAAACCTTTTTGGCACCCTCTTCACTTAAAGTCTCGAATTTTTCCTGGGGAGACCCACAATTCGGACAGTTATCTGGTGCTTCAACGCCTTCCATTGTATAACCGCAGACACTGCATTTCCATAGCTTTTTCATTTTTTTCTCTCCTTCTAATTGTTTTTCGTTGAATTATAAACATATTGATAATATATTTACCCAAAATTCGATAAAATGCCTCGGTAGTTTTAAAAAAATCGATAATAATTTATCCTTGTGTAAACCTTTACCGCTGTGTTAAAATGATGTCAATTAAATACCAGAGTAGACAAGATGCGTAAAGTGTTAAAGGATGGGAAGTTGCCTTTAAACGAAATGTGACCATTGCGGTATCTTGTCGCTTCCGCTGTTACAATGCAGATTGTAGGTTGCGGAAGCATTACTTTAAAATCAAGGAGGTTTTATGAAAAGTAATGCTTTTATTAGTGGTTCCACACGGACTCGGATTGTTGTCAATTGTGGACTGCTCATTGCCATCAGCATCGTGCTGAAAATTCTGTTTGAGGTGTATATCCCTCTTGGTGGTTTTCCTTCCTTAAGGTTGAACATTACTGCGCTGCCGATCATGCTTAGTGGTATCTTGTTAGGACCACTTGCCGGTTTTGCCGTTGGTTTTATTTCAGATCTGCTGTGCTTTGTTATTAAGCCCGGCGGCCCATTTTTTATTGGGTTTACTCTCGCCAGCGGATTAACCGGTTTAATTCCAGGCCTTCTTTTTATGATGTTGCGAAAAAAAGAAACCAAACATCTGGAATGGTTCAACCTGGTATTCATCGTTTTGGCCACAATTATTCTCGCCGTTTCAGGCACATTTGGATTTGATAATGGTACCATTTATTATGCTGGCGAACCATTAAGTATGATTTACTTTGTAATCTTTATTGCTTTAATGATTGCTTTTGCAGTCTTCCCCATTATTGTCGTAAAGAAATCCAATCTCGATAGTGAGTATCGGAGCGATCATATCCTTTTTATCGTCAGCGTTTCACAATTGGTCACATCAATTTTGTTGAATACGTGGTTTTTGAGTATTCTCTATGGACAAGCAGTTGCCGTATTGCTGCCTGCGCGAATCATTTCAAATATTTTCCTGATTCCACTTTACACCATAATGCTAGTGGCGATATTAAAAATACTTCCAGGTTTTATTAAGCAACGCTAGCAATAGACCCATTTTACGGAGGCAACTATTTTTTAGTCTGCCTCTTTTATTCTGACTTTTTTAAAATAAAACGACTACTAAAAAAGTTTTTAGATTTAAATACATTTTACATTTTTTCATAATTTCTTTCCAGAAAAAAAAGTGTAATAACTGATCAAATTTGTCCTGACTGCTTGAGTATTGCTTTAAAAGATAGTATACTAACAGTGTCAATTAATTATAAATGTAATATTCTGACTATAGGTTAAAATATGATAACACTTAGGAGGTTTTCAAAAATGGGATTAGTTACATCGACTGAAATGTTCAAAAAAGCTTATGAGGGTGGTTACGCTGTTGGCGCTTTCAATGTTAATAACATGGAGATAATACAGGGCATCGTTGAAGCAGCCGCCGAAGAACAGGCCCCCCTTATTTTACAAGTATCAGCAGGCGCACGAAAATACGCCCATCCTGTCTATTTAAGAAAATTAGTTGAAGCAGCCATTGAAGTTACCGGCTTGGATATCTGTCTTCATTTAGATCACGGTGACGATTTTGAGATTTGCAAATCCTGTGTTGATAGTGGTTTCACTTCAATTATGATTGACGGGTCAAAACATCCCTTTACTGAAAACATCGCCCTAACAAAACAGGTTGTTGAATACGCTCATGACCACGGTGTTGTCGTTGAAGCTGAGTTGGGAAAATTGGCCGGCATTGAAGATGCTGTAAATGTGGACACTCGCAATGCAACCTATACCGATCCCGATGAAGCCGTTGAATTTGTTGAAAGAAGCGGATGCGACTCTCTGGCAATTACCATTGGCACAAGTCACGGGGCTTTCAAATTCAAAGATGAACCGCGTTTGGATTTCGAGCGGCTTTATAAAATTTCTGATCTGCTACCTGGCTTTCCACTTGTCCTTCATGGTGCATCATCCGTTCCTAAAGAATTTGTTGACCTGTGTAATCAATATGGTGGACAAATACCTGGTGCCAAAGGCGTTCCTGAAGATATGTTACGAAAAGCAGCCAAATCTGGTGTTTGCAAAATTAATATCGATACCGATCTGCGGCTGGCAATGACCGCCTCCATCCGACAGGTTTTTGTTGAAAATCCCGGTTGGTTCGATCCACGTCAATATTTGGGACCGGGTCGTTCTGCCATTAAAGCAATGGTTGCTCATAAAATTAAAAATGTCTTGGACTGCAGCCACAAACGATAATCTAGATTATCATTAACTTGTTTCTCCGTTTTTAGGGCATGTCGCAAAATAACCTTTGTTATTTGCAGACATGCTCTTTTTAAATTTACGATTATCGAATGTCCTAAAAACCCTTAACAAATGCTGTTTTTTGTAAGCTACTCCATTCTTTCGTGGCTTATTTTATATCAGACGTTCTCACAAACTTAATTTAATTACCTGGCTTTCATGGTATAATAGTTTCAAAATACTACTTAAGGATTATAAATGAAAATAATTGTTATTACCGAGAATGAAAGCAACCAACGACTGGATCGCTTTCTAAAAAAACTGATGCCCCAGGCATCCACAGGATTTCTCCAAAAGATGCTGCGAAAAAAACGAATTAAACTCAATGGCCAAAAGTCAGAACCCTCCACCGCCATCACCGCTGGAGATGTGGTGCAGATTTATTTTTCCGAAGAAACCATTGCTAATTTTCGTTTGGCTACTGCTAAAAAGAAACTGGATAAAAATAGTACCGTTCTTGACATCATTTACGAAAATTCGGACCTATTGGTGCTCAATAAACCGGCCGAAGTACTCACCCAACCGGATAAGACCGAAGAGATTTCGCTGATTGATTATGCCGTGGACTATCTGACAAAAAAGGGCGATTACAATCCTAAAACCAACCTGACCTTTACCCCGGCCTGTGCCAACCGGTTGGATAAAAATACCACCGGAATTATCCTGGTTCCCAAGAATTTCAAAAGTCTTCAGGATGTCAACAAAGCCATCCGGGAGGATCAAACTCAAAAGATCTATTATACATTAGTCTGTGGCAAACCCAAAGAAACCGGGGAGATTATCGGTTATTTAAAAAAGGATCCCGATAAAAACACCGTCACGTTCTCTGAACAGCAGACCTCACCAACGGACAAAAAATCTGTTTTAAACTATGAAACGCTGGAAAGTCATGGTGATTTTTCGTTAATGAAAATTATTCTAAAAACCGGACGTTCCCATCAAATACGGGTTCAACTTGCCGCTGTCGGTTTTCCCATCCTTGGTGATCCTAAATACGGCAATCGCCAGATCAATAGTCGTTTGTATGAGGAATCTGGTCTCAAAAGCCAGTTACTTCACAGTGCCCAGTTTACCCTGATTGATATGAATAAAACCTTTACGGCGCCGATTCCACCTATTTTTGATAAAATGTTGAAACGCTTTGGTTTCAAAGACCCCTTTCTACTGGAGAAATAGTCATGGGTTACTGGAACAGCAGAGGGCTTCGGGGTAGTCAGCTTGAAGAATATATCAATATCACCAATAAAATATACATGGAACAGGGGTTGGCTGTGGTTCAAAAAATTCCCACTGCGATAAAACCAGTGGAGTTAGATCCTGGCAAGGGCACCATTAAACTGGCTTATTTTGAAGAAAAAAGCACGGTGGATTATTTGGGAAACATTCAGGGCATTCCGGTGTGCTTCGACGCTAAGGAAACCAACCAGAAACGGCTGCCGATTGCCAATATTCATTGCCATCAGATGGATTTCATGGATGCTTTTGAAAAACAGGAAGGTTTGTCTTTTCTGATTGTTCACTTTAAGTTTTGTGACGAAACCTTCCTGCTCCCTTTTAATATCCTCAAAAAATATTGGGATAATGCCCAAAATGATGGTCGCAAATCGATCCCTTATGCCGATTTCGACCAAAATTTACGCATTTACCCCTTTCATAATATCCTCCTCCATTATTTGGAGGCCATCAACCATTATCTTACCGGAAAGGAAAACGAAAATGAAAAAAATTGCTAGCTTCACCATCAACCATCTGGATTTACTGAGAGGCGTCTACATCTCTCGTAAAGATTATTGCGGTGACCACTGCATCACCACCTTTGACATTCGGATGAAAGAACCTAACCGGGAACCGGTCATCAACAACGCTGAACTCCACGCCATGGAACATCTTGGGGCAACTTTTCTGCGCAACGACCCGGTTCTCAGTGATAAGATTGTTTATTTTGGACCGATGGGCTGCCGGACTGGCTTCTATCTCCTGATGAAGGGGGAACTGACCCCCCAGGATATTCTGCCATTGGTCATTAAGCTATTTACCTTTATGGCCGATTATGATGACGAAATTCCCGGTGCTTCGCCCCGAGACTGTGGCAACTATCTGGATATGAATCTCCCGATGGCTCGTTATGAAGCCAAAAAATTTCTTACCGAAATTCTTGAAAATATCCAGCCGGAAAATATGATTTATCCTGAATAATTTGTACAAAAAAAAGCCCTTACGGGCTTTTTTACGTTCAGCTTTTACTTACGTGATTTGGTGTCGGTTGCTTTTTCCAGCTTTTTATTCTCATCTTTGTTTTTGTCCTTGCCCACCATACGATTAAAGAATCGTTCTGAGTATGATTTCCGCTCGCTCATCTTTTTCTCATTCAATCTGGAACATTTGTTAATCCGACCAACCCATCGCTTTGCTTCAGCAATTGAATTGGGATCATCGGGATTCGGAATAACAGCTGTCCACTCTTGAAACAGTTTGCCGTTTCGGCTTAACGATTCATAGTTAATAGCCAGTACCTTATATGTTTTTTCGCCGTTGTCATAGTTTTTAATTTTTGACTGGGCTTTGGTCCATTTATGAAACCGACCCATAATATAGGCACTGTCTTCATTAATAATGGTTACATATGGTTTGACCATCGCCCGGTATTTAAAACTCTGTGGTAATACCAGAGTAAAGAGCAATGACATTGTCCCAAAGAAAACAAAAAATGCAATTCCTAACCATTTTATTTCTGGATCCAGCATAAAAAAGAGTAATACGGAAATAACCAATTCAATGCCCAGCAGAATCCATATTTTTTCCTTTTCCGAATTCTTTTGAATTTTGTTTAATTCCCCAATAAACCCTTCATATTGTTCTTTATCATATTCCCAAACCAGGGCTTCGTCTTTCTTTTCCAAAAACGTCTCAAACTGCCGATAACGCAAAAAGAAAAAGACGGCATACCCAATCGAAAACCCAATAATAACTACACCCGCATAGGTAAAATAAAATTGATAGATAGCCACCGCTGTTATCATAAACGGCACAAAAATAATAGCGACCCCTAAAACAGCAACGATCAGGGCAATGATAATATTCTGTTTCTCGGGATTTTTAATTTCTAACATACCTTTTCACAACCTTTTCAATATTTTGTTTGTCATAATTATTTTTTATGATGAATCACCTATATTTGTTTGAACGTTTCTCTCATTTCGGTAATTTTTCCACAGGTCATGCTGCCCTCTGGACATGGGCCTTCAACACAACGTGGTCCGCCATTTTTAAACAGCAAGGGTGCCACTTTTTTACATTCTTTGAGCATTTGGGTGGCCAGTTCCCTGATTTCCCACTGCGCCCGATTACAGCAACGCTGATTGAAAAAATGCAGCAGTTCTCTGGTATTCATCGTTGTCACGATCTTTGTTTCGCAAGCATTCGGTAGCACAAACCGGGCATCTTCAATTCCCTGCTTTTCTGCTGCCATAGCTGCCTGCTTTTCCGAAAGCCCAGCTACCATTAAATCTTTGGTATACTTTGTGATCAGTTTTTCTGCTAAAATGTCATAGGTTTTTTGGGCATTTTCCATCCCTTCAATAAACACCTTTTCGCCATCCGGCAAGGCTTTTATTTCTGGCGGAATAACATAATTAAACTGTCCCTCACTCACATAGCGTTGGGATTTTTGACTAAAACTCGCCATCCGATGTCGCACCAGCTGATGGGTCAGTGCCCGGCTGACGCCTTCAATCGCAAATGTAAAGCTGGCATGTTCAATCGGCGATGCATGTCCCATATCCATTAATCGGGTCAAAAATCGTTCGACATTTTCATCTGTCAGATCATCCATGATCTCACCAGCACCGGCCTTTGAGTAACAGAGCTTTGCTGCGGCTGCCACTAATTTCTCCGGTTCAGGCGTATGTTGAATCAATGTTACACTTAGTGTTGTTTCCATAAATTCTCCTCTCATTAAAAACATTTCTGGCTACCCCCAACATTATTACCTGAAACTTTAATATCTAATTATAACATTTTTCTCATGAATGTACAGTGCATATGGGGCTTATCAAAAATTTGCAACTCCAACACTAATTCTTTCCCTATGGTGACAACTATTTCTATTCAGGTTTTCGCTTTTCTTGGATATAATGTAGCGAAATGGAGTCGTTTTACAGAAAATGGAGGTACCCCTTATGTTTGGCAATCTTGATACCGTTCCTGAATTACTAAAAAACTATCAGTATAAAACTGGTGAAAAACATAAATTTCTTGGTGATTATTATCGTCTGATGGTCGAAGAATCGCCCAGTACCGGCGTGACCATCAATAATTATAATATGGTTCTGAATGTCCACGATACTCAGTCCGTCACCCATAAAGAATTCATCCTGGATATGTGGTACCGGGAACAGGCCCGGGATGTTTTTGTGGAAGCGATGGCCTCGGCCATTGTTAAAGCTGCGCCCTATCAGGTCCGTTTTCCGGATCTGAAGATTTACCGTCTGGACAACCGCTGGGGCGCCTGTTCACCCAAGAGTCAACGGGTCATTTTAAACCTGGAACTGATTAAAACCCCGAAAGAATGCATTGAATATATTGCCTTGCACGAAATGCTGCATTTCCGTTTTCCCAACCATAACTTATCCTTTTATGGCGCCCTGGGAACGTTGATGTCAGACTGGAAAGAACGGGAAGATATGCTCAATCGCAAATATCGTTTAACTTAAGCCAAATTTAAAGAGCTGCCTCGGCGAGGCAGCTCTTTATTTATTTGTCTTATTTTTTTAACTTTACTAATTTTCAGTTGCTAAAACCAATTTACGTTTGGTGTTTCGGCTCTTTGCATACAATACCAAGGCAATGGCAATGATGTTGATGCCTAAGGTAATGATAAATGCCAAATTGTAACTGCCACCGCTTTTTTCAACGGCATAAGCCGCAATTTGCGGACCGATGAATGCCCCAATTGAAAGGCCGGTCATTACCACGCCATAGTTCATACTCAAATGCTTAATCCCAAAATTATCTGCAGTGATCGATGGAAATAAACCAAAAACCCCACCATAACTGGCTGCGATCAAACAGATACCGACCATGAAAAGCGGCAAATCGTTGGTAAAATACAAGGCCGTTAATCCTGCCCCACTTAAAATAAACATACAAATCAAAGTGTTATAGCGGCCGATCTTATCGGATACGGTTCCCCATACAACCCGACCGGTGGCATTGGCAAGGCCAATAAAGCCAACTGCAAAAGCGGCTTGTTCAGGCGATAATCCGACCATTACCTGGCCAATTGGAGAAGCCTGGCTGATAATCATTAATCCTGAGATACATCCTAATACCATTAATCCCCAAATCACATAAAAATCAGTGGTTTTTAACATATCCCGGGTGGTGACATCAATCCCGTTCTGGTTTGTGCCAACTCCAGTCGCCTGCTTTTCGGTTTCCTTTACCGGCGGCGCAGCGATGAACATCCCCAACACTAAAATTACCCCGCAGAAGATTAACCCTAATGTCTGAAACGCTCCCAAGACCCCTTGGGTAGCAATAAACTGGACGGCTACCGGGGCAAAAATAAGTGACCCGGCACCGAATCCGCCAGCTGTTAATCCGCCAGCCAAGCCCTTATTTTCCGGGAACCATTTGACCGTATTAGAAACGGTAATGGAATAAATAAGTCCAATTCCCGAGCCAGCTATTAAACCGTAGGTTATATAGATTTGATAAACACTGGTGATCATGCCGCTTAAGTAAAGTCCCAATCCAAATAAAACACCGCCTAATAACACAACAATCCTGACGCCAAAACGCTTTACCAATGGCCCAGCAAAAATCATCGCAATTGGCAAGACAAATAAGTTGATGGTAAATGCCATGGATGCCTGAGATGCTGTCCAGCCAAAATCTTTCATTAACGGCTTGGAAAAAACGCTCCATGCGTAGGCAAAACCAATACATAAGTTAATGACGATGCTCACTGCTAAGATTAAATATTTTTTATTATTTTTCATTTTAGTCTCCTATTAGTATTATTCACTTTCTATGTAATTTCGATATGTTCCCATTCGATGATGTTCAAAATGGCACCTTCGGTAAGCCGCTCGACTTCTGCCGCCGTCACCCCGGGAGCCAACTCTTCCAGATATAATCCACCCTCACCTACCCGCAATACGGCTTTATCGGTGATAATCAGATCCACCACCCCGGCTGCGGTTAACGGCAAGGTGCATTTCTGGCGAATCTTCGAGTTACCATGTTTGTCGGTATGGGTCATGGCCACAATCACCCGTTTACAGCCATAAAGCAAATCCATGGCGCCGCCCATGCCGGTTAAAAGTTTTCCGGGAATTTTCCAGCTGGCAATGCTGCCCGCTTCATCCACTTCTAAAGCACCGACTACAGTCATATCAATATGTCCGCCGCGGATCATCGCAAATGAGGTCGCCACATCAAAAACGGCTCCCCCGGGCAGCATCGTAATCGGTTCTGCCCCGGCATTGGCAATATCCGGGTTGCTTTCGCCTCGTTTCGGCTTGGGGCCAAACATTAATCCGCCATTTTCGGTCTGTAAATACACATGGGTTCCCGCGGGTATATAATTTGCCGATTCAGTCGGAATCCCGATTCCCAAATTAACATACATTCCATCTTTAAATTCTTTGGCAATTCTTTTAGCAATATAATTTCTTGGCATCTTGAGACCTCCTATAATTTGTTTGTGGCAATCCACAATTCTTCATATATATTTTTACGTTCTTCATAACTATGACCCTGAACAATATAATCCACAAATATTCCTGGAGTGCCAACCTCTTCACAGGCGATGTCGCCAACCTCAACGATTTCATCAACCTCGGCAATAACGATATCGGCAGCGGTTGCCATGATCGGATTGGTGTTGCTCATCCCCTTATACTGTAAATTACCTAACGGATCACTGCGATAGGCTTTGATCACTGCCACGTCGGCTCGGATCGGTTTAAATAACAGAAAGGGTTTTCCGTCGACGATAATTTTTTCGGCCATCTCTTCAACCTCTGTTCCCAAACCAACCGGAGTAACTACTGCACCCAGCCCGGCTCCTCCAGCCCGTACTCGTTCGACAAAGGTACCCATGGGACTTAACTCTAATTCCACTTCACCGTTGACAATCTGCTTTATCAAATTGGGATCGGTTCCCACATGAGCTGTGACATATTTAATCACCTGTTTATTTAACACTAATTTTCCAATGTCAACGCCACCACCACGGTAGCCCGCACCGATACTAATAACGGTCAGGTCTTTAACCCCTGCTGCCGCAATCAGATCCAGCATGATAAGTGGGACAGCCGCCCCTAAAAATCCTCCGATCATAACAGAAGATTTGTCAATAATCTTTTTTACAGCTTCTTCCGGCGTAATTTGTACTGCCATCGTAATGACCTCCTTTTGTGCTTCTTTATCTTCCAAATCGTATCGAGATGGTTCCTCAATTTAACACGAATCCGGCAAATTAAAACTATAATTTTTTGACCGATATCAGGAATTTTTCATGATAATTTCATAGGGTTTAAGCCTATGATTCTCAAGTGTACATTTGAGATATTAATGTTACTCTTATAACCATCATTCAGGTGTCATTAATCCTACTCAAGAACTGTTTTGAAAATCACTTGCTGGCAAGATATTGTCCATTTATTAAGTAAATTTAAGAATTCTTCAGATTTGATTCGTTTGTTTGTTAAATAACGAATTATATTCGTATAACATCACTATATTTTACCCATTTACTTAATACTCTACGAAAAATAAATAAAATACTGGATAAATCAGTCAATCTGATTTATCCAGTATTTTATTTATTGATGCTATTCTATTATTCTTTTTAATGTTACACTTAATCAATTTTAGCGGTATATTTCGTTAATTATTAGACATGCATTTTCTTCTTTAGCATTCTTCTGGTTTTTTCCGGGATCCGATGATAGATCGTCTGGAGCAGAATAATGATACAAAATCCCGAGACGGCGACAACCAGTGACCAGGTCAAATGAAGACTTCCCAAAACGTTTAAACTGATGATTCCATCAATCCCAATTGCCAGAATAATGACAAAAAGAATGAGATTAGATGGGATGAAAATAAACTGACTTTTGTGGCGGGTATGTTTAAAAACAAAGCGAAAAAGGCTAATGTCTAAATAAACCAGCGTTGCAATAGGGAATGCATAATTTAAGAACCAGCCTGTTTGACTCCCACTGATCAAATAGACAGATAAACAAGTAATTACCACCATAAGATAGGCACCCAAATAGTTGTAGTTGGGTTTCAAGTATCCCATCGCAAAAAAGACAATCGCGAAAATACTGAGATCCGCCAACACAATATATTTAAGGAGTAAATGATTCCAGGGGTAGACCAGATAAATTACCCCGATGATCACCACCATACTAATGGCAATAATGCTGATTGAAAAAAAAGCCTTATTCTTTTTTCCTAAGTGATCTTCATTATAGGTATTGATGGCCTGAGGATATTTACTGTCTTTGGGTTGCTGGTCTTCATTTACATCGGGTATCGGGAAATCACACAGGGGGCACTTTTTTACGTCATCTTCGACTTCCACGCCACATTTTGGACAATAAGCCATACTCTCACCTCTTATTTGTTTCAATTTTTACCGGAATACCCAACTGTCTGATTTTTCTAAAAAACAGTTTTTCAACCACCGTTTCTCCTGTGGTTTTACCAAAGCATAAGGCCAGTTTTCCATCATAGCTGACAGTGACCAGTTTTAGCCGACTCTCCGCACTGGGCGATGGAAAGACTTCAAAGCTCTTAATAAAAGGTTTGATCTCCTCGGGAACGGTGACGACCCCTAAATTGGATAACCCACTGGTGTAGCCTCGTTCACCGTACCACTTGTAAACCACCGGCATAAACAGTTTTTTTACCCACAGCGGAATCAGCCTGAGAAAAATCAACTGTTCATTCTTTACATTTCGGGAAATATAACGGTTGATGTTTTTGCGATTCATGTAAAGACCCATATAGCCTTTAATCTGCTCGATGATTTCCTCCCGGGTATAGTAACCCAAAGCCAGATCAATCTCGGGATTCAGGCTGATGAAGAAATTTCTCAGGGTTATGGAGGGAAACATCTTTCTTAAATCGACCGGCACATTGATGGCAATCCGCTGATGATGTTTCTTTTTTTCACTCATCGGAAGCCCCTGAATGTATTCCTGAATACTTTCAAAATATAAAGCCAGAATAAACTGTGTCAGGGTGCAGTGATAGCTTTTGGCCAAAGCCAGTAAGGGTGCAACCGGAACAATCCCTGTTAGCAACAGATATTCACCCTTATCCAGCAGCTCAAAGGGGAAATGAAAGACTTTTTTACTGCTGGGTGGTGGCGGTACATTTTCCTCATAATAAACCTTAAACGAATCTTCAAACTCTCTTGGATCCACTTCGTCATGAATATCCATGGCTTTCCCCAGATTTTTGGGTGTAATACCTTTTAGCAGTTTAAAATACTCAATGATCAGGGTTTGCAGAAAGGCCAGACCGCCACTACCATCGCAGATGCTGTGATTAAACTCCACATGAATATACTTTTTATAATAAAGCACCCGAAACGGAAAGGTTTTGCCCTGGCGTTGCCGCATCGTTTTGCAGGGATAATAAGCTTCTTCCTCAACCATGGGGATAGCTTCGGTATGTTCATAATAATACCAGAAAAAACCACGTTTCAGCGTAACCTGGAAATACGGAAAGCGATGGATAATCTGCTCCAGCGCTTTTTGTAAAGTCTCCGGATCAACCGCTTCTGATAATTCCACGGTCATTCGATACACCGTTGTTATCCGTGATGACGCAATCGCCGTATAAAGGACCCCGGCATTATCAAGGGAATAGAACTTCTTCTTATGATTTTTTTCTTCCATACTCAACCTCCGCCACGCAGAAAATTCTTCCGAAAGGTTTTCAGAAAATCATCAAATTGATCCTTCTCCACGGCAATGGTCACATCCACCGCAACAAGATTAAACTGACCAAGGGATTCTTGTCGTTCTTCAGACAAGATTACCTGCCAACCGTCGCCATTGTAGGTGTTGCCAGTTACTGTCTTGGCTATTTTAATAAGGTAACGTTCAAATTCCCACTTGGGAACCCCACGCATATAAAGCGTTTTTATGGTAAATTTTTCAGGATTATTTGTTATCAGAGTATCTATCGCTGGATCATTCATCATCCTTCTCATTTCTCATTCATTTTTGTATATTTTGCAATTATTTTAGCATAGTCATCTTAAGTAAACGATGAAATTCTTAAATAGTTAAAATAATCTTTTAAGTTACTTTTAATCGTATTTTGCTGATTTTTTTTAAATAAGTAAAATAATTGTCCATCGATTACACTTTTTTTGAACTTTGTTAAAAAAATGGTTAAATTTTTTCTCTTTACTTGTCCATTTGCATGAGATATTTTTTAACAGGTGTTTTTAACCTGAATATCTTTAATCGAATATACTTATATCTTTTAAGATTGCGTTATATTACCCTTGTAACTAACCCTATCCCATGTTAAAATACACCCAATTAAATATAACAGAGTAGACAAGATGCGTAAAGTGTTAGAGGATGGGAAGTTGCCTTTAAACGAAATGAACTCATTGCGATATCTTGTTGCTTCCGCTGGACCCCTTAACGACCAATTAAGGGTTGCGGAAGCATTGCTTAAAACATTTTGTTTTATTTGAGTAATGCTTTTTTTATTTGGTTTTAGTAAAAACCATTCCGAATCGAAGTAATGTGATTCGGCGATAGGAGAAAAATGATTGATCAACAAAAAATTCAAGAAGCTGTAACGATGATTTTGGAAGCCATTGGCGAAGACCCCACCCGGGAAGGTCTGATTGAAACCCCGGCTCGTGTTGCCCGGATGTATGCCGAAATTTTTTCAGGACTGGGTCATACCGCTGAAGTCCACCTGGCCAAAACCTTTGCTGTCAAATCCGATGATATCGTCATTGAACGGGATATTCCTTTTTATTCCATGTGTGAACACCATCTGTTACCATTTTACGGTAAGGTTCATATCGCCTACATTCCCAACGGTCGCGTTGCCGGACTTTCAAAACTTGTCAGAACGGTTGATTTGTATTCAAAACGACCTCAGCTTCAAGAAGTTTTAACCACTGATATCGGCGAAGCGATTATGGATTATCTTCAGGCCCGCGGCGTCATGGTTATCATCGAAGCCGAGCATTTATGCATGAACATGCGTGGTGTCAAACGACCCGGAACCCGGACGGTTACCGCTATGCAAGCCGGTATTTTCGCCCATAACAAAGAACTGAAAGATGAAGTTCATAAACTTTTAAGTATTAAATAGGACGTGGTTAATGGATCAGTTGAATCACACCAATCTGCTTTATCAAAATAGAGACTATCAAAAATATCTCAATAAAATTAAAAACTGCGAAGAACAACGCCGTTTCTGTCGTCATGATGTTCCGCATTTTTTGTCGGTAGCCCGCATTGCCACTATAAAGACCATGGAAGCCGGTTTAAACTTCTCCCGGGATCTTATCTATACAACGGCACTACTGCACGATATCGGGCGTTTTGTTCAATACAAAGACAAAACCCCTCATGAAATTGCCTCCCACCAATTGGCAATTCCATTACTGGAGACCCTGGATTTTACCGATGATGAAAATAAACTGATCCTGGATGCTATCCTGAATCATCGCAACCCGGAAGCCCAAGGATTCAGCCGAATATTTTATGAAAGTGACAAATTATCCCGGGCTTGTTATTCATGTCCGGTAGAACAAGAATGTGATTGGTCTAAAGAAAAGAAAAACCTGACCATTGTTTATTAAAGGAGTTACCATGCAAATTGGCAATAAAAATTTTGACTTAACAAACGAGATCCTCATTATGGGGATCTTAAACGTTACCCCGGATTCATTTTCCGACGGGGGCAAATTTAACACCTTGGACACCAGTCTTAAACAGGTTGAAAAAATGATCGCTGATGGTGCCGATCTCATTGATCTTGGTGGTGAATCCACCCGCCCCGGCCATACCCAAATCAGCGATGATGAAGAAATTGATCGCATTGTGCCAATGATTGAAGCCATCCGCCAGCGATTTGATATTCCCATTTCGATCGATACCTACAAGGGTGCCGTCGGCGAAGCTGCCCTTAAGGCTGGAGCTGCCCTGGTCAACGACATCTGGGGCTTTAAATACGACCCGACCCTGGCCGATGTCACGGCCAAATACAAGGTTCCCTGTGTGCTGATGCATAACCGCGACAACCAGAATTACAATCATCTCATGACCGATATCAACAGCGACCTTCAGGAATCCATCGATATTGCCCTAAAAGCCGGCATTTCCCGGGATGCCATCATCCTTGATCCCGGTATTGGTTTTGCCAAGGATTATGCCCAAAATATGGAAACAATGCACAACCTGGAAGCCCTCCAAACTCTGGGCTACCCAATTTTACTCGGTACCTCCCGCAAAGGCTTTATCGGTCTGACCCTGGACTTACCGGTCACCCAACGGGTGGAAGGCACGGTTGCCACCACCGTTATTGGCATTATGAAGGGGGCTTCCATTATTCGTGTTCACGATGTACTGGAAAATAAGCGCGCCGCCCAAATGACGGCTGGTATCTTGAAAGGAGCACCATGGACAAACTCTATATAAAAGACTTTGAGGTTTTTGCCTATCACGGGGTTTTCCCGGAAGAAAAAACCCTGGGGCAGAAATTCCTGATTTCGGTGACCCTGACCCTGGATATGCAGGAAGCCGCCCTTACCGGCGACTTGACCAAGTCCGTTCATTATGGCGAACTCTGCCATGCGTTGGAAATCGAGTTCAAAAAAGAAAGCTACGATCTCATCGAAACCGCTGGTGAAATGCTGGCGACCTATGTGTTAAATAATTACCCGATGGTTAACCATGTAAGTATTATGATCAAAAAACCCTGGGCCCCGATCCTCAAATCCATGGATACGGTGGCCATTGAAATCAACCGGGGCTGGCATCACGCTTTTATCGGACTGGGCACCAACATGGGTGACCGGAATCAGAATCTGACCGAGGCGATTGAAGCCATTAAAAATACTCCCGGCATTCAAGTCCTCACCCAATCCAGTATTATCGAAACGGAGCCATGGGGTTATATTGATCAGGACGCTTTTCTCAATTGCGTTCTTAGAATCAAAACCACCTTACCACCCCAGACTCTGATGACCCTGTTGCTCGAAATTGAGCAGGGACTTAAACGCGAACGAACGATCCACTGGGGACCACGCACCATTGATCTGGACATTTTATTCTATGACAATCTGGTGACTGATGATCCTCATGTGATCCTCCCACATCCTCGAATCCAGGAGCGCGCTTTTGTGATGGAATCGATGGCTGAAATTGCCCCTTATTTTGTCCATCCTCTTTTAAACAAGCGGATGGTGGAAATTTTTGACAACTTAAAAAATGCGTAAAATAAAAGAGGCCTGAGAGCCTCTTTTATTTTACGCATTTTATATTAAACATTTTATCCAAAATAAATGGCATACGCTGTGCGACTCGGTGTGGTTAGTCCCATGTCGGTGACCGTGACACCAATTTCGGCTTCCACATTTTCAAAAAGATCAAAGATCCGCTTTCCAGATTCCAATCGAAAGCCATCTTCACCGGGATAGATGCAATCCTTTATTTCGACACCGTAACGATTTTTTACGTCCCGAATCAGGGCTTCCCGGGCAAATTCACAGGCAAAATTACAAAGCTCCATGATAATGTACTGTTCCAGGACATTTTCACGGGATAAGCAATAATTTTCGATTTCAGCACCAGCGGTAACCACATTCGGAAAAACATAGGTCGCTTTCGAAATTTTTTCCACTCCAATTTCACTGACAAATTCGATGCCATCCAGTGTAAAATGTGTAGCATCAATGATTTTCGCTTCGGAAACCCGATATAAAACCTTTGGCTTGGGAATGTTTCTTGCTCGCTCTAGAATCCGCTCAATCGGCAGGGCCCGTTTTGATCCTTTTTTCATTCGGATATGTTCATAAAATTCTGTTTCGTTCAAGAAAAATCCCAGATTAGTCATTGTTATGCTGCTCATCTTCACACACTCACTTTTTCTAGTAAGCTCGGGCAAAGTAAGCCATTTTTTGCGCCGGCTTTCCACAGCATACACATTTGCCTTCATACAAAACTTCCTGTTCATCATCAAAAGGAACGCAACGGATGGAAGCGCCAGTTTCTTCCTTAATCGCATCTTCACAACTGCGCTCGCCACACCACATGGCTTTGATGAAACCGGGATTTTCTTTTAACTTCGTCTTAAATTCTTCCATGTTTTCGGCGGTTGACGTTTTTTCTTCCCGCATTTTTAAGGCCTTGTCAAACAAATTGGCTTGAATTTCTTTTAATAAAGTGTCAACTTCATTCGAAACATTATCCAGACTGACCTGAATCTTTTCGCCGGTATCGCGACGGGCCAGCACACATTGTCCGTTTTCGATGTCCCGTGGTCCGATTTCCAGACGGATTGGCACGCCTTTCATTTCCCACTGGTTAAATTTCCAACCGGGCGAATAGCCGTCCAGGTCATCTACTTTTACTCTAAAATCTTTGCCCAATGTTTTGCTGATTTCCCAGGCTTTGTCCAGGACGCCTTCTTTATGTTGCGCCACCGGAATTACCACCACTTGAATCGGGGCAATCATTGGTGGCAAAACCAGGCCATTGTCATCCCCATGAACCATAATGATTCCGCCAATTAACCGGGTTGATACACCCCAGGAAGTATGGAATGGATAGGATTGTTCATTGTTTCGATCCAGATAGGTAATATCAAAGGCTTTGGTAAAATGTTGACCAAGATTATGGGAGGTTCCGGATTGCAGGGCCTGACCATCATGCATCAGTGCTTCCATGGTATAGGTTGCATCAGCCCCGGCAAATTTTTCTTTATCGCTTTTTCGTCCCACGACCATTGGCATGGCCAGGTGGCTTTCAGCTATTTCCCGATAGATACCCAGCATCTGCATGGTTTCCGTCTGAGCTTCTTCCGGCGTTTCATGAAGGGTATGACCTTCCTGCCATAAAAACTCAGAAGTTCTCAAAAATGGTCGGGTGGTTTTTTCCCAACGCACGACTGAACACCATTGATTATATAAATAAGGCAGTTGTCGGTAAGAATTCAGCCATTTTGAGTACATGCTGCAAATAATCGTTTCGGAGGTGGGTCGAACCGCTAAACGTTCGGCCAGTTCTTTACCGCCACCGTGTGTTACCCAGGCTACCTCAGGAGCAAACCCTTCTACATGTTCTGCTTCTTTGGTTAGCAGACTTTCTGGAATTAAAAGCGGAAAGTACATATTTTCATGACCGGTTTCCTTGAACCGTTTATCATAGGCTTGCTGGATTAATTCCCAGATGGCATAACCATAGGGACGAATGACCATGAAACCTTTTACGGGTGAATAGTCCACCATTTCAGTTTTAGATATAACATCCGTATACCATTGTGGGAAGTCTACCGCCATCGGCGTAATTTCTTTCACTTGATTTATCTGTTTTTTTCCCATTGTTTTTCTTTCTCAGACCAGTTCGTCTGTTAAACAAAAAAATCACCTGCGCAAGCAAGTGATTTTTAGTGGTTATCGAGTAATTATTTTACTTCGACGCTTCCGCCAACTTCTTCAATTTTAGCTTTAATATCATCAGCTTCTTCTTTAGTAGCGCCTTCTTTAACTGGTTTTGGAGCTTCGTCAACTAATGCTTTAGCTTCTTTTAAGCCTAAGCCAGTTAATTCACGAACAACTTTGATAACTTTGATTTTTTGATCGCCAGCAGCAGATAAAATTACATCAAATTCAGTTTGTTCTTCAGCTTCTTCAGCAGCGCCACCAGCAGCTGGAGCAGCAGCAACAGCCATCGGTGCAGCAGCACTTACGCCAAATTCTTCTTCTAATGCTTTTACCAGTTCAGATAATTCTAATACTGTTAAACCTTTTACGTCTTCAATTAATTGTGTTACTTTTTCACTTGCCATTTTATAAAACCTCCAAATATTCTTTCTTTAATTTAATTTTGAATTGAGTTAAGCTTGTTTTTGTTCTGCAATCGCATTTAATGCGACAACCAATCCACGCATGTTTCCGTTAAGTACGTTAACAAAACCTGAAATTGGTGCGTTTAAGCCACCAAGAACTCTGGCAACCAGTACTTCTCGTGGTGGTAATTCTGCAAGATCCGCAACGCCTTGAACGTCTAAAACCTTACCATCAACCATACCTGCTTTAATTTCTAAAGCTTTATGTTTTTTTGCAAACTCGCTAAGTAGTTTTGCTGGCGCAACTGGATCTGTATCACAGAAAGCAATTGCAGTAGGTCCAACCAAAACGTCAAGTAAACCTTCAAAGCCGGTTTCTTTAGCAGCGAACCGCATCATTGAATTTTTATATACCTTGTAGTCGATACCTGCTGCTCGAGCCAGGGACCGCAACTCAGTTACTTCTTCAACATTCAAACCACGATAGTCGACGAGAACCGCTGTTTGAGCGTTACGAAGTTTTTCTGCAATTTCTTGTACTACAACTTGTTTTACTTCAATCTTTGGCATGTATTATCTGCACCTCCTTTTAAAAATCGTATCAAAAAAGCTCACTCCACAGCGTGAAGAGAGCTTTATATTTAATAATAAGCTTTTTCTCTTCAACCTCGGTAGGATTTATGTACACCTACTGTCTCTGGATGAATGCGTCTTTAACAACGACGTTATTGTATCATTTGTCATTTTCTATGTCAAGTCGTTTTAGAGTTTATGTAAAATCAATCAATAAACTCCTAGATTTTTCCTGTGTTGACTTTAACTCCAGGACTCATGGTACTTGCCAGAGTAACACTTCTAAAGTATTGTCCCTTAGAAGCTGCTGGTTTTGCTTTTTTAACAGTCTCCAATAATACCATCATGTTTTCTCTTAAAGCTTCTTCGGTAAAAGATGCTTTACCAATGATTACATGAATAATATTGGTTTTGTCTAAACGATACTCAACCTTACCGGCTTTTGTATCAGCAACAGCTTTTGCAACATCCATGGTTACAGTTCCTGATTTTGGATTTGGCATTAAACCTTTAGGTCCTAATACTCGACCTAAACGACCAACCTTACCCATCATATCTGGAGTAGCAATCATTACATCAAAATCAAACCAGTTTTCTTTTTGAATTTTATCGATAATATCGTCTTCACCAAAGAAATCTGCACCGGCTTCTTCAGCTTCTTTCAATTTATCGCCTTTGGCAATAACGAGAACTTTAACTGTTTTACCTGTACCATGTGGCAGAACGATCGCTCCACGAACCTGTTGATCTGCATGACGTGAGTCAACACCCAGTTTTACATGCAATTCAATGGTTTCGTCAAACTTTGCAGTGGCAAGTTTTTTAACCTGTGCAATGGCTGCATCCAGTTCAAATAACTCTTGCTTATCAAAGCTTTTTACCAAATCTTGATATTTTTTTCCTTTTTTCATCTTTGCCTCCTTGTGGTAATAGCGGTTTCCCTCCCACTTAAGGTGTTTCTACCTTCTAAAATTATTCTTCGATTGTGATACCCATGCTACGGGCGGTTCCAGCGATCATTCTCATCGCTGATTCTACAGATGCCGCATTTAAGTCAGGCATTTTTAATGTTGCGATTTCTCTTAATTGTTCAGTTGTAACCTTAGCTACCTTCGTTTTGTTAGGTACGCCAGATCCAGACTCAATTCCAGCAATTTTCTTTAACAGAACGGCTGCTGGTGGTGTTTTTGTAATAAATGAGTAAGAACGATCCTGATAAACAGTGATTACAACAGGAATAATCATTCCTGCATCATTTGCAGTTTTTGCGTTGAATTCTTTACAGAATCCCATAATATTAACCCCATGTTGACCTAATGCAGGTCCAACTGGTGGTGCTGGTGTTGCTTTACCGGCAGGAATTTGTAATTTAATCATACCAATTACTTTTTTTGCCATGTTAACACCTCCTTCATTTTATTATAGTATTTTTTCTCCCAGTGGGAGTAGCATGAAGAATAGTTTTTTCCTTAAGTGATAATTTTTTCTATTTGTTCAAATCCCAGTTCAGCGAGAGTATCTCGTCCAAACATGGAAACATTGACCTTAACTTTTGATTTCTCAGCATGTACTTCTTCAATAACTCCGGTGAAACCTTCTAATGGCCCTTCAATAACCTTGACTTCTTCGCCAACATGCATACTTATTTCAACACGCTGTTGACGAATGCCCATGCTTTTTAGTTCAGCCTTGGACAAGGGTACAGGTTTTGAGGCAGGACCAACAAACCCGGTGACACCACGGGTATTTCGGACGACATACCATGAATCATCCGTCATGAACATTTTGATCATGACATAACCTGGAAATAGTTTCTTTTCTTTAACGACCCGCTTGCCGTTCTTACTTTCCACTACTTCTTGTACGGGAACCTGAACCTCTAGGATCACGTCCTCCATATTTCTGTTTTCTACTGTGGCTTCAATGCTTGCTTTAACCTTATTCTCATAACCGGAATAGGTATGTGCAACAAACCATTGGGCCTGTTCGTGTTGATTACTATCCATGGTTCTCCCTTACCTAAATGTTTATAAATAACGCGGCAAGTGCACCTAATCCTGTATCAACAACCCAAACGAGAAAAGTGAATATCCCAACAATTCCAGCTACAATACCGGTACGTTGAAGCAATTCTTCTTTAGTCAACCAAGTAACTTTTCTTAATTCATGGTGAACACCTTTTAAAAAGCCGACCATTCTTTGAAAAATATTTGGTTCTTTACTTTTTTCGCTTGACTTCTTTTGTGTTTTTTTCTCATTTTTTGCCGTTGATTGAGGCGTTTTCTTTTCCTCTTTTACCAGGTTTGTTGCCTTATCTCCGGTTTTTTGTGCCTGTTGCTGGGTGTTTTCTTTTCCTTGCTTACTACTGGCATTTTTAGCTTTTTTATTTGTTGCCATGATATTCCTCTTTATCCATTATTTCGTTTCTTTATGTGGTGTATGCTTCTTGCAAAATCTGCAATACTTATCCACTTCTAAACGATCAGGGTTATTCTTCTTGTTTTTCATGGTATCGTAATTTCTTTGCTTGCATTCTGTACATGCTAAAGTAACTTTTACTCTCATTCCAGCACCTCCTACATCCTTATATCAACACCCGCAGGAACACGCAGGCACACGTTCCCTATTTTCATAGTCACTAACATAGAATACCACGCCAACCTTATTTTTGTCAATGAAAACATTGCCGATTATTCATGATTTTCTTTGTTATTGACTGATGCTTTGACCCAAATAAAAAAAAGGCCAAGCCTTTTTGAACAACATTAAAATTATATCAGCAACGCCACAAATAATCAAGCGTGTTTTATTATTTTTCTATTTTTAATCCCCAATAATCGCAACCGATGCTTTTTCCATCAATATCAACGGCTTCCGGCATATGTCCCCATAGTTTAAAGCCAAATTTTTTCACCAATTTTCGGCTACTGATATTACTGTCAAAAACCACAGCGACGAGATTGCGAAAACCGATTTCCTTTGCTGCTTCAATGGCACGGCTCATCAACATCGAGCCAATCCCTTTTCGATGACAGCGGCTATCGATATAATAACTGACTTCGGATGTAAACCGAAAGCCTTCCCGACCAGCCCGAAACTCTGTCAGGGTGATCCAACCGACAACCTGATCATCTATTTCGGCAACAAACATCGGATGTCGTGGTGCCGAATGATGAATAAACCAATCTTTACGCATTGCCATGGTTGCTGGTGACAATTGCGCCGTAAACTTCCTCGCGGCAATGGCTTCATTCAAAATATCCAGTACCCGCTGATAATCTTTCTCTTCTACTAATCGTATCTTCAACTTAATCTCCTGCTGTTTTTCTAAATTAGTTCTATCTGTTGTATTTGTTCTTCGTCACTGGTTAATGTTAACCATGTTATTTTCGCCCAATCTTTCCATACCATGCAATCAGAACCGTTATAACAAAGATGATCATTGCGACGCCTGCCGTTGTAATATAGGGCGAAAGGATAATATTCAACCAGGCCAGAATAATGGGTGATATCAGCGCAAACAACAATAAAAGCCCAAAAACGATTAAATATTTCTTGTAGTCTTCCATTCTAATCCTCATCCTATTCTGTTTATTTGCAATCTTTGAAAGTATAAACCTTGTTGTTCGACATTGCAATGGCTTTATTTTCTTATTTAAGATGTTTTTAAACTAAAAAACGGCCAAACGCCGTTAAATTCTTTTTGGTGCACCCGAGAGGATTTGAACCTCCGGCACGCAGTTTAGGAAACTACTGCTCTATCCACCTGAGCTACGGGCGCACGAAATACCTGCTTATTATACCAATAAAACACTTTTATTTAAATAGTTTTTTATGATTCGTATTTATTTTTTAAAAGCAAAAGGATATCTTCAACAGATACCCTTTTGCAAACCAGACAAAATAGTTGATTCATTAATTTGTTCCATAATATTCTTCCATGGTTTTTCCACTGTTATAAATCTCCGTCGCTACATCCGCTCCCAGATAACGCAGATGCCAAGGTTCATAGGCATAGCCGGTAATATCTGTTTTACCTTGAGGATAACGAACAATAAAGCCGTATTTATACGCATTGTCTTTAAGGAATTGACCTTCCGGAGTCGAACCGAAACTTTCCAATAAATCAAACCCTACCGAAGCGCTGGTCACATCCATCGCCAACCCAAGCTGATGTTCACTCATTCCTGGTCGGGCACTGACAAGTTCAGCGCCATCAACCCCATAGGTATCGACATTCCAGGCATAGAGTTCCGATTGGGTTTCGTAGGAACGGTAGCCCGAACAACAGGAAAGATCATAACCGGCACTACTGGCCGCATTAAAAAGTTTAGCCAAGGCCTCCGCTGCTACGCTTCGCATCTGCGTTTCTCGGGTTGATGGCAAATTAACTGTCACCAGATCTGCGGGCACATAACTGGCTGAAATGCTATGATTTTTATTGACTAGCATGGTGATGCTATCAGTACTGGTTGTATTGGCATTTTTTGCATCAACTTTAGTTTCGACCGACGCTGGCTGTTCAACCGTAGCGGTTTGTGAATTGGACACCGGTTCTGTCGCTTTAGCCGTTGTTGTGCTCTGGACTGTCGTTGTTTCTGCATTCTGTTTATTATTTGCTGATGTTTGGGTTTTATTATTGTTCATAAACCCAATGGTTAATACCGCAATAACAAGTATTACAATTGCTGCCAATCCCCCACAGGCAATTATAAACCGTTTTTTATCTTTTATTCGCATTTTTTAAAACCTTCTTTTATTTTTCTATTTTCACTTATTATACACTAACTCTAAATAAGCACATAACCTTTTATTAAAAAAGCCACCGAAAAAATGATTTTCATTTCTTCGGTGGCTAATTACAAAATACATCTTCCCAATCACCAATCAATTCATTCACATAAAAAAAACAGAACTAAAAGTCCTGCTTTCAAGCATGGGTTGTGGTCGGCTTTTATTTTGTAATGAAAAAAATTCTTAGAAACGCATTTTTGCTTCCATGATCTTCTTTTGCGCATCTCTCATTTTTTCAATCGCTAAAAATATTTCTCTAGAAACATTGTCTTTTGATGTATCCTTTAATTTTTCTGCCCATTCCCGGTAACCTTCAATGTGATCACCCGTATGGTTAATCCAATGCGCCAGAAAAACTTTGAAGATTTCTTCATCCTTATCCATATTTAATTTAGCATCCATTTACACGTCTCCTAAATTGAGTTCTTTTTTAATCAACGACACGGCTTCACGAATTTGGAGCAATAATGGTTTTTCCTCCAGTGAAACAATGTGATGATTTTCAGGAAGAATCGGGATATAGATTTTAAATCCGTCACTATTTCCAATGGCTTCAACCATTTTCGGCGTCACTTCGCCCATCATGGAGTTTGGAATCGTCATCGCAATTGAGCTGATAATAAAATCCGCTTTTTTTACTGTTACGGCGATGGCATTTTCACCAGTGGCCCCTTTATTGGCACCCTTTTTTAACATCGCAGCAGTGGCCAAGGCGTTAGTTCCCAGCCCATATACTTCAATATATGGTGGAATTTCTTCTTTAAGGATTCCAACAATCCGTGACCCAATGCCGCCTCCCATACCGTCTAGCACAACAATGTTCATAAACTAAACCGTTGTTCCTTCGATAATAATTTTGTGGTTAAGAAGTTTCACTTCTTTTAGTTTGCCTTGAACAATTTTTGTACCACCCAATAAATCAGACAAGGTCAAGCTACCATCGTCGTTTGGAACGATATCAACGACATAGTCCATTATCTTTGTTTCTCCTTCAGGAGTAATCATATAAGCTGAAGATTCACACATGTTCTCAGTCTCCTTTCTTTTATTTGAGGCTATTTTAACACAGTCCACCCCTTAACACAAGCTAAGGGGTGACGATGCTTTTATAATACTATATCAGTCTTAATTTAAGGCTATTTTATTACATAATTGGATCCATCGCCAAGGCTGGATGGCCTTTAGATTCCAGGAATTCCAATACCGCTTCAGAATCGGTTGCGATTGTTTCGTCGCAAACCATGTCGACGAAATTTTCAATCCCGGTTAACTCAAATGCTGCTTTATTTAAGCGTTCAGCCACATCGTTTTTTAATTCTTTTGGCATCCAGACAATTCGGGTTAAACCGCCTTCAGCAGACATGAATTTTTTAGAACCGATGAAATGACGACCATGACCCATAAAGCCAGGTGTCTGAACCCCACCACCAGTCATCGATGCCAATTCTCCAAAAGTCATTCCGACTGGCGAAATTTCACTAAACTCCCGGTTAACAATGACAACACCATTGGCTTCTGGCATGATTCCACAGATACATTCAAAACAACCACAGGAGGTCATCGGATCTTCCAGGATTGAGTACAGCGTTACCCGCTCAACAGCGCCCTGAGAGGCAGCCGCAACCGTTTTATTAACCGATTCCCAAATACCTATTTTTTCATCAATTGCTTCGCCTTTTTCAATCGGTTGGGAAGGTCCGGCTGGATCTAATTCTTTCGTCGCCTTGCTATCCAACCAGGAAACTGCCCCGCACAAACCTAGCCGCTCCGGTGTGACCACACAAACGTGGCTTGGTGCAAATGACTGGCATAGCGTACACGTATAGAAAGTTTCAACACTTTCGTCTGTTAGCGCACCCATTCGTTCATCACGTTCAGCATAAATCGGCTTAACCATTTCTTCTTCCAGGCGTTCCACATCTGCCAGATTGGTGTACAGTGTAACCTGGCATTTGTCCACAACATTGTCAAAGTCTGCCCGCATTTTTGCATAGAGCACTTCGCCAATATGTTTTAATCGGAAGCCTTTTTCAAACGCTTCTTTAGTAAGACGAATCCAGGCAATGTTTCGTTGTCCGACATGCATAGCCCCGTCAATGTAATTGGTAAAATAATGAATTCGACGTTCAAGAACCGATTCAAAATCTTTTTGCATACTCTTGCCAGCAACTTCAACCAAAATACCCAGTGGTAAGCGGACAACATCAGCACCTTCAAATTGGGCGTCATCAATTTCCGGTCCCACGACTGTAATCTTATGGTCTTCTACTTCACTTAATTCTGCTTCTTTTACTAATTCCCAACATTTTGTTTTATTGCCGCCAAATTCAGCAAACATGGTGTCTTTACGGACCCGCTCGCCTTCAAAGGCAGAAGCAACAGAAACAGGTACATCAATTTTGGTAACTTTAATCTTAATATCACGAGCTTCTAAAGAGAACTCGACTGTTTTAGCATGATCAGCCTGGGTCATTAAGGCACCTGGTACTTCTGGTACTGGAACGTCGGCAATAACCGGGAAGCCCAGCGCAATCGCACCGGCGCCAACCGAAACAATCACCTCATTTAATTCACCGAAGGTATTAACAAAAGCCGGTACCCGTTCTTTGGTATAGGTCAGGAATTCCGGTAGTTTACCTGGTTCGATTCCCCCAAAGATCAAGGCGGCCCGAATGGCAACGGAGACAACGTGAATAACGGAGGTGACTTCATGGCCCAAAGGAATGACCCGGTAGTCCAGTCCCATTTTCACACCAGCTTCTAAAGCCTGCTCAATGATATTACCAACCATAAAGGTCAGCAACCCTTTTTCCTGATAGTCTTTGACAATCGCAGCCAAAGCGGCCGGATCGGATGATTCCCCTAAAAGAACCGCAATTCCGGGAATATCGCCAGTTACCAAGGGCACGCCCAATGAACGAATGATCGGATCCGCCACAAAACCGATTCCGGCATCATTGGCATAGGGATCGCCATCTAAATAGCGGATCGCTTCGATAATTTCGGCTCCGACGGCGGTGGCCAGTCCAGCATTTAAAGCTTCTCCCAAATCTTCCTTATTAGTGATTAAACTTTTTAGAATGCCGACTGCTGCCGGCAAATCACCCAAAGTTTTAATCTTAACCCCTGTTGCCGCGTAAATGATCGGTAAAAAATAAGCTGTATCCGGGTATCCGACGGAATGACCCTCACCATATTTGGCGATGGCATCATTGACAGCGCCTTCGGTTAAACCTGCAACGGCATTTGAACCAGCGTAAATTAAATCTGTTAAACTCATAAACACACTTCCTTTTCTAAAGAAATTCAATGCCTTCAAGCATTAATAAACGTATTCACAGGCGTTTGAGTAAATCCAAGCACCCATCAATAGCATTTCTATTTTTATTGTTGATTTACGAAACCTGCGTTTTAAGTGTCATACTACAACTTAAAACGCAGCTAATAACATTAATTCAGTTCTTTTTTTGCTTCAACCAGATGTTTGTCCGCTTCGCTCATTAAAGCAATCGCTTCAATGAGTGATTCAGCAACATCATTTTTACCCAGTCGGTTCATTTTTTCAACCCAAGTATTATATTCCATGGCATGATCCTGATTATGAGCAACCCAATGATCTAATAACAAACCTAAAATCTCAATGTCCTTGTTTTCAACATCTCCACCATGACAGCAACCGGCGCCATTTTTACCATGGTTACCACAATGTCCATCTCCATGTTTGTGAGGATGAGGGTGTTCGTGACCATGGGCCTGTTCCTGTCCTTCATGTGGATGAGGATGTTCATGCTGATGAGGATGGGGATGAGCGTGTTGGTGCGTATGTTCGTGTTCATGCTCGCCCTCATGGGTATGATCACTGCCATGGTCGTGATCATCACTATGGGGATGGCTGTGTTTGTGGTCATGTTCATGGCTGTGTTCGTGATCATGGGCATGTCCTTCTTGACTGTCATGAGGATGAACGTGGTCATGGGCATGTCCGGCAACATCGTTATGGGGATGACCTTCTTCGTGATCGTGGTGTTCGCCATGACTATGAAGTTCTTTATTATTACACATATTATTTCCTCCTAATGTTCTAAATTTAGTTATAATTATAACACTTTTTCCTTAATAAACCTATAGATCATCAAGAATTAATCTAATTTACATTTGAATTTCTATTTAATTTCGAAAAAAAAGGCAGAACACGTCTGTGTTCTGCCTTCAGGCATGTTACAAAATTCGACTCAAGTCAAATTTAATTACATAATTGGATCCATAGCTAAAGCTGGATGTCCTTTTGATTCTAAGAATTCTAATACAGCTTCAGAATCGATAGCAATTGTTTCATCACAAACCATGTCTGCGAAGTTTTCAATGCCGGTCATTTCTTTTACTGCTTTATTTAAACGGTCTGCAACATCATCTTTTAATTCTTTTGGCATCCAAACGATTCGTGATAAACCGCCTTCAGCTGACATGAATTTTTTAGAACCGATTAAGAATCGACCATGACCCATGAAGCCTGGAGTTTGAACCCCACCACCTGTCATCGATGCTAATTCACCGAAAGTCATACCGACTGGAGAAGTGTCAGGGAACTCACGGTTTACAATGATAACACCGTTAGCTTCTGGCATGATACCACAGATACATTCGAAACAACCACAAGAGGTCATTGGATCTTCAAGGATTGAGTACAGTGTAACTTTTTCAACTGCACCTTGTGAAGTTTGAGCTACAACTTCGTTTACTGAATCCCAGGTTCCAAGACGTTCGTCAGTTGCTGTGCCTTTAACGATTGGTTGGTTTGGTCCCATTGGATCTAATTCTTTAGTCGCTTTAGCATCCAACCAGGATACTGCACCACAAAGACCTAAACGTTCTGGTGTAACAACACAAACGTGGCTTGGAGCAAATGATTGACATAATAAACAGGTGTAGAATTCGTCAACGCTTTCATCAGTTAAAGAACCCATTCGTTCGTCACGTTCTGCGTAGATTGGTTTAACTAATTCTTCGCCAAGTCGTTTTACGTCTTCAGCATTGGTGTAAATGGTAACTTCACATTTATCAACAACTTTATCAAAGTCAGAACGCATTTTTGCGTATAAAACTTCACCGATATGTTTTAAACGGAAACCTTTTTCGAAAGCTTCTTTTGTTAAACGGATCCAAGCGATATTTCTTTGTCCAACATGCATTGCACCTTCAATATAGTTTGTAAAGTAATGGATACGTCTTTCAAGAACGGTTTCGAAGTCTTTTTGCATTTGCTTACCAGCAACTTTAACAACAACGCCCATAGGTAAACGTACAACGTCTTTTCCTGCGAACATAGCGTCGTCAATGTCTGGTCCAACAACTGTAATTTTGTGATCTTCCATTTCAGCTAAATCGCCGGTTGTAACAAGTTCCCAACATTCAGTTTTGTTTCCGCCGAATTCAGCAAACATCGTATCTTTACGAACACGTTCGCCTTCAAATGCTGAAGAAACAGCAACTGGACAGTCGATTTCGGTAACTTTGATTTTGATGTTACGGGCTTCTAAAGAAGTTGCAACAACTTTGCTGTTATCTGGTTGGTGTAATAATAAGGTTGGTACTTCATTAATGAACGTTTCTGTTACTGCTGGGAAGCCTAATTCGATGGCAGCAGCACCGGCAGCGATAATTTTGTTATCCCATGGTCCAAATACATTAACAAATGCTTTAACACGGTTTTTTGTGTAGGTTCTGTGAGCTAGGAAGTCGCCTGGAGGTGTCGCACCAAAGATTAAGCTGGCACGAATCGCAACAGATACAACGTGGATAACAGATTCGATTTCGTATCCCAAAGGAATAACTCGAAGGTCAATACCCATTTTGATTTTTTGTGCAATCGCCTGGTCGATAACTTTACCAACCATGAAGGTTAATAAACCTTTACCCTGGTAATCTTTAACGATACTGGCAAGCATTTCAGCATCTTTACATTCACCGATAATAACAGCAACACCTGGGATGTCATCTGTTACCAATGGCACACCGAAGTTACGAACTTCAGCATCTGTAATATGTCCTAAACAACGGGCATCAGTTGTATTTAAATCTTCAACGTGACGACCTTCGTATGGAAGTTCAGTGTAAACATATTTAACTGCTTCAATAATTTCTGCACACATTGCAGCTGCAGTACCAGCATCTAAGGCTTCCGCCAGATAGTTAGTTCTGTTAATATGTTCTTTAGCAAGTGCTAACGCATCTTCCAATTCACCTACATTGGTGATTTTTTTGCCTGTAATAGCGTAGATACAAGGTAAAGCATAAGCAGTACCTGGGAATTTTACCGGTGTTTCTTTTCCCTTTTCAGCAACGACTTTGGCAACCATTTCTTCAGCACGTTGTAAGTACTGGGCTTGACCGTCGTAAATAATATCAAAAAGATTCATATTCATATGGACTTTTTCCTCCTTAGATTAGTTCAATTAACATTAGATTTTTGTTCTTTATTCTAAATTCGTTTTGTTATTTCTTTTTGTCCTGTACAATCTCCAGTATTTTTGTACCGAGAGTGGCAATATCTGCCTTCATGACAGGATCGTCATAGGGCGATTTGTTGTTTCGATCAGATTCTGAAATCGCATCCCGGTAGTTTAAAAAACCAATGATGTTTTCAGCTCCAACTTTTTCTTCAATAAAGGCGATATCTCCGTCATTCCGGATTTTATTTCCAATAACATAAACCTGTTTTACACCAATATCCATTGCCATGGATTTAACTTTATGAAACGTCTGAATACTGCGGACTCCCGGTTCGACGACGACAATAAATGCGTCAACTGCTCCGGCAGTACCTCGTCCCAAATGCTCGATTCCTGCTTCCATATCCATGATCACAACGTCCTTTTGATAAAGCACCAAATGGCTCATCAGCATTTTTAATAAAACATGCTCAGGACATACACAACCAGATCCTCCGGCGTCTACGGTTCCCATGGTTAAGAGTTTGACCCCATTAAATTCCTTGGCATAACGCTCCGGTATATCGGCAACCTCAGGATTCATTCTAAACATCGAACCAAAAGAACCGGTATCGGCAGCTGTTCGTTCTTCCACCAAATCTTTCATTTCAGAAATGGGAACAATACTGGCGATCATTTCCTCGCTCATGCCCAGGGCAAGACCAAGGTTTGCATCGGGATCAGCATCAACTGTTAATACATTATATCCTTCATCGGCAAAATATCGGCTTAAACTTGCTGAGATGGTTGTTTTTCCAACTCCGCCTTTTCCTGTTAATGCTATCTTCATTTTTTCACCTGTCTATCTTTTTTAATTAGATACCTAATCCAACTCGTTTTGCTTCCAAATCTTCCATGATTTTATCAACCATGACAATTGGATCTTTTTCAAATACGAAGTGAGCACCGATAAATTCCTGGCAATCTTCAGTCAATAATTTTGTGAAGTTTGGTGATCCTAATACCTGTGGAATAACACCAAGGTAAGTATTAATACCAGAACCTACTACGTAGTTAGCGATAGAAACAGCTTTTTCTGACATCCATTCTGGTGCGATACCAACAACTGGTAATAAGGCTGGATCGATTCCACGTTGGTCAGCACATAAGTTTACTAAGTGAAGGATACGGCTGATATCAACACAAGAACCCATATGAAGAACTGGTGGAATATTTACACGTTCGCAAACTTCTAAAAGGCCACGACCGCATCTTTCTTTTGCTTCTAATGTTAATAAACCGGCTTTAGCAGCAGCTTGAGCGGCACAACCTGTAACAACACAGATGACGTCCCGTTTAATTAACTCTTCCATAACGGTGATATGAGCATAGTCATGTTGTTGTTTAGGGTTATTACAACCAACAACACCAGCAGCACCACGGATAACACCAGCATAGATAACATCAGTTAATGGTTTAACGGTTCCCAGTTCATCTTCTAACTGAGAGTTAACAACTGCATCCAAATGATTGATAATTTCTTCTACAGAGTAACCAACCAATGTATCTTGTTTAATATCTGGAATTTCTACTTTAGCAGCATCTCTGTTCGGGAAGTTTTCAACCGCTAATTTAACGATTTCGGCTGCATTGTCAAGACCTGTTGCTTCAGAGAATTTTATGAATAAATCTCCAGAAATTTTAGCTTTTTCAGAAGTACTGATGAATCGTGTATGGTATGTTTTAGCCAGTTCTGGCAGAGCCGGGAAGATACACTGAACATCAACGACGACTGCTTCAATAGCACCAGTGATGATACACATTTCTTGTTGGTAGAAGTTACCGGCAATTTTAATACCATGTCTCATGGTCATTTCATTACCTGTACAACACATACCAACGATGTTAATGCCTTTAGCACCTTTAGCTTTAGCCAGTTCAACCATTTCTGGGTTTTGAGCAGCTAATACAACCATTTCAGCAAGGTTAGGATCATGACCATGGATCAGGATGTTAACCATTTCGGCATCAATAACACCTAAGTTAGAAGATGAAGCACGAGCTGTTGGTGTACCATACATAATATCAGAGAATTCGGTACCAATCATGGAACCACCCCATCCATCAGACATCCCAGTTCTCATTCCACGTCTGAAGATACTTTCGTAATCTGCCGCACAACCCATATGAGTTGAATGCATTAAAGTAGTCACTTCCATATCAATGGCTCGAGGTGCGATATCTTCACGTGCCCAGATTTCCTGACGAGCTTGTGGTGCTCTTTTTAAGAAACGTTGGGTACCAAAAGGTTTACCAAATTCTTCTAATGCCATAGCTGATAATTCATGAGCTAATGCATAGGTTTCTTTTGTATCTGCATCGGCAATTCCCCATTCTGCTGCGATTCGTCGCAATTTAGCTTCGTCTCGAATTTTGAATGGACCTTCTGCTGATGAGTGATGCATTGCATGGACAATATCACGGGCATGATCTGAATGGGCAGATGTTCCGCCAGCTACCATTCTGGCAAAGTTTCTTGCTACAATTGTGTCAGCATTAGCTCCACAGATACCTCTTTCAGCGCCTTTTCCAGGAACTGGACTTACACGACATGGACCCATTGCACAAATCCGACAACAGACTCCGGCTTCCCCAAAACCACATTGGGTTTTTTGTGCAGCACGACGATCCCACATTGTTTCTGCGCCATCTCTTTGAGCTTTCGCTAAAGAAGCTTCAGCAACCTTATCATAATTCAAAATTTCATTGCTCATATTTTTTCTACCTCTCTAAATTTATAATTTATATCAACGCACCTGTTTCGTATAAAAGTTATTTTTTACGCATTTGCAAAAATATTTGTCACATCTAAAAAAAATAATCAAAATAGTCTTTACAAACATTGTTAAATGTTATACAATGTAGGTAAGTGATACATTATACATAGTTGTTTGCTCCTGATAATTCATTTTCCCTGTGCAGCAAGGATGAATCGAAGTCAGGGGCTTCTTTTTTTTTGAGTATTTTCAAATACCTATTTTTTTATTTAAAAAGGTATCTTTCCTAAAACTCTAATACTGAATCTGCATAAAGGATATTATTTTTAACAATATCACAAGCTACAATGGTTTCTCTTAATCGTTTGTCACAAGGATTAACGATTGCAGAACTAAATCCACATTGCATAGCCATTGCTAAAACAGCACAATCTAATAACGGACGGATATGTTTTGGCGCACCGTTAGATACGTTACTTAATCCACCAGTAGTTAACAGACCCATGTCAGTAATCATTTGGATTGCTTCTAATACGTCAACTAATTGATCTTGCATTCCTTTGATAACAATGAATAATGGATCAAACAATAAATCAGTTGGTTCCATACCACGTTCCATACCGCGTTCTAATAATTCTGAACAGTAAGCAATACGTTCGTCGTTGTTACCTGGTACGCCTTCTTTAGAACAAAGAGCGATAACCATAGCGTCATTAGCTGCTGCTAAATCTACATATTCAATACGGTCGCCTGCATCAGCAGAGTTAACGATTGGTTTTCCTTTTGATCGGTTATAAACCTGAATACCAGCTTCAATCGCTTTCATGTTAGCTGTATCAAGTGCGATTGGCACATTATCAAAGTTTTCCTGGAGTAATTTAACACCCCATTGCATTAACTCTTCGCCGCCTCTTTCAGCAGGTCCGATATTTAAATCTAAATAATCTGCACCAGCATCTAATTGTTCTTTTGCTCTTAAAAGAATTGGTTCTGGATTTCTATCTGCGAATGCTTGTCTAATAGCTGGAGAAATACAGTGAATTCTTTCACCAATAACCATGAATTTTGACATATTGTTCCCCTTTCAAATTGAAAAAAATATTTTAGGTGTGCTCGGGTTTAGCCCCGAGCACAGATTGTATATTATGCTTGCAGGTCTCGTAAGAACTTAGGTAATTGCATTGCTTCGTTTGGTCCAACGATTACTTCCCATTCAGGCAGTAATTCAGCTAAATCGCCTTGAAGAACAGCAACTTTACCAGGTAAGATTAACTTACGTGATGTAGTTAAGTCTGCAACGTTGTTTTCTTTGATGAAGTTAGCAATAACGGTAGAACCGAATTTACCAGCGGCCCAAGCAGTAAGAACTGAGTAACCACCAGCATCTGGAATTGCAAGATAAGCAGGAACTTTAGACCGTTCGATTTCACCAGCAACAACAAAGTAAGATAAAGCGAAGTCAACAGTTACGAGAACTGGATCTTTACCTGTTGGTTTGTTGAATTCATAAACCTTAGGTTCAACACGCATTGGTTTTTGAGGATCTGTAAAGATGTTTTGTCTTAAACCAAACAGTGGTAATGCTGCATTGAAGTCCATTTCGTCCATTACGATGATTGAACCGTAACGAAGAACAAAAGCCGATGCTAAAGCAATTTGCAGGTTAATGTTAGCTGGTGCTAATTTGTTTGCAAATACTACTGAAGGATATCCGAATGTACGGTCATTGCCTTTAATAGCTGCTGTACGGATACCAACTGCATTTGCATAAGCTTCTTTGATTGATGCTTCGCCTACGTTTAATACAAGGTTTTTGTATCCTAATTTTTCAATTTCTTCTACTAAATCGTGTAATGCTTCAATGCTATCTGCAGAAACACCAAGAACAGCATCTGCAGCTTTTGCTACTTCTACCATAGCTGCTGCGTTATCTTTGGTTGCACCCATGATAATCGCTTTTGCGCCTGCGCCTGCAACCGCTGCTTTTGCTACTTCAGCATCAACTGTAATGATCATTGGAATTTTTCCAGCATCTGCAACTTTTTTAACAAGAGCTGCAAATTTAGCTGCATCTGCAACAAATCGTACGGCTACAACTTCAACGAACATCATTTCGCCGATACGGTCATAGTTTACTTTTTGTAATTTTGCAAATGCTGCATCAACATCAGCGTCACTTAATGCATCTGATAATTCAATTGCAAATAAGTTTTTGTTAACCAATGTTTTTTCATGTCTGAATAATACTGTTTCTCCACCAAGTGTTGCTTCAGCAGCGCCAGAGCCAACTTTGATTGATTTCATTGGAGGAGCAGTTGCTTCTGATAATAATTCTTTTGATTCTTCAGAAATGTATGGACATTTTTCGATAGGCACGCCACCGGTGGCTGCTTTCATTGAGAAAGCCATACATGTTGGGAAACCACACTCTTTACAGTTTGTTTTAGGAGTGAGTTTAAAAATATCTAAACCTTTTACTGCCATTTGTATTCGCCTTCCTTTCCTAACCTATGATTCCAGCAACTAAAGCTTTGATAGTTTTAGCTGATTCTGGATGTCTTACGATGATAGCGTTTGATCCGCCAACAACACAAGCTGATGCTGTCGTAACTTCCATACCAATACCACGTGCTTCTTGATCACCCCATTCTGGTGCATCTTCAAGTGTTGACACGGCTTCTTTTACGCCCCATGATTCATTAGAAACATTAGTAACGATTGGCATCTGTAAAGCTTCATCATTTTGACCTAGGCCGGCTAAACGAATACGATCCATGGTTGAAGCAACATATTCAAAACCGTAACCGGCTGCTGCTGTTCCGACATCCATGACGATATCTTTGCTCTTAACACCTAGTTGTGTTAATAAGATGTTTAATTGTTTTGCAAGGTTGATGTCTACTGCAGACTCAGCGGATACTTTTTGTCCGTAAGCCATTCCACCAGCAGCACCGATTGTTTTGTAATTATCTTCTACTGCAGAGAATAAAACAACATTTTTTCCTTCAAGAGCTTTAGCTACTTCTTCTAATAACTTAGCGTCTTTTTCTGCGTTTTTACATCCTTCTACAACTAATGGAACAGTAATTGCAGCTTCTACTGCTACTGCTGTAGCAACACAGCTTTCGATTGATGCGTCAGCTCCGTTTGGATCTGCACTTTCAAGTTTGATTAATAAGAAATCAGCACCTGATTTTTCTACTGCTGCTTTTGCTAAAGCTGCTGGGTTTTTAAGATCATCACCGTAAATTGTTCCAAAGCAATCTGACCAGTCACCTGTTGTATCAGAAATTGCGATTCCAACCGCGGTCTTGAAACCTTCAGTACCTAAAAATGGTAATGAGTTTTCACCACCTATGCTGATAGCTGCATCTCCAACACCTATCTCACATACGTTGATCTTGCCACTAAATTTTTGTTCTGCTTTTTTGTATGGCATTTTTTTGTTTCCTCCTAACCTGTTACCTTTTTTCAAAATATTTATTTCAAAGCATGACACTTTAAAACCAAATTAAAACCATTACATATTCTACAGCTTTTTACCTGTATATATAAGTATACACAGATTGTACTATATTAGTTAAAAGTTTGTCAATTAATTTTCGGCATTTTTCTAAAATTTATCTTAATTTTTTTCAGACCCTAAAGAGAAAGTAAAGGTTTTCAGTGAAATCATTAAAACATCACCTAAAATCGCTAGATCTTTGATATTAAAAACGTTTGTTAATTTTTTATCAAATAGTATTTGAGATTCCGCTTCAAACTCATCATCCCCAAACCATAAAATCCAGACAATGTCGACGCCGGGCATTACCGTAAACTGCCAGGAAAGATCACCTTTATCAAAAGTGACGCCATTCAATTCGTTCATATAGTCTTTAAGGGACTCCGGGTTTTGATTCCCTATTTGTGCAAAAACCTGCAGACAACGTTTATGGAAATTAGCATAATAGATTGGACCATCGGGGAATTCTTTGAAACTAATCCATTGATTGGTATTTTCTTTGCCGTTGGCATTCATTAAATATCTGAGAATAAAAATTTTTACCGAGTAATTATCAAATTCTTCACTCTGGGCATTGAGCACAATACCACTGGGGTGGTCAATAAAATAAGTTTCACCAAGAACGGCTATCTCAAACCGCCCACTTTTCGGATCAAAACTGCAAAGTGATTTTTCACTCATATCAACGGGATCATAATTTTTAAATAAATCACGGTTAACGATATAGCTACTTTCCGAAAAATGGGGATCCATATTTATTTTTGATTGTTGCATTATTTCTTACTGAGTTCTTTTAAAGCGGGAATGAAAATATCGCCCATAACCGCCATATCCTCGGCACTAAAGGCGCTGGGGAAATTAGCGTCAAACAATATTTGAGCTTCCGGTGGGAATTCGTCATCGCCAACCCATAAGATCACGGTCATAAACATATTATTGATGACTTCAAACCGATAAGACAGGTCTCCGAGCTTTTGCGGTTCGGCATTTAAAACTGCCATGGCTTTTTTTAAGCCGTCAATATTGTAGTTAAATGTAAAGGCAAACCGCTTTAAACAACGGCCTTCAAAACAGGCAAAATAAACATTTCCACCCGAAACATCCCGGTAGGCAATATTTTCGCCAGTCGCTTTGATACCTTTGGCGTTGATCAGATAACGTAAAATCATGGTTTTGAGTTTATAATTATCAAAGTCCTGTCCGTTTATGTCGGTCACATCACCCTGCGGATAGGCAACCTTATAAGCGGTTCCCATCAGGGTAGCGGTAAAAAAGCTGCCTTCTTCATCAAAAGAACAGGTGCTGTTTCGAGCGATCGTTTGAGGATCCAGATCTTTTAACAGCGATTTATAGTGATCGTAGGGTATTTTATCTTTTCTTTTTTCTTCAATTGCGGTTTCATCCCGTAATGTATTTTCCATTCATAATCTCCTATTTTAGTTTTCCAGAGAAGGGAATAACTTCATGTTTGTATGCGGAATAAAGCAGGCTGATATAAATTCATCCATATAGGTTGGGTGAACGCTTAATTCCATATAGGTCATATTTTGAGATATTTCCCTAATTTTGTCTTTTCCTTCGCTGAGGGTCAATGCCAGATAACATCCCTGCATCGAACTATTGCCAATATAGAAATACTTTTCCACCGGTATATCAGGGAGCATTCCCAGAGCAATCGCATTGGTAATGTCCAGATTGGTACCAATACCACCGGCGACATAAATATTTTCCAGCACATCGATGGGCATATCCAAGCTTTCCATCAGGATATAAATGGCAGAGAACACTGCCCCTTTAGCCTTAATAAAGCTGTCAATGTCAATTTCTGTGATATAAATATCTTTTGAGCCATTATCCAGTTCTTTTGAGTAAAGATAATATTGGCCAATGCCGTATTCATCAAATTTGATCCGGGGATGATTCAAATCCCGTTCCATTCGACCTTTACCGTTAATAATGCCGGTTCGTTTCATTTCACAGATTAAATCGATGATTCCAGAACCGCAGATTCCCACCGGGCTGACATGTCCGATGGTATTGTAAAATGGTCTTAAGTCATCATCATTTATCGTGACTTGCTCGATGGCTCCTGGCACTGCCCGAGTTCCACAGCTGATTTCGCCACCCTCGAAGGCTGGTCCAGCTGAACAGGCACAAGTCATTAAAAAGTCTTTGTTCCCAAAAACAATTTCGCCATTAGTTCCTAAATCGACCAGCATGGTGAAATCTTCCCGCATCCAAACCGGAACCGCAAAGACCCCGGCGGTAATATCCCCACCAACGTAGCTGGCGACCGATGGCGCTAAATAGATTTTCCCTTCCGGGTTTACATTGATGCCCAGCTCGGCACATTTCATTTCGGGGATATCATTAATCGCTGGTATAAAGGGTTCCCGTCTTAGATAATCGGGATTCACACCCAATAATAAGTGGTTCATGGTCGTATTCCCAGCCGCACAGACTTCATAAATGTCTTCTTTGGTGATGCCGACTGCCTTAACCAGCTTTTCAATCAGGTTGTTAATGCTTTCATCGACAATAGCCTTACGCAGATTTTCCAACCCACCGGGTTTTTCGGAATAGACGATCCGATTAATAACGTCTGCTCCGTATTTGACCTGGGCGTTTCCCATGGAAGCTTTTGTTAAAATCTCATTGGTATTCATATCTACCAGGCAAGCCGAAACAGAGGTTGTTCCAATGTCCAGAGCGATCCCATACAAAACCGTTTTTTGATCATTTGCCGGCTTAACATCCAATATTTCAGCTATTTCCCGTCGTTTCAAATAAACTACTTCAATTAAAAAATCATTTTTTCTAAACGCATCTGGCAGCTTTTTAATGACATTCAGACTGATGGCAATATCTTCATAACCTAAGTTCTGTTTAAAATATAGTTTCAGCCGATCTTCATCGGCACTGTTGTCTTCAATGCTGGGACATGGCAGCTGAATGATCTCTGACCAAAGCCGACTGGCGTTGGTCATGCCTTCCTTGATCATTTTCTTACGGACATATTTGATGTTTTTATTTTCATTGTTCGATAGATCGGTAATCTGCATTTCGTTTACAAAAGAAGACGCTAAATCAGGTACTTCCACCTCGATATCTTCAATGATGGTTGAATTACAGGAAAGGACGATTCCCTGGGTCATTTCTTCTTCTGAAATGTGTCTGGTTTTTTCCGTTTTAACCTGACCAGATTCTATTTTTACCTTACATTTACCGCAAGTAGCGTTTCCGCTACACGGTGAGTCGATCATAACACCAGCTCGTCTTGCGGCTTCCAGTAAATTTTCATCGTCTCTTGCAATTAAATCAACAGCTCTTTTACCTTTAATTTTAAATCGTACCTTATTCATATAACAATCTCCCCTTTTCCGCAGTTTCCGTCTAAAAGGGCTGTAAACAGCCCTTTTCTTTATTATTTATTTTTTCCGTTTTTGATGATTTCCAATTTGTTGACAATCTCTCTCAAGGCAACTTTAGCTGGTGAATCAGCAGGAAGCTGAACCAATGGTTTGCCATAGGCGTCATATTCAAAAACATTTTGATCCAGTGGCACAACACCGATCAGATCCAAACCCTGTTTTTCAATTTCTTCAGCTGTTCCTTCGTTTAACACGCCATCTGGTGCGCGGTTGACAATGAGTTTAATCACTGGTACTTTTAATTTAAGTTCAGCCACTAACTCTTTAATACGGCCAACGGCCTGAATCCCACGACGGGAACAGTCGCTGACAAGAATAAGCATGTCAATTTTACCCAGCGTACCTCGGCTTAAATGTTCCATCCCAGCTTCATTATCGACAATAATGTATTGATAATTTTTAGCTAATAGATCCAATTGAGTTTTTAAAATCCCATTAACATAACAGTAGCAGCCAGCGCCCTGACTACGTCCCATAACAAGCAGATCATAACCGTTACCTTCAGCAACTGCCTGATTTAATCGTAATTGCAAAAAATCTGATTTTGTGACGCCAGGTGATAATGGCACTCCAGCCATCTCAGCGCGATTAACTTCTTCTTTAATTTCGCCAATGGAAAGATCTACTTCTTCCCCCAGCACTTCGTTAAGGTTTGCATTAGCATCAGCATCCACTGCTAAGATAGGACCTAAGCCTTCTGCAACTAAATATTCAATAAGCATACCGGTCAGACTTGTTTTACCAACGCCACCTTTACCTGCAACTGCAATATTAAAAGCCATAATGTTTTCCTCCATTATTGTTTTCCCGGTCAATTTTCTTTTTACAGTGTATGTTATTATCACTGATTTTTCAACAGGAAAAATTCGTATTTTGTCAACTTGTATATATATGTATCGACAGGGCTATCATATCATAATCATTCTGATTTTACAACAGAACTTTATCATCTAAAGCTCAAATTAAGACCTTTGTAAAATATTTTTTTCTAAGTTCTGTAAAGGTTTACGAAACTATGATAGCACCAGTATTTTTTTGTCATTCGGTCATTGCATTCTAATTTAAAATGCATTTCATTTTTGATCTCTAAATCGAGCTATTGTTCCATTTTCAAATAAAAAAAGTCCTATCCCTGGAGATTTGGGATAGGACCATATTTTGAAGGCAACAAATTTCAGGACAAATTTTTACAGGTTAGGGTGTAATTTGAAATTATTTTTTGTCAACTTATCTTAATTTGCTCCCTCTTATTGAGGGAAAACGACAACTAAAAACATCTTAAATTGTTCTTTTGCATAAACTGCATGTGGTTTATTAGCTGGCATAACAATCGTTTCACCTTTTTTTACGACATATTTTTCACCAGAAATTGTAATTTCGCCCTCCCCATCAAGGGCAATAATCATTGCATCGCCATCAGATGCATGAGAACTGATTTCTTCACCCTTATCAAAAGCGAATAATGTTAAGCTTAATGCTGATGACTGAGCTAAAGTCTTGCTGACAATCTGATTATTTTGATATGCCACCAGGTCTACCAGCGTCAATACCTCAGCAACATCAATATTTTTTAAATAGTTTTTTTCCATAAGTTGGATCCTCCTAATTTGTAATCTTTTTTATACATTTTCTAATATTTTTCCGTCGGTGGTGACAGTCAGTACCTGCCAGGGAATCATTTTTCCTGAATTCTGGAGAGCAGTGGTAACCGCTGCCGTGATTCCTCCGCAACAGGGAACTTCCATTCGTACAACGGTGACGCTTTTAATATCATTGAGTTTTAATATCTCAGTAAGCTTTTCCGCATAATCGACAGCATCCAGCTTGGGGCAGCCAATCAGGGTAATTTTATTTTTGATAAAGCGATTATGAAAGTCAGCGTAGGCATAAGCCGTACAATCGGCCGCAATCAACAAGTGAGCACCATTGAAATAAGGAGCATTAACCGGAGCCAGTTTGATCTGAACCGGCCATTGTCGTAATTGAGATTCTGGGGCTGCCGAGGTAGTCTGTTTTTCTTCTACTGCGGTTTCTCTGACAATTGCTTTAGACGAGGAACCAGGACAGCCACAGGCCAACGGTTCTAAACCGTCATCTGCTGCCGCGGCTTCACGGGTAATTGTTTTCGCCTGGGTTCCCGGACATCCGCTCGATTTTTTCTCATTACTTTTTTGTGTCGCTGTTTTCTTTTTCATATTTTCAAGAACGGCCGCTTCATCATAAGCCTCCGCTTCTCGTTCGACAAAGGTAATCGCTTCGGTGGGACAGCTTGGCAAACAATCTCCCAGTCCGTCACAATAGTCATCTCTTAATAATTTTGCCACCCCATCAACCATGCCGATGGCGCCTTCGTGGCAGGCTTCTGCACATAGTCCACAGCCATTGCATTTTTTTTCATCTATCGTAATTATTTTTCGGATCATCTTTTTTTCCTCCTTGGAATATCGTGTATTGATTTCTTGTACCAATCATAATATAATCTACCCAAAACTACTGTTGCATATGCAACACAAAGGGAAATTATGAATAAAAACTTAGATATATTAAGAAAAGTAAAGTTATTTGATGGCATTGATGAAAATCTTGAAGCCATGCTTCAATGTCTGGGTGGTGAAGAAAAGTCTTATGACCGGGGTGAAATCATTTTGCTAACCGGTCAACCGGTGACTGCAGTGGGGGTCATCTTATCCGGAGAAGCTCAGGTAATTCAGGAAGATTATTATGGCAATCGCTCGATTCTCACAGAACTAAGTCCCAGCCATATCTTTGGCGAAGCCTTTGCCAGCGCCGGTATCAAGGAAAGTCCGGTGACGGTTCTAGCCAAAACCAACGCGACCGTCATGTTTCTGGGGATCGAACGGATTATTAATACCTGTCCTAATTCCTGTGTTTTTCACAATCACCTGATTGAGAATTTATTAAAAATTCTCGCCCGTAAGAATATCCTGCTCAGCAATAAGAACCAGTTATTGTCGCGACGATCGATTCAGGATAAGGTTCTTTCCTATTTATCACTTCAGGCCGAAAAAAAAGGAAACCTCGCCTTTGAGATTCCCTTTACCCGTAATGAATTAGCAGATTTTTTATGTGTTGATCGCAGTGCCTTATCCCGAGTTCTTTCCAAACTTCAAAAAGAAGGCACTATCGAGTATGATAATAATCATTTCAAGCTTCTTTAAGAAATATTTGCAGCGCTTTTCAACCTTTATGCCGGACTGACTGCCGCATCTTTTTCGATGTTGTTCTCAATATCCTGATATAAGGTTCTGGACACTACAATCGAATCGCCCCGATCATATAACCGGTCCAAATAATCCAGATAGGCTCCAGGGGTAATAATCCCATTTACCTTGATCAGATCGATACCGGTTTTACCCACAATGGTATCCACTAGCTTGACACAGTTGGTTCCCAGAGCATAATAGGTTTTAAATTCATTACCCTGCTGAAATTTATAAAAGCTGGCTTTGGCATCGTTATATAGTTGACTGGAAACATCCTCAAAATCCTTTGGGCTGCCTTCGATTTCCCCCTTATCGGCCTGTTCCGCCTTTGGCTCCCAAGGCAGTACCTGCGAAAGAAGGTTGTCCAATTGATTCTGGACGCCTTTTTTTTGTTCCGGGGTCAATGCGAGACCATAGCCCATCAAAATTTTCTTTTCGACTTTCAGAGCTTGTTTAACATGTTCGGCTTTGGGCATTTCAACCAGCACGCCATCGGCTAAAAATCCGCCCAGTTTCCAGGTGGAATCGTCATAATTGCCATAACTGTAAACATTCTCCCCAATGGATGCGTCAACATGCCCCATCCCCGGAATCAGGCCCTCTTTAGTATGAATAAAAATCTCCATGTCGGTGGTACGTTCAATCGTGTGGTCTTCCAATAGCAATAAAGCATCTGGTTCTTCTTCCACCAGTTCATTCACTTTTTTTAACATCCGCATCGGTAAAAAAGCCGCAAAAACCAATGGCAGGGTTACGCGCATGTGTTTCTTGGCTTTTTGAGCCCCATCATTATGCTTCATTAAACTGACCAAGGCATCGCCAAAAATATTAAAGGCAAAAAAGATCAGATAGATTCCAAAAATGATTCCAAATAACCGACCGGTTGTGGCAAAAAAAGCCATGTCAATGCCCAGTCCGATATATACCAGAGCTACCAACAAGGTCCATACCCAGGGAGCTCCATCGTTTTTTAGTTTCAAACTGCTGATCAAAACAAAACAACCGATGATGATCCCCAACATCCCCACCGCAAAACTAAAGGGACCTTTGAGAAACTGAGGATAGGAATAGACAAAAATCCCGCCAAGGATACACAGTAATCCAATCCCGAGCTCTTTAAATTTACTTTCATCTTTTTTTAAAAAAATCGATGCCAGATACATAATCCCCACGACAATCAACATAATCGCCATGCTCATCATCATAATATCCCAGGCAAGTTTAACGTCCAGCAGCATAATCATGCCACCAATGAACACAGCAATGGAAATCAATAACCAGACGACTGGTGCTGTATTTTTGAAAGCTGACATAAGAACAGACCTCCTTGGTTTTTTCTTTTATTCTATCAGAATTAACCAGTGTCGACAATCATATTATTTAGATCAAATGCAATCAGAACTCGCTCGTTTCACTACGCTCGTATGATTGTGCAGCAAATGTCTTTGTTTGCGAAAGCGAGCTTTCTCGCCAAAGCCGCTTGCTGCACTTTTAATAAAAAAAACGCTGGTTCAACTAAACGAACCAGAGTTTTTTTGTATTTTCAGGTTAAGGGAATCACAACTTTCTGATTTTGATAGGATTCGACAGTGACGGGAACCTGGTAGACGGCACCGATGTTTTCGGACGTCATCACATCCATTCCACCGTAACAGAAAATCTCGTTGTCTTTCAGGAAGAGGAACCGATCGCAATACCGCAACGCCAAATTCAGATCGTGAATCACGATGACAACGGCAATTTCTTTTTCTTTGGTAATATTCTGAATCAGTTTCAGTACCTCCAACTGATTCTTAAGATCCAAACAGCTAGTGGGTTCATCCAGAAGTAATACCTTTGGTTCCTGAGCCAGCGCCCGGGCGATCATCACCTTTTGAAATTCACCACTGCTTAACTCATCGATATACCGCAGCGAGAATTTTTCCAGACCCATGCTTTCGATGATCTTTTCTACAATTTCGTAGTCTTCTTTTTTAGATGCCAGTTTAATATAGGGTTTTCGACCTAATAAGATGGCATCATAGGCGGTGATGCGACTGCCTTCGCTTTTCTGGGCGACATAGGCTGTATTTTTGGCGATATCCAATCGGTTCAGCTTGAGAATATCCACCGCATTCACTACCACCCGGCCTTTCTGGGGTGAGATAATCTTATTCAAGCACTTTAACATGGTACTTTTTCCGGCACCGTTATTACCTAAAATCGCCACACATTCTCCATTGGCAACATCAAATTCAATGTGATCCAGAATTTTTCGGTTGGATCGATATCCAAATTCCAACGCATCAATTTTCAGCATAATGACCAACTCCTTTAAATATCAGATATAAGAATAACGGAGCCCCAAGGAATGAGGTAATGGCTCCGATGGGCAGTATGACTGGTGAAATAATCAGGCGGGCAAAGGTATCGCTGATCAACAGCATCAGGGCACCCATTAAAGCCGATGCCGGCAATAAATAGCGGTAATCATTGCCCACAAACCGACGCATGATATGGGGGGCAATCAAACCGATAAAGTTGATGATTCCTACAAACGATACAATCGTTGCTGCCGTCAGGGAAGCCACCGTCATCCCGATCAGCCGGACCCAGGACACATTGACCCCCAGGCCGGTGGCCGTATGTTCGCCACATTCCAGAGCGTTGTAGTTCCAACAGTTAAACATGAAGTAAATCATGGCTCCAATGGTCACTATCGCCGCCACCTGGATATTTTGCATACTGGCTCGACCGAGATCCCCAAAAGTCCAAAAAACAATGGCAGCCATCTGCACATCCGAGGAAAAGTATTGAAGCAGCGCCGTTGCTCCAGCAAACAGCGAGCTAAGGGCGACCCCGGCCAGAATCATGGTTTCCGGGGAAGCCTTTCGTGCTTTGGATAAGCCTAAAATTACAAAGGTTACAAACATCGACGCGGCAAAAGCACAGGTACTGGTTAAATAGGGGTTATTTACCGTCACGGCATCAGCGGTATTTCCCATCACTGTTCCCCCACCCAGGAAAGTGATGGCAATAGCGGCTCCAAACGACGCCCCCTGGGAGATCCCCAAGGTGGATGCCGACGCCAGTGGATTTCTTAAAATACTTTGCATGACACAACCAGCAGCTGCCAGACCGATGCCCGATACAATAGCCATCAGAATTCGCGGCAACCGGATATTGACAGTAACCAACACATTTTTTGCAGCGCCAAATCCAAATAGGGCCTTGAGCACTTCCAAAACCGGAATGTCAGCCGAACCGGCTGAGATGGCAAAAAGGGCTGTTAGCAATGTCAGTATCACCAGAGTTACAATGGTCAAAACCTTACGGTGTACATATTGATCATAGTTGACTCCGCAGGCTGTCTTTTTTTTATTGTCCATTTTTTTACTTACCAATTGTCAGCGAACCAAAGCCCTGACCTGCTGCCATATATTTTGAATACAAATTCTCTCCCAGCAGGAATTTAAAAATTTCGTCTGTTTTCTTTTCGATATTGATGTCCTTGAACGTGTCAGGATAAACAATGGTTCCGGCATAATAGGCATCGGCCAAGGCAATTTCTACATTGGTGTAATTATTGTTATAAGCCAGTTGGGTATAAACCTCGTTATTCTGAACCGCTTTCAGTGAGTTAAAGAAGTCCGGATTTTGGGTATATTGTTCATTGACCAAATCCATATTTTCGGGATTCAGGAAAATAATATCCGGGTTCCAGGCCAATACCTGTTCAAGATCTACGGTAAAGGCGGTTTTTTGTCCAGTTTGATCAACCACGTTGTTGGCATTGATGGCTACAAAAGGTCCGTAGTTCCCGCTGGTACCATCAAAGCCGTGTTTGCCTTTAAAATTCAGCGCACCATTATAAACTGTTGGTTTGCTTGTTTCGGCAATATCCTTGGTTCGGTCGTTGAGATCTTTTTGAGCGGCATCCATATATTCATCGACTGCTTTGGCACGATCCTCTTTTCCCAACACCTGACCAATCAGATCCATGGATGCATTCATTTTTCCGTCAAATAATCCGGGACTGGCTACCGCCACCACCGGGATGCCAGTTTTAGCCTGTAATTCATCGGCCTGGGTGTAATCTGACACGACAAAAATCATATCGGGAGCCAATTTGATGATTTCTTCATCAAAAGGAACAATTCCACCAGCACCACCCTGACCTATTTGAGCCATGGTAGCAAAATTAGGATTAACCAGAGTATACGGACGGGTCAGCACCTGAACATTATCCATATCAGTTCCGCCGGTTACCAGATCAACCGCATCCATATAGGTTAACAGCCGCATCACACCAAGCGAACCGACGCTGTCAATTTCAGCAGGCACTTCTACCTGTCGACCCTGACTATCCGTCACGACTTTTGTGGTCGCTTCACTCTTAGTGGTCTCTGCTTTTGTATTCGTACAGGCTGCAAAAGTTACAACCATCATTAAACTCAATAAAACCGCAACTACTTTTTTCATCTATAATTCTCCTCTTTCAAATCGCTTCTATGTTTCTTTCATCACAAAGAAAAAATTATTTAAAAGCCGCGGGTATAGGGATTGGAACAATCCACACAGACTTTTTTGCCGTTTTCAAGCCTGATCATGTGCTCGGCGGTTTTTTCGCCACATTCTTCGCAGATCACACTCTGAAAAATACGAGCCCGTTCCGGTAATTCATAGTCTGGAGTTTTAAAATCAAAGATTTTATTGGCATCTGGCTCATTTAAAATATAAGCTTCCATTTCATCCCGTCCCATTTCTGGTAAGGCTTTTAATACCAGTCTGATCTTTTCTCCGCTATTTCGATTAAAAAAAGTAAAGGCCTGTTTTCCACGGTTTCTAAATAACAGATTGCCTTTGCCCACGCTGCATCCTAAAATAACCTGAACCCCATCAACGCCACAGGCATCATTTTCGGTGATACAGACCACATCTTCATCTTCTGAAAATGAAATATTAAGTGCCTTAATGGCTTCCTGTGATGCTCTGACCCCAATGGCCAATCCCGGGCAATGATGTCCGTGAAACGCTACTGATTTTTCCCATAATTTCTGATTCATTTTTCTTTTCTCCTTTAGTATTTCAAAAAATAAAAAGACCCACACAAGTGAGTCTTCAGACACATAGTTAGTAAATAATTTAATTTTACTCTTATCTTATTCTTACATTACACAATCAACCATCACATTTTTCATAAATGCAAGCCTGCTTCATACTGGCAATAGTTCTACTTGTGGATTACTTTGGTTTATTTCTTTTTCCCGGAAATGATATAGAGTTCATCCGTGTCAACGAAAATATCAATATCAAATACCGATTTAAAGTACTTGGACTCGCTGATCGCATCTTTTAGTGAAGCTGAGACTTTTTGGACTTGATCTCCAGAATGCCTACCATTAATTGTTTCCTTACTTTCACTGTGAGCAATCATAAAACGACCCTGGGGATTCAAACTCTCAACAAGATGCCGGACGAACGCTTCCTTATCCAAAAAGTGTGGATATGCACTATAGGCGATTGCAAAATCAAATCCAGTTTGATCAAACTCGTAAAAATTAGCCACTTCAAATTGAATGCGATGATCAGTATGATTTTTTTGCGCCTCTGCGATCATCAGTTCAGAAAGGTCGATGGCAATCACTTCAGCTGGTTCAGTCTTTAATAAATGCGCGATCAGTACCCCCGTTCCAGTGGCAATATCCAGAATTCGACTATTTTTTTTAATAGTCGCCAGAGTCAGAATTGCTGATATTTTTTGGGAATTATGATGACACATCGTGTCCCACTTATTTGCAACGCTATCAAAATATTCTTTAGTTGATTGACAATGATTCATCTGAACACTCCTATGCACTTAATTTTACTGGTTGTAAAACAACACGGCTTTTTTCAAGCGCAATGACTAATAATGGAACAATGATGATTTGCAGGATAATTCCAGGTATCGATGTCACAAAAGCGCCAGTTAAAAAGAGTTGTACTCCATATTCTTTTCCCGCCATACCATAAAAAAGAGTCGATGCAAGACCAGAAACGATGCGCCCTGCCAGCATGGAACCAATTAATGCGACATAGATATTCACGTTAAATTTCCGATACAGCAGACCTGATAAGGCTCCATAAGCGCCAAGTTCGAACATCATGGATAAACCCACCGGGAAAATAGGCGGCATTCCCATTAAAACGGAGCACAACAGGGGGGTAATGACACCACTGACTAAGCCATACTGCCAGCCAAAGCAAAGTCCACAAATCAAAACCGGAATATGCATGGGTAAAAACACCGGTCCTGCTCCGATTACGTGAAACAATTGGGGAAGTAAAAGCCCCAGAGCTATACAAAGACCTGTACCAACAAGATTTTTGATTTTCGAATGATTCATAACAATACCTGCTTTCAAGTTTTTTAAAATTTCCAACAAAAAAGCCAACAAAACACAACTCCTTTCAAGGAGTACATGCCTTATTGGCTTATTTATTCTTAAATGATATTCAACTGAGTCTATCCTACACCAATTGATAACATTTGTCAATAATGAACTCATTTTTATGATCTAATCTACACAGATAAAAGCATTTTTCTAAAGTCAATTGAAATCAGTCAACTGTTCAATCTATCAAATAACTGTCCTTATTACCAAATCACTCAATTTTCAGGCCAACTCAAGGATTATCAAATCAATTTCAAATTTTCTATAAAACTAGAGTTTAAGCTTATTTTTTTTCAATTTCAGTAACACATTTTGTTTTAATCGTTTCGACCAGAAATTGCAAAGCATCGATCACATTCGGTCGAATGTCTCCACCAATCAAAACAAACATAATGTCCTCTCCAAGCTCCAGTTGGCCTTCGTTTAGCCAAACCCTGACGTGAAATATGCCGTCCATATTACGCGTTTCAGCAATTGCCGCGTCTACCTTTTTAGCATCATAAAAGAATTCCATTCCTTTTACTAAAGAACCGTCATCCAAACCTTGGCGGACTTTGGCTTTAGGGGTTTGCCGCACCGTGCCATTATGAACTAAATACATGCCTTCCTGTAAAGCATCTGGATCATTTTTAGCTTCCTTTAGCCATTCATCAACAGATGGTGCTTTTTTTTTCATTTTTTCATTCATATCGTTTTTCTTCATATCTTTCTAGTAATCATTTAAACCGATTTTAGCCATGCTTTGACTTATAAACCTTACTGAACCGGACTGGCTTCTTGACCAATAAATTCTGGCGAAGTGGGCATACCTGGATTTTCACTCTTTTCCAGAATTTCAACAATGTCATCCAACCAATTGTTTTCAAACAATTCAATCAGTCCTTTGTCGCAGGCGCCCGCCAATGATGAATCAATGGGCATTTTTGCCACGACATCAATTCCATACTGTTTCGCCACTTCTTCGATCCGGCTTTCGCCAAATAAATAGTGTTTTTTGTCACAGTCCGGGCATTCGAAGTAAGACATGTTTTCGACCAGACCGATAACCGGAATCTTCATCATCCTTGCCATCTTAACGGCTTTGGCAACAATCATTGAAACCAATTCCTGAGGTGAGGTGACAATAATAATCCCATCGACTGGAAGCGATTGAAATACCGTTAATGGCACATCCCCGGTTCCCGGCGGCATGTCCACAAACATATAATCCACATCACCCCAGATTACGTCGGTCCAGAATTGCTTAACCGTATTAGCAATCACTGGTCCACGCCAGACTACCGGATCGGTGTCATGTTCAAGCAACAGATTTATCGACATGATTTCGATTCCGGTTTTACTGGAAATCGGGAATAGACCCAATTCTGTGGGCAAGGCTTTTTCATTGATGCCAAAGGCTTTGGGAATTGACGGTCCCGTAATATCCGCATCAAGAATAGCGGTATTATATCCTCGTCGCTTCATACTAACCGCCATTAATGAGGTGACCATTGATTTGCCAACCCCACCTTTTCCGCTGACGACACCAATTACTTTTTTAATTCTACTTAACTCATGGGGTTGCTCTAGAAAATCGACTTTTCGATCGCCGCATTCTTCAGCACATGAACCACAGGATTGACTACACTCTTCACTCATAAAAATTCTCCTCTTTCCTCGTTTGTTTTATTGATCTTCTTTTCTTAAAGCTACGCTTTATCACAGCGCTCATTCGCCCGACGTTTTCGGCAGCGGCTGCATCCGTAGTTTTCTTGACCTTCTTCACACAATTTATAATTTCCGCCTTCGATCTTCAAAACGTTTCCGTTCACTAAGGCATCGGCCAGTTTTTTTCGAGCATCATTATATATTTTCTGAACCGTTGTTCGCGCCACATGCATACTTTCGGCACACTCTTCCTGAAGCAAACCTTCCAGATCGATCAAACGGATGGTTTCATATTCCTCAACCGTCATCGTAATGATACCATCTTCTGTATTTTTGGCATTGAGGGGTCCAAATAAATCCGTTTCCGGCAGACAACAGACTTTTTTCCATTTTACAGGTCTGGACATCGATTAATACTCCTTATTAAAACTGTTTATTATGAGACCTAGTGCTGACATTCATGACTTTCTTCATGGGCATGGCACATTTCACCAGAATCCATAACAGCTCCGGCTAACCAGTTTAAAGCGACTTCTTTAACATCTCCCGAGCAGCCCCGAACAACTTCAATCCCTGATCGATGTAACACATTCACTGCGCCTTCGCCCATATTGCCAGCCAACAGAAGACCTACACCCATTTCTGCCAACGTTGTGGCAATATTGGATTTACAGCCACAACCCACTGGGGATGCGATGATTTCCTGATTTAGTATCGCTTTGCTGCTGTCATCAATGGTGAACACAGTATAATACTCACAGTGACCAAAATGGCCATCAATTAAATTCTCACGCGTTGGTAATGCAATTTTCATAATAATACCTCCGATTATGTTTAATTTTATTTGTTCGCATAGTTATTGACATATGCTATCAACGTGAATATTATAATACATGAATAGCATATGTCAATAATTATATTAATTTATCATCGATTTTTTTACTTGCTCTTTCAAACGGTTCGTGCTCAAATTTGCTTTCCTGACAGTAATTTTGACACAAGAGTGACACACAATTGATTTAAAATATACTTATCAAATAAATCAATCGAGGAGTGAGAAAAATGATCTTTACAATGAATGTGATAACCGCATGGATCAGCGTTTTCCTGGCTGCCAGTTTAGCGATTATCTACCTGTTACGAATAGTCAATAAAGGCCATAAAAAAAACCTGTTCATTTCAAAAACAAACAAAAAATTACGAAATATTCACAAACCACTGGGAATTGCTTTTGTAATAGTCGCCTGTATTCATGGGTATTTGTCATCCGGCACGATTTTATCATTAAATTTCGGCACAGCCTGTATCGCAATGGGCATCCTGCTGGGGTTGACCTACTGGTTGCGGAAAGTCTATCGGAGCAAATTAGCCTGGGTAAAACCCCACCGCTGGTTAACCGTGGTTTTAATTGTTTTTCTTGGCTTGCATCTCTGGGAAGTTGGCGGTATTATGGGGCCGGAAGCATTTTTTACCGGCGCATCCACTCAAATCCAACGGGATTTAGAAGCATTCTCCGGTAATCAAACAACGGAGGTAGCTAATGTAACTTCAGCAAATACAAATACGACCGTGATTGATACGGTGGTTTCCAATACAAATCTCTTTTTAGGAAACGTTGAACTTGCAAATGGTACTTATACTGGCGTAGGCACCGGTTATGCCCCAGATCTGACCGTAAGTGTAACAGTTTTGGATAATAAAATCACGGACATCCAAATTCTTTCCCATAATGAAAATAATGTAAAGTATTATGGAAAAGCAATTGATGCCATACCGACAGCAATTATCGCCAATCAAACCCCCATAGTGGACAGCATATCAGGAGCAACGTATACCTCGACCGGAATTAAACAAGCTGTATTAGACGCCTTGAGTCAGGCAGTAATTCGCGGAACTTTACCAAGTTTATAAGTTGGATAGGCATTATGAAGGAATATTTTGAATATAAAAAGGTAGCGGTATTTAGGTCAATCACAATTGAGCTAAATCCCGCCATTTTATTAACTATTCAAAGATCTATCTATTAACTTAACATTGGATGAATATTTGCTTTTAAAATCGCCTTATTCGCCGCACTCATCATGATGCTGATGTTCATGACAAACAGAACCTGTCGATTTAAGTTCGCCTAAAAGATAACTGTTGGCAAGATCTTCGGCTTTTCCTTGTGCTCCGGTGATCACTTCAATGTTCTTTTCATTAAAAATATCAACGGCTCCGCCACCCATACCACCGGAAATAATAACATTAACCCCTTTGTCATTTAAGAATACTGGCAAAAATCCGGGTTTATGTCCTGGATTAGGTACTGCTTCAGTTTTAACAATTTTTCCATCCACTGTATCATAAATCATAAAACTCTCACAATGACCAAAATGCCCTGAAACCAAACCATTATCACTCGCTACTGCTATTTTCATTTGTTCTTCTCCGTTTTCTTTTAATTTTACTTCTGATTCTAAAATTTCTGCAATAGGATCCAACCAATTGTTATCAAATAATTCAATTATACCTTTATCGCAGGCTCCTGCTAATGATGTATCAATCGGCATTTTCGCCACGACATTGATATTGTGCTGTTTTGCCACTTCTTCAATGCGGCTGTCCCCAAAAATCTGATGTTTCTTATCACAATCCGGACATTGGAAGTATGACATGTTCTCAACTAAACCGATGACAGGGATCTTCATTATTTCAGCCATTTTAACGGCCTTAGCAACAATCATCGAAACCAACTCCTGGGGAGATGTTACAATAATAATCCCATCTATTGGTAAAGATTGAAAAACGGTCAAAGGTACATCCCCAGTGCCAGGAGGCATGTCCACAAACATAAAGTCGACATCTCCCCAGATTACATCGGTCCAGAACTGTTTAACGGTATTGGCAATGATGGGACCTCTCCAGATTACTGGATCCGTCTCATTTTCCAGCAACAGATTAATGGACATGATTTCAATCCCAGTTTTGCTTGAGATAGGAAATAATCCTAATTCTGTTGTTCTGGCTTTTTCATTAATGCCAAAGGCTCTTGGGATGGAAGGTCCAGTAATATCGGCATCCAGAATGGCAGTATTATAGCCTTTTCGCTTCATGGTAACGGCTAATAGCGAAGTTACCATCGATTTTCCAACACCACCTTTGCCACTAACCACTCCGATTACTTTCTTAATCCTGCTTAATTCATGTGATTTTTCAGAAAAATCGATTGGTTCTTTGCTGTATTCATGTTCTTCACCACAAGACCCAATGGTTCCATTACAATTTTCACTCATGCAAAATTCTCCTCTTATTATTTTAATTTTTGTTAACTACATTCGCTGTCAATTATACTAAATCATCAGAGAAAATTGATCTGTGAAAAATCAATCGTCCCATCAGTATTTACAAGTTTTTTGTCTCCATGCACATATTCAATCTTTCCAATAAACATTTCATGTGATCCGGTTACAATCGAATCAACCACCGTACATTCAATATTTACCGGACAATCCGGTAAAATCGGTGCATTGACTATTTTAGCTTCTTCAAGGTTTACTTTCATAATCGCCAATTTATCTTCATCTCGTTTACTGTGCGTTCCTAGGTAGTTGAATGTTTCTTTGTAGTTTTCATCCACAAGATTGACAACAAAAACCCCTGATTCTTTTATCATATGGTATGAATACCGAGATGGAACAATCCCAACCATAACCATGGGCGGATCATAACTGCAATTTCCACAATATCCAACGGCCAGAACATTATTCTCACCATCTAGACCCCGACATGATACCAGCACTTTAGCTACTGGGTTTAAACAAGACTTCATATTGCCTTTAACTTTATCCATTGTCAAACTCCTTTTAATCCATTAATACAGAACACCATTTAGCGTTGTTGACTATTAAATTATTTTTGTGATAACTGGTCTTAAGCTTGTATTTGTTGATATATATCGATCGAATACCTTAACAATAAGCAATGAAATAACGAAAAATAGTATTCCCCCGGATATAACCAATAAATTTGAATTCATTTCAAATATTCCTGATAAATAATAGCCTGCGCCTGCTCCCAAAAATGCCAAAATCAGCGGCATCAAAAACAGCATAAAAGCGACTGTCATCATTCCTACTTCTTTTGCTTCAAAAATAACCTTGTCTCCCACTCTGGCATTTGTTTCGTTATTCATTTCAAGTACTACTTTCTCTACACCGTCACCTTGGCAACAATGACCACTGTCACAATTTAAATGTGACATCGGTTTTACCAAAGCCAAGGTTCCCCTTATCTCCATTACGACCCCAATTGTTTCATGTTTCATCTCATCAGCCTCACCATATTATCTTGATCAAACACCAGTTTATTGTCAAACTGGCGATCATAAAATCATCTTTTGTACAATCGATACATCATATAATTTACTATTTTATCTTTAGAAGTTGTATAGCATTTCGATAGATCGATTTGGATTCTTTGAACTTTTGATTTTGTCTGTCTGTCCTGGTAGTCCTGAATCGCCATTTTTAGAGCACTGACTCCCAAATTAGAACAATGCTTTTTTTCTTCTGGCAAGCCATCTAAAGCTTCAATGACATCCTCTTCTGTAATCTTTAATGCCTCTTTGAGTGTTTTACCCTTAGCCAAAACCGTTGTCATGCTTGATGTGGCAATCGATCCGCAACAACCAAAAACAAGATAACTGATTTCTTTAATGCGATTATCCTTTACTTTTATAAATAACTTCAACGAATCTCCACATGAAGGATCTCCGACGGTACTTTGAGCATCGGCGTTCATCATACCATGAGCATTTTGTGGATTTTTGAAGTGTTCGATTACTTTATCCGAATATATAACCTTACCTCCTTACTCATTTTTCTAAATCCATGAGATGCCTACGCCATTTTTGTGGTTATAAATCCTTATTTTTAAACAATACCTCCAAAGTATTGTTGAATACGTCCTGCGCCGAACAACCGGCGTCACAGAAGATATCCACAATGGTCAGTCCCTTATTGATAGCTTTTACAGCATTTTCATCATAAGGAATATTTCCCATATAGGGGATCAGATGATCTTTACAATAATCAACAATCACATCGGTTTTTTTTAGGTTTGTATCGTATTTATTCACACAAACAACCGTTTTTGTATGAAAAGTCTGGGCTGTTTTAATGATGCGCTCCATATCGCTAATTCCAGAAACCGATGGTTCTGCAACAATCAGCACCATATCCACCCCACTGATCGATGCAATTACTGGGCAACCGATTCCCGGTGATCCGTCAATAATGGCCAAATCAGCACCAACATCAACCGATTTCATTTGCTTTTTAACTTCGGTGACCAGCATCCCGGATGTGCCACTGCCCATTTTGAGCTGTGCAGTGGAAAACAGACTGTCCTGATTGTCATAAAGCATCAGCTCCCCAGCAATATCCGGTTTTAAGCTGATTGCCCGTACCGGACAGAGCATTTCACAAACGCCGCAGCCTTCACATGCAAAAGGATTAACTCGGTAACCTTCTTCATTCACTGATATGGCATCAAAGCGACAATTTTCGATGCAACGATCACATTTTGCACACAGTGTACTATTGATTTCTGCCTTTGGCATCCCAAAAAAGTCTTTTACCTGGGGCTGAACCGATTGCTTTAAAGCCAGGTGCAAATTGGGAGCATCCACATCACAATCAGCATAAACTTTTGCTTGAGATAGCTTGATAAAGGCACTAGCCAAGGTTGTTTTTCCGGTTCCACCCTTTCCGCTAAGAATAAGTAATTGTTTCATGTTCTACCTCCCTAACGACGGTTTGAAGCAACTCAGAAAATAGTCCATGGTATTTTTCGCTTTTTGACACAATCTCACCATCAGAATTAATCATTCCCAGTTCACTTTCAAAAGGAATTTTAGTTAAGATGTTAATTTTATTTTCAATACAAAACGTTTCAATCAGATTTTCATTTTCCATACATTTATTGATAACGACACCATGCGGTTTATTAAAAAGTTTCACGAGTTCCCAAACCAACTGGAGATTATGCAGGCCAAAAACCGTCGGTTCTGCCACCAGGATACAATAATCCGCATCTTGAATACTTTCCATTACAATGCAGGCACTGCCTGGAGGACAGTCAATCAATGTCATTCTTTTTTCAGCGGATGTTTTTTTTATCAGCTCTTTGATAATCGGTATTCCCGATGCTTCGCCGGTATTTAAAATGCCGGAAATCACCTTGACCTCTTCGGAAATACCTGTTTTTATTTCTCCAATGACCTTGTCCTTTTCGGTCAAAGCTTTGCTTGGACAAAGCATGATACAACCCCCGCATGAGTGACAAATATCATCAAAAACAAGTAATTTGTTGACAATGGCGGCGAGGGCGTTGAATTTACAAAAGTCGACACATTTTCGGCAGCCCAGGCAAAGATCTTCGTCAACAACAGGAATCTTAATGGCTACCTTTTCAATTTCTATCCCGGTTGGTTTAAAAAACAAATGACCGTTTGGTTCTTCAACATCACAATCAACATAAACGGAATCTTTGGCTACTGCTGCCAGATTAACGGATACCAGAGTTTTTCCGGTCCCCCCTTTTCCGCTGAGTACTGCTAATTTCACTTGATCATCAACCTACTTTCTATAGCTGCCAGAGATGCTTCTACAGATGTTACATCACCAAGAATCGCCAGGCAAATAATATGCTGAGGACATACCCCAGATACTTCCGTCACGACAACATCTGATGTCTTTTCCGCGATGTCACTGGCAACCAGCATTCTGACAATATCGCCCTGACATAATCCAACTGCGGTAAACTCATTTTGGTGAATCCGTTCAACAATTTTTTTATCGCCAATTTTTCGGGAAATAATACCCAATGTGCCCTGGGATACCCCATTGATCAAATGAACTTTCATAATTTAGTTTCCTCCAACCCCATGAAATCCTGCATGAAACTTATCGAGAACAGCTAATTTCTTATCCATATAAGCATTAATATTATCTTGAATGGAACCAACCGTACTTTTGTAAATTTGCAGTTTCGTTACTTTGAAAACTTCTGCTGCATTTTCCCCACATCGTGGCGTAATTAAGATATCTGCATGATTATCGACTACGATCTGAGCTGCTTTGACACCGGCACCACCGGGGCTGGTTGCCGCTTCATTATTGATGAAGTCGCCCATTTTTGTTGTGGTCTCATAAATATAAAAATACGGTGCCCGTCCAAAAGACATACACACTTCGCTGGCCAGAACTTTTTCATCTGCGGGTATTGCTATTTTCATTAAATTCTCCTTATTCATTATTGACATATGTCTTTAACACTTACTATTATACTTCTATAAAAACATATGTCAATAACTATTTGAATTTAACTGATCCTCTTTCATGCTTCCATATCTAGAAATGCTTCCTGCTGGCATCATACAATTATCACTATTCTTGTTCGACGATATATTTTTCCATAATCTCTGCCGCCATCCCCACCAGGGCTTCGCATGGCCGATTCTGATAATATTCTGGAGTACGCATCTCTGGAACAGGGCTATTCTTACCTTTATCAAGCCCCAGAAGATCCCTGCAAATAATGGAATGGTTCTTTTCTTCAAATTGATTTGCAAGCGTTTGAATGCGTTGATAATGCGCTGTTTTCGCAGCTTGATCTTCGGGATCAGTGTAGCCGTAAAGAACTCCTGCGACCATAAACATTCCGGTTACTGCACCGCAAACCTCACGCAATCTTCCCATTCCGGCACCAAAAGATGAGCTTAACCGGGCAGCGGTTTCAAAGTCCAAGTCACACTCATCGCAGAAAGCCAGAAAAACTGACTGAGAACAATTATAGCCTTTTTTAAACAAATTCATTGCAGTCTCTGAATGCTTCTTGCTTATACCATTACCAACAGATAAGCTGTCTTTCTTCGTCTGTTTTCCTTTGTCTTTTAATCCAATCTCCATTATTAAGCCACCTTCCCTGAATAAATTCATATTTCTAATCTAATTCCGGTTGACAGGTATTGAATCCGATCTCCCATCAATCCGCGCAATATTTGATATGGTTCCGTGCCGGTGCAATGGCAGGTGTAATAAGTCGTATCTCTGCTTAATAAATAATGACCCATATTTTCGATTAACACAATGTTTTCAGACTTTTTGCGCGAAGGATTATATAAATGAAAGCCACCAATCACATCATCCGGAATTACTTTATAAACCAAGTTTAAATGATCAAGAATATTGGCAATGCCATTATGAGCACAACCGGCAAATAAAACAGTTTTATTTCCCTCACGTATGATTAAATTCTGTTCATGGGCAAAATCATCCCCCACCATCACTCCATCCGTCTCTATAAAAAGATCTAAATTGGCCGTGGATCTAAATTTATCACCTTGTACATTTGAAAACAGCTCAAGCTCATCATCAATCACCAAATGATCTTCAACAAAGACAAACCGTTCATTTGGCAGCAATTTCTGATTTAAACCAATATAAGCTTTTGGATCCTCACCTCGATTTGAATAGAATTTATTAAAAGCTTTATGATTAACATAGATCTTTGCCTTCTTATTGATCCCCAAAAATATTTCCAATCCTCCGCCATGATCATAATGACCGTGACTGATCACCACTAAATCAACTTTTTCTAGATCAATTCCAAGCTTTTGGGCATTTTCTACAAAAATACCGCTGGCCCCCAAATCAAATAGACATTTGTGTTTTTCTGTTTCAATATACAAACATAACCCATGTTCATTTTTATAGTTTTCCGAAATAGATGTATTTTCAACTAAAGTAACGATTTTCATCAATTCAACCTCCAATTTTTTAGTATTCTGTGCTTTAATAAGTATATATCAATAATCATCTCTAATTTTTTTGCGAGTAAAATTGATCATTGCTATGGAAAGACAAAAATATTAATGGTATGATATAGAAATTATTTACGCTATTTGCAAAATTTCTAATTTTAAATATTAAGATACGACAGGAGTATTCATTATGAAAACATGTTTTAGTTGTGGAATCAGTCTCGAAGAGGATGATGTTTATGAAGTAAAAGGCAAGTCTTTTTGCGATGATTGTGCCATGGGGAAACATAAGGTGACCCAAACCTGTGACCCCGGTGCCGTTCACAGTGCTAAGCTTGACCGAAAAAGTTCTGGATATACCGGAACCGAAGGTTTAACGGATCAGCAAAAGAACCTGTATTCATTTATAAAAGACAATAGCGGTGTGACGATGCAGCAATGCATTGAGAAATTCAGTTTAAGTCCTGACGAAATCAGCTCCGATATGTCCGTCTTGCGACATCTTGAACTAAGCAAGGGCCAAAAACGAGATGATGGCGTCTATTTTGTACTTTGGGAAGCCTGATCATTAAAGCTTCATATTTTTATCTCACGAATTTCGAGTAACAAGGCGTCACTGCTTTGTTACTCGAAATCTGAGTTCAGGGTAACGCTTGTTTTTTACAGTAAGCTGCCTTTTCTCCCCACTTATTTCTTTTTGTTATCACTCATTTTTTCACCATATGGCATTTCGAAAGCTTCATTTTGAGGGATTTGCAGATACTTATAAGCTAATTGAGCCGTTGTTCCCACCATTTTCATGCAGTGCACCCGTCGGTCTTTTCCATTCCAATCTTCAAATAGCTCACAGATGTCGCGACAGGTTGTGCAACCATTGGCTTCGCAGAATTCTTTGACCAGATTGTTATAGCGTCGATAGTATTTTTGACCGACTTCCGGTCCCCGAACTTCAGCATCGACACGCCAGGGGTCTTTTCTACCATAAACAGCACTATTTGCCATAATGGCAGCTGATAAAGCACCGCAAGTTTCACCGCAAAGACCGATACCACCGCCAAAACCGGTACACATCGCGACTGTTTCCTTGGGAACATCCAGTACCCCGGCACGCAGCAAAGCATCGTATACGCTTTCGGCACAATTTAAGCCATTTTTAAAATTTTCGACTGCATAATCATTGACTAATTGACTCTTATTATCTTCCATATTCATTTCAGCTCTCTTTTCATAAATATTTTTGCATACAGTTAATAACATATGCTGTTTATAAATTATTATACTGCATAAATAGCATATGTCAATAACCTTCTTAAATTGCAATTTCCTCTGTTTTAATTTTTTTTCTGGGAATCTTAAAATACCAACGCTCCCCATACACGTCAAAAGAAGCTGACTTCTTATAGCAAAGAAATCAGCTTCTATCATTTCGGTTATCTAATTAAATAAACTTTGTGTTAATTCAAAAATCCATCAATGATTCTTGCTTCCGCTTCCGCTTCGGTTAAGCCAAGGGTCATCAGCTTAATCATCTGATCTCCGGCAATCTTGCCGATGGCAGCTTCGTGAATCAACGTTGCATCCAGACTGTTAGCGGTGATTTCAGGAATAGCCCGGACTACACCATGATCCATAATAATCGCATCACATTCGGAGTGACCCATACATTTAGTGTTCCCGTTAATTTTAGAAATAAAAGTTTGTCGGGAGTTGTCTCTGGCTACCGAACGAGAAATAAGATTAACGCTGGAATCTTCGCCATCCATGTCCACCTCAAAGGAGGATTCGGCAAACTGATCACCATGGGTCATCAGTTTTTCCTTGATGACCAGGGTTGCGCCGTCTTTCAGTTTGGCCTTGGTAAACCGTCTGGTGGAATCGACCCCTTTGATCTGGGTGGTTTCCATTTCCATATAGCTGTTTTCTTCCTGTACCACTTCAGTCACGGGATCAATTACCCGTTTTCCGGTTCCAGTTCCTTCACCAATGTGTTTTTCTACATAACGGACGCGGGAATTTTTCCCCAGAAAAAAACGATGAATCCCATTGTGCTCGGAGCCATCGCAACTATCACCAGTGCTGACACCGCACCCGGCAATAATGGTGATGTCAGCATTCTCCCCAACAAAGAAATCATTGTAAACAAGATCCTTTACCCCTCCACAGGAAACCAATGCGGGTATGAAAACATGCTCGGACTTTGTATTCGGTTTGACAATTATATCAATTCCAGATTTATCTTCTTTCCCCACAATTTCAATGTTCTCACTGGACTGTCTCGCTACACTTTTACTGTTTTCGCGGATATTATACGCTCCTTTTGGCATTTCTTCCAGTCCGGTTACTTCTTTGAGTAAGGCTTTTGCTATATCATTCATCTTAATTTACGCCTCCACGATTTGACAATTCGCACAATTTTCAGGGTTTTCACAGTGGAGCAATTCAGGCAATACACTTTCCTTTGCCCCTCTTAGAATAATAGCACCATCCACCATCGCAATAATTTCGTCTGCTACATCCAAGATCCGCTCCTGGTGGGAAATGATGACGATTGAATTTTCTTTGCTTTCATGCATTTTCATAAAGATATCAATGAGATGATTGAAACTCCAAAGGTCGATGCCTGCTTCTGGTTCGTCAAAAATCGATAATACGGTGTTTCTGGCGATAATGGTGGCGATTTCAATCCGTTTGATTTCGCCCCCGGATAGTTTATCGCTTAACTCCCGGTTAATGTAGTCTTTGGCACATAAACCCACTTCAGATAAATAATGGCTGGCGTCAGCCACTGAGAGTTGTTCCCCTTTGGCAATATTAATCAGATCGTGAACAGTGATGCCTTTAAAACGGATTGGCTGTTGAAAACCAAAGCTGATCCCTTTTTTAGCCCGTTCAGTTATGGATAAATCGGTAATATCTTCCCCATAAAAAGTAATTTTCCCTCTGGTTGGTTTGATAACGCCAGAAATAATTCGGGCAAGCGTTGACTTTCCGCCGCCATTTGGTCCCGTTATGGCGATAAATTTACCTTTTTCGATGGTTAAATTAACGTCTTTTAAAATTTCTCTTTCATTTTCAACTTCAAATGAAATGTTTTCAAGTTTTAACATTTTCTCTCCTTACCTGTTCTTTTTCTTCAAGTTTTTTAAATTGGTCTTTGAATTTTGATCCATAATGCAGATAGATATTATTAAACATTTACTATCATATCTTTTTTTATTTTACCACTTATTACATTGTTTTGACATGATTCTACCAAAATATTTAAAAAACTGATTCAGAAATTTCAAACGTGTGAGAAATGCCCCAGTTAACTTTATTCTAATTGTAGCGCACCCATTGGGCAAAATTTCACACACTTTCCACATTTTATGCATTTGTCCATGTCTACAACCGGGGCATCGAAGCCAACCTGGGATAGCGCTTCTACAGGACATACATCAACTGATGGACAAGGATGATTTTGTGGACATCGTTCTTTCTTTACCACCAATATTTTCTCTTCGACAACTTGATCGTCCTTTTTATTAACTTTAGCAAAATTTGGGGACTGATTAATCATTTTAATATCCTCTATTTTTCTTAATATTTTAACTCTTGTTTTCTTGTTTATCTTATCAGTTCAATCCCCCATTTTCTGTGATTTCATCACAAATTAGATTGTTTCTCAAAAATAGATTGACGATCATTAAAATATTCAATCGACTTATTGCCAAAATGGCTAAAAGTGGTTAGAATAATGTTAGAATCAATTTGAAGTGGAGGAATAACAGTGAATCCTGTCGCCTTTTATATTTTTGGCATTAGCATTAGATGGTACGGTCTGTTTATAGCAACAGGAATGGCTTTAGGCATAATGATTGCAAAATATAATTGCAAGTATCGGGAAACTAATTTTGAAATCTTTTTGGATGCTGTCATTATTTCTTTGCCAGTTGGCATTATTGGCGCTCGATTATATTACGTCATCTTTCAATTCAATGAATACCAAAATAATCTGTTGGATATCTTCAATATCAGGCAAGGAGGGCTTGCTATTCATGGTGGAATTTTGTTTGCCCTTATCGCGGCATACATTGTAACTAAGCATAAAAAAGTTAACTTTTTAAAAATAGCAGATGTGGCTGCACCATCCATTGTCCTTGCTCAAGCAATTGGACGGTGGGGTAATTTCTTTAACAGTGAAGCCCATGGAGAGCCCGTTACCTATGAATTTATCAAAAATTTCCCAATTTTTATTCAAAACGGTATGTATATTAATGGCGTGTATTACCAACCAACTTTTTTATATGAATCGGTATGGAACCTATCGATTTTTATCACATTAATGTTTATCATAAGAAAATTTAAAACAAATGGGATAGTATTCTTTACATATATTGGTTTATATTCTATTGGCAGATTTTTTATTGAAGGGTTACGAACTGATAGTTTAATGTTTGGTCCTTTCAGAATTGCTCAGTTAGTCAGTTTAGGGGGAGTTATTATTTGGGTAATCTTTCTAATTTTCTCGAACTATCGAAAAAGGAATAATAATCTTTAATCGATGATTTGAACATCAAATTCTTTCAAAGGAGAAATTTTTATGGATTCGAAGATCAAAAGCACTGCCGATTACAAACAAATGTCAATTGAAGCGGTCCTATCCTTTCTGCAAACTTCGGCAGACGGACTTTCTGGCGAAGAAGCTAAAAATCGTATCAAGCAATTTGGATTTAATGAAATTGCCGAACCCAGAAGAAATCCTCTGCTTGAATTTTTTAAACGCTATTGGGGACCGATGCCCTGGTTATTGGAATTCGCCATCATCCTCACCATTATACTGGAGCATTATACCGAGAGCATTATTATTTTTGTTTTGCTGACGGTCAATGCCATGATCGGCTATCTCCAATCACAAAATTCTCAAAAAGCTGTCGAGTTGCTTAAAAAAAAGTTAGAAATTAAAACAAAACTCTTGCGAGATCAGGAATGGCTGGTAAAAGATGCTAATATTATCGTACCCGGAGATATTGTTAATATTAAACGTGGCGATTTATCCCCTGCGGATATTAAAATTATAACTGGTGACATTTCTGCTGATGAATCAGCACTAACTGGGGAATCCTTACCAAAAGATCTGCATCCCTCCGACATTGTTCATTCAAGTTCAATTGTCAAACGTGGTGAGGCTATCGGTGTGGTTGTTAATACCGGTGCAAATACCTTTTTTGGCAGAACGGTTGAACTGGTAAAAATTGCTAAACCAAAGTCAAAACAGGAAGAATTAATGATGACGATTGTCAAATACATGATGTATCTGGGGATTGCAGCCTCGATGATTGTTTCTTTATTCGCTTTGTATCTTCATAAGGATTTTTTGTTCATCCTGTCTTTTATTGTGATCTTTCTAATTGGTGCGATCCCGGTTGCGCTGCCAGCAGTGCTGACGATTGTTCAAGCTGTGGGAGCAATGGAACTATCCCAAAAAGGAGTCCTTGTAACCCGCCTTGATTCAATCGAGGATGCTGCATCCATCGATATTTTCTGCTTCGATAAGACCGGCACCATCACTCAAAATAAGCTATCTGTTGCTGAGAGCATCGCTTTTGGAAAATATACGCAAACAGATCTTGTCACTATGGCCGTATTGGCTTCCCGTGAAGAAGGCCTGGATGCCATTGATCTTTCAATTATCAATTATTCAAAATCGATTAAATCCAGCATTGATGGCTATGAACAACTTTCCTACACCCCATTCAATCCTGAAGATAAAAAAACTGAAGCGCTCGTTAACTTTAATGGCACTCGTTTTAGAATCGTTAAAGGCGCCGTTCAAACCATCATGGCACTATGTGGAGAAATCGATACAAAAACATTGGCGGAAATAAACAATACCATTGATGGGTTCTCTAAAAAAGGATCCAGAACAATTGCCGTCGCCGTAACGGCAGCAGAAAATAGCAATTATTTTAACCTGGTCGGACTATTTGCCATCGCGGATCCCCCGCGGCTTGATTCAGCCAATATGATCACTGAAATAAAAAGGCTTGGGATCAAGTGTCTGATGCTGACCGGTGATAGTATCGCCATCGCACAGGAGATATCCATGCAGGTCGGCATCGGCAATGCCATCAATCGGATTGAGGAATTGAAGGGTTTAAGTCATCGTGACCAGCTCAAACTCATTGAAGAAAGTGACGGTTTTGCGGAAGTATATCCAGAAGATAAATATAAAATCGTTAAACTGCTCCAGGATAATGGCCACATGGTTGGAATGACTGGCGATGGCGTCAATGACTCTCCGGCACTGAAACAAGCTGAACTTGGGACAGCTGTCAGTGAAGCAACGGATGTCGCAAAAGCATCGGCCAGCATTGTCTTAACCCAACCGGGATTAAGCGAAATCATTGATGCTGTGAAGGTGAGTCGAAAAACCTATCAGCGCATGTTGACTTGGGTGATCAATAAAATAACAAAAGTCGTCGAAGTGGTCATCTTATTTACCGTCGGATTTTTTTGGTTGCATGATCTGGTTATTTCCCTTTTGGGCATGTCCCTTTTGGTCTTTGCGAATGATTTTGTAACCATGTCCATTGCAACCGATAATGTCAAATCCACCGATTCACCTAATCAGTGGGAACTCAGAAATATTACTGTCGCCGCGTTTATTCTCGGCCTGTTCTTTGCACTTGAAGATTTAGTACTAATCGATATTGGTTTAAATTATTTTCAAATGGATTTTGCCAGCTTGCAAACGCTGGTACTACTAAGCCTTGTTTTCAATACTCAATTCAGAATACTAATTGTCAGAGAAAGAGGCCATTTCTGGTCATCGGTTCCTAACAAAAATTTGTTATTGGTCAACATCTTAACCATTTTAGGCTTTGCGTTACTGGGTATTTTCGGCATCTTTATCCCCGGTCTTTTAGTGAATCAAGTGCTTTTGATCTTAGCAGTTGCGCTATTTTTTATGCTGAGCATTGATTTTGTTAAAGTGTTCCTATTTAGGCGCTTCAAACTATAAACAAAAAAATATCTCAAATAATTGCAGAAGGGATCTCAAATAAATGAACGCATATAAAAATCTCGAAACATTAAATAACCGCTGTAAATACATCTTTAACACCATTCAAAAATATGGGCCTTTAACCAAAAACCAATTATTTGATCAGACCCAGATTAAATTAACAACATTGAACCGAGATATAAAAACGCTAGTCAATCGAAATTTAATTGGTGAAGCTGCAACTGCGGAATCCACCGGGGGCAGAAAACCGGCATTATATGATGTAAACCCATCTGGTTTTTATTTAATCGGGATTGATATATCCAGAACTTATACCCAGGTTATTATTGCAAATTTAAAATATAAAGTTGTCGCCGAAGAAAAAATAGAAGATGCTTATCAGGTAGAAGATGTCATCACCTCATTGCCAGCGATTATAAGTGATCTTCTCCGTCGAGCTGAAATTGAAAAGCCGATGATTGTTGGCATTGGGATCGGAATCGTTTTGAGTTTTGACACTAATGAATTATATGTAAAATTAAGTAAAGAATATGGTGTGCCAATAACCATCGATAACGGTGCTAATGCTGCTGTTATTGGTGAACATCTGATTGGATTTGGTAGTGATATAAAAAATATTGCCTACATTCACTGCGGCGTTGGGATCAGAACAGGAGTCATTTCAACGAATCTTTTGATTCGTCCCAATGATCCTTCCGAAGATGCCCTCGGTCATATGATCGTCGACAAAAATGGAGATCTGTGCTCTTGTGGAAATCATGGATGTGTGGAAACCTGTGTTTCCATTGCTAAACTAACACAAAATTATCTTAAACAAGTAGGGCCAGCGGAAACAGCCTTATTTAATAAAGATTTAAATAAAATTACTTATCGGGATGTTTGTCACTTGGCAAAAAATAATAATCCAATCGCCAGGGATCTTATTATTGAATCAGCCTTATATTTTGGAATCGGACTTTCAAATTTTATTCGATTTCTCAATCCTCAATTAATCATTTTGAGTGGTCCGCTCATTCATCATTCGCAATTATTCTATGATCAATGTACAAAAATCGCCTTGGAAACATGTCATATTAAAGATAATGAACTCAGATTTATAAAAGGTGGTTACTTTAAAGAATACTCAATTTCGATTGGCGCTGCAGTGATGGTCATGCAAAATATTTGTCAATAATAATACAATTTAATTTTATCGCTATACAATATAAAAATCGCCTAAAGATCAACTGATCTTTAGGCGATTTTTAGTATTTCTTTCAAGCGTTAAACATTTTCTTGCATTACTGTACTGCATAACCTTTACCTTTTAGCGGCCCGTTCAAACGCTGCAAGATGACTTTGCGAAGCGTTCATTAACGATTCAAACACTGTTCTCACCTCAGTAGGAAGGTTTTCTTTTAGAAAACGATTATACATTTCAATATTCTGAATTTCGGCATTGATCCCTATTTCGTAACTCTGTTTCAAAGAATCCGGAATCACGACCTGAGCTTTGGCATCATTAACTGGCACGGCCAGATTTGAGGCTCCAAACAATGGTATTAAAGCATTGATATGTTTGGTTTCTGCTGTCACAATATTCTTATAAGGTTTTACTGCGCCATAGGTATCGATAATGCCACTGTACTCCGCTTGCGCTGCATATTCGTCCTGAATCGCATAGGTCAGCATTTCTTCAAGTGTGTAACTGTCATCGCCAAGTGCACCTGCTGATCCTTTGGGCAATTCTGCCGCCATCGCCATTCCAGTCGTTAAAAATAAGGTCAAGGCCAACATCACTGCTGAAACTAAATGTACTAATTTTTTCATGGTACTCAACTCCTTTTTTTGTTTAAAGTTTTTTGGTGTTCTTCTTTGTGTGTTTATCTTATTCCTCTTAAGTGTCAATTACATGTCAAATGAATAAAACCTGTAATGATCTTAAGCGAATTCGTTGAAAAGACGATTCAGTTATTGGCCCAAAAACAAAAACACTCAAAAACGTTTCCGTTCTTGAGTGTTTTTTGTAGGAGAAGTCTATTGCAGCGAATCTTTTATCTGTTGAAAATCATATCCCGGCGAAATAGCTGAAATTTCTTTTAAAATGGTTTCTGGTGGAACTGATTCGGGAATTTTGAAAAGGATATAGAACTCACTTGATGCCATCCCTAAACTGTCCATTGCTTGTTGAATGCTCATGGTGCCTTTAACACCACTGACATCGACGGTGCCGGATTCAGTATTCTCAGATGATTCTGTAGGAGCCACTACACTCAATGCATCCTTTATCTGCTGAAAATTATAGCCCGGCAAAACAGTTGAAATTTCTTTTAAAAGTGTTTGCGGTGGAACCGTTTCGGGAATTTTAAACAGGATATAGAAATCACTTGAGGCCATCCCTAAACTGTCCATTGCCTGTTGAATACTCATTGAGCCCTTAATGCCACTGACATCGATGTTGCCTGCAGTTAAAGCATTTTCTGAAGAGCCTGCCGAAGATGCTCCATTTTGAGATCCCTCAGCATTTGCCTTGGCTTCATCGAATTTATATTCAGGAACCAGCGCTGAAATGTTTTTAAATTGTGTATTCTTAGGGACACTTTTGGGGATCGCCAATTGCTGGTACACTTCATCCAAAGACAGTCCGGTGAGGGTCGCTGCTTCTTCAATGGTGTTATAACCTTTCACTTCATAAATGGGAATAACTTCACCCTGGGCAACAGCTAATGGCAAGATTTGAAAATTTTCGGTTAACTGGGCCGTGAGAATTGTTCCGAAAAATAACCCTACAACTAAAACCACCATCACCATCGGATGGACACTTTTTTTGGCAACCTTGACCTCAAGTGCGCCTTTACTTGGGCATGCCAGAACACATTCGTTACAGTTGATGCACTCTGTTGTCGTAATCCGTTCTGCCTTTTCAATCTCAATGTTCACTGGACAGGACTTGTCGCACTTTTTGCAGTGTACACAAAGGCTATCATTACGAACTACTTTAGTCGGGCTCAGTTTACCGATGATTGCGTAGAATGCCCCGGCTGGACACAAATATTTACAGAAAAACCGGTCATACAGCAATGATCCGATTATGGTAATAAATAGTAGCGCGAAACCAATAATCGCTAACGGGTCCTCCTCAATCGAACCGGAAATTGCGGATAAATGAGAATACGCGGTATAGGGATCATAGGGTGCCATCCAGAGTGAACCATAATACCAGGCCATTCCCACGGTAAGAACGAGAACGATATATTTGAAATACCGCGCAAATCGATCAATTTTTTGGGGGATAATAAAACGCTTTTTGAATAGTTTCTGGCCGATTTTTGCAAACACTTCCTGTAGCGCCCCAAAAGGACAAAGCAATCCACAAAAACTCCTTCGAAACAGAACTGCCAGTACAACTGTCAATACCAGTAAAACGACTGTACCCGAATAAATTTTCTTGATAAAACTACCCGTTAAGAACAGTGTATACAGACTTTCCAAGGCACCGTAGGGACACAGTGCATGAATTGACGGCGCTTTTCCGCCGCCTAAAACCTGATGCATATATGATTCATAGGTAACCCAAATGAGGAGCCCCACCAAAACCAGGAGTCTTGTCCATTTTGCTGCTTTATTCCAATTTACATTCATTGATAATACCTCTCCTTCTTAAAAAATTGATCTGTCGTGTATGTATCTAAACTTATTCGAGGTTGATTAACATAACTAACAAATAAGGCCTTTTTTTGTGTTTTCAACCCAATCCAAAAATAGAATATTTGCGTCAATCGCACTCATACCTTACTTGCCAATAAAAGTCCGCATAAAATTATGTTTCTTTCATTCTTAAAACAGCCTCCTCTATTAATTTTAAAACGTTACTCTAATGAGCAAATTCTATAACTGTTTTATGTCATTTCTGTGTCAGATTTCAGCCGCTGGCTTTTGACCATCTTTTTTTGTGTTTTTTAACCGATATAACGTGAAGATTTTCACCTAAATCCACAACTTGTAGATGTTTACCTTCAAACGTAAATGCTGATCGAATAAAAACTAATGATACTACCGAGTATATTATGGTAAAATCTATAAAATAACTAAAAGAAATGAGAGGTCTCGCAATGAAAGTTGGCTTAATCAGATGTATGCAAACAGAGGATATGTGTCCTGCAATGACTTGTTTCAAAGTCATGAATACAAAGAAATTGGCTTTTGAAGACGTTGAAGAAGAAATCGAGGTAGTAGGCGTAAATACCTGCGGAGGATGCCCCGGTAAAAAAGCGGTAACACGAGCTGCAGAGATGGTTAAACGTGGTGCGGATACGATCGCTCTTGCTTCCTGTATAACAAAAGGAAATCCGATCGGCTTTGCTTGTCCTCATGCCGAACAAATGAAAGCTGCTATCGAAAAGAAAGTTGGCGAATCGATTAGAATAATTGATTATACACATTAGATAATACATAGAACTTAAAGAAGAAATTTCAGAATGGAAATTGATATGAAAAATGAAAACTTAAACACACAATATTCCCATTGGGAAGAAACATTCAGCAATAAACCGCAGATGTTTGGAACAAACCCGAGTGAAGCAGCAATCAAAGCTGTTGAAATCTTCAAGGAGAATGGCGTCAAGAAGATTCTCGAACTGGGCGGAGGGCAGGGTCGGGATACTCTGTATTTTGCTGAAAACGGCTTTGAAATCACCGTTGTCGAATATACGTCCGCAGGGATTCAGGCTATCAAAAAAAGTGTAGCCGAACGAGAGGCGACCCATTTGATCACACCTGTTTTTCATGATGTTCGAAAGCCTTTTCCTTTTGAGGATGAGACGTTTGATGCCTGCTATTCGCATATGCTCTATTGTATGGCACTTACAACAGCAGAACTGGCGTTCATTGCCATGGAGACCAACCGGGTGTTAAAACCTGGGGGTATCAACATCTATACGGCAAGAAATACTGATGATGCTGACTACGGTACGGGCATCCATCAGGGTGAAGATCTTTATGAGTGCGGTAAATTTATTATTCATTTCTTCAGTCTGGAAAAGGTTGAAAAAATAGCAGGTTCATTTAAAACAATAAAAATCGATCAATTTGAAGAAGGTGCACTTCCCCGAAAACTGTTTTTTGTTATCCAGAAAAAAAGTAATAGCTGATCGTTCCCATAAACGTTGACATTACAATTTTATAAAACAGGAGTTGCGCGTGATCATCTACAACCCCTGTTTTTTAATTGATTCTGATGCAAAATATGCGATAAGCCTCGCTATGGTGGTCTTTCACAACAAATCGTATCGGCCAATATCACTCGCCGACGGTAAAATCCAGTTCAGCCAATTTGTAATGGGCTGTTTGATAGGTGCTGTAGCCCCCGGCTAAATTGTAAATATTAGTGAAGCCGTTGCCTTGTAAAATACGAATGGCATAATAGGTCCGCTGACCCACCTGACAGGTGACATAGATTGGGGCATCTTTGGCAATGGGAATTTCATCGATCCGGTTTCGTAACGCATCCAGTTCAATATTGACTGCACCGTTAATGCCGCCAGCTCTGACTTCACCCGGCGAGCGGACATCCAACAGGAAGCCACCAGTGGCGACGATTTCGTCGATTTCATACCACTCAACGGTTTTGTAAACCCCATCAATGATATTTTCAGCAATATAACCCAGAACATTTACCGGATCTTTTGCTGATGAGAAGGGCGGCGCATAACAAAGCTCAAAGTCCTGAAGATCCAAAACGGTGGCCCCCATTTTCATGGCGGAGGCAATGACATCAATCCGCTTTTCAGTGCCTTCCTGACCGACGGCCTGAGCCCCCAGTATTTTCATTGTTTTGGGATCATACAGCAGTTTGAGTGCAATGTTAGTGGCGTTCGGATAATAGCCAGCATGATTGGACCGATGGGCAACCACCACCTGATAGGGGATTTTTTTCATCGTCAGCTGGGCAGCATTGTTTCCGGTCGCAGCGATGACCTTGTTGAATACTTTCGCCACCGCCGTTCCCTGAATTCCGACATTGCGGATGGTTTTCCCATTGATGTAATCCGCAACCACCCGACCCTGACGGTTGGCCGGCCATGCCAATGCGATGGCAGTCTGATGGCCGGTGACAAAATCTTTCACTTCGATGGCATCGCCGATGGCAAAAATATCCGAATTGACGGCGTCATTTTCAGCGTTCAAAACTTCGTAGTTTTCGGTGGTGACAATATGACCGCGGGGACCGCATTTGAGGTTCGCACTTTTGGCCAGGCCATTTTCAGGAATGACACCAATGGCCAGAATCACCAGATCAGCCGCCAGCACCCTGCCGCTTTCCAAAACTACTTCAGTTCCTCGATCCTGAAAATGATCAACCCCATCTTCCAGAATCAGATTGACCCCATGGGCATTGAGTTCCTGATGGACAAGTTGTGCCATTTCAAAATCCAATGGTTTCATCACCTGGTTCAGTTTTTCCACCAGGGTGACATTGATGCCCAGACCCCGCAGGTTCTCGGCCATTTCAACGCCAATGAAACCGCCGCCAATGACGACTGCCCGTTTCACCTTGCCGTTGTCGATCACTTTTTTTATTTTATCAGTATCAGGAATGTTTCGCAGAGTCAGCACATTGGAGGCTTCGGACAGTCCGGGAATCGGGGGTGCAATGGGCTTGGCCCCGGGTGACAGAATCAGTTTGTCATAACTTTCCCGATACGTTTCTCCGGTCTGATGGTTTTTGACTTCCACCGTTTTACCAATCGTATCGATGAAAGTCACTTCGCTGAAATTCCGAATATCCAGATTAAACCGTTTGGACATTCCTGCCACGGTCTGAACCAGCAGTTTATTTCGATCCCTGATCACATCCCCAATATAATAGGGCAAACCGCAATTGGCAAATGAGATGTACTCATCCCGTTCAAACAGAATAATCTCATCGTTCTCACTTAACCGACGCAATCGCGCAGCAGCTGTTGCTCCGCCGGCGACACCGCCGACAATTACTATCTTTTTCATTAAACTTCCTCCTTTAATGATATAAACCAAAAATTTTATTTATTGTTATTATAGAGCAAACAGTGGTCACTGAATCCTGCTGGTGGTATCCCTAACCCCTGATTCAACCTCGCCCAATAATTGACACTTGCAATGGTACTTGCCAACATCACGATTTCTTTTTCAGTGAATTCTCTGATTAAGTTTTCAATGAATTTTTCAGTAAGATCTGGTGGTGTACTTGACAAGCAGATGGCATATTCAAGAGCCAACAGCTCGCGTAGGGTGAATGTGTGAACAGATTGCACCGCTCGTTTGCCTTGCAAAACTAATAACTCTTCCTCCGTTATCCCATTTTTGACGATCCCGACAGCGTTCATGTCAATGCAAAACGAACAGGAACAGATCAATGATGCCTGGAGCCTGACCAAATTAAGCAGCCGAATCTCCTGATTATCTTTCCCTTTTGCAGTCATCATTTCCAATACACCAGAACCGATGGCAGCTCTCGGATACCACGTTAATAGACGCGCTGGCATCAAGTCTTTACCGGTTTCTTTTTTTGCTATATACAATCCCATTTTAAGTAAAAAGGGAATTCTTTTGGGTGGATTTATAAAGGGTTTTTTCATAATGAAACCTCCGTAGTTTTCCTACTTTAAGTATATACCTCATTTCTTATCAAATATGCATGAATTTTAATCATTAGTTGATCCCTCAACAGATTGGTAAAATTTTTGCTCTTTTATAACTGCAAAAATCCCATCATTAAATCGGTTTTTGATTTAATAAAATAATCCGATCTGAATTCATATATGACACTATTCCTCTTTTAATAAATTTAAAAGCGACAGAAATTTACTTTCTGTCGCTTCATTAAAATATATTATTAACTTAGTCAGTCATAATGAATGGATCAGACGAATAAAGTCGTTCCGGCATTTTCATTGCTGGCGATGTAGGTTCCCACACCGGCATATTCAATACCCTCAATGAGTTCCTCTTCTTTTATCCCCATCAGGTCCATACTCATGGTGCAGGCGATAAAACGCACCCCAGCATTTTGCGCTTTTTTGATCATCGTATCCAGATCATCCACATGTTTCTTTTTCATAATTCCTTTAATCATGGCGGGACCGGCACCCAACATATTCATTGTTGAAAGTGGCAGTTTTACAGCGCCTTTGGGCATCATTGCGCCAAACATTTTTTCAATAAAGGTTTTGTTATGTCCTTTACCATCTCTTTTCCTAAGAGCATTGAGTCCCCAGAAGGTGAAAAAGAGGGTGACATTCTTTCCCTGAGCGGCTGCGCCCTGGGCAATAATCATCGATGCCAAAACCTTATCCAGTTCGCCGCTAAAAACTACCAGAGTAGCATTTTTCTGGGTTGAAACTGTGGGCATCAAACTGCAAGCTTCCCCTTCATTACCTTTACGGATCACACTGATATAGCTTTTTCCTTCGGTTTCCTGAGATACTAAGGTATGACCGTTTGTTTCACACCAACTTTTAATATCACTGACAAAACCAAAATCGGTTGCGATAATCTGCACCAGATCGCCTGAGTCCACGCTTTTTATGGCATCATAGGTGGCCATCAGCGGCCCTGGACATTGAAGTCCAGTTACATCAACTTTTTTCTTAATCACGTCGTTTCCTTTTCCACCCTGATCGATATCTCCATCATCAGAGTCATCTTTTTTAGCAATGCACTCGCCCACAGTAAAGTTTAGTTCGGCCAGCTTGTAATGAGCTGTTTTATAAGTGCTGTAGCCCCCAGCCAGATTGTATATATTGGTAAAGCCGTTGCCTTTTAATATCCGAATGGCAAGGTAGGCCCGTTGTCCCACCTGACAGGTCACATAAATGGGAGCATCCTTGGCAATAGGAATTTCAGCAATTCGATCTCTTAAACTATCCAGTTCAATATTGACGGCTCCTTTGATGGCACCGGCACTGACTTCAACCGGTGATCGCACATCCAATAAAAATCCGCCTTTGGCGATAACATCGTCAATTTCATACCACTCAACGGTTTTGTACACACCGTCTTCAATATTTTCAGCAATATAGCCGAGGATATTGACCGGATCTTTAGCAGATGAGAAGGGTGGTGCATAACAGAGTTCAAAGTCTTGAAGATCCAGAACCGTCGCCCCCATTTTCATGGCTGAGGCAATCACATCAATCCGTTTTTCAGTGCCATCCTGTCCAACAGCCTGAGCACCGAGAATTTTAAGGGTTTTGGGATCATACAACAACTTTAAGGCAATGTTAGTTGAATGGGGATAATAGCCAGCATGATTGGCTCGATGAGCGACCACAATTTGATAGTCAACTTTTTTCATATCCAGTTGGGCAGCATTATTTCCGGTTGAGGCAATCGTTTTGTTAAATACCTTTGCCACTGCCGTTCCCTGAATGCCCAAATTACGAACCGTTTTTCCATTGATGTAATCCGCAACGACTCGTCCCTGTCGATTAGCCGGCCAAGCCAGCGGGATGGCCGTTTGATTCCCAGTAACAAAATCTTTTACCTCAATCGCATCACCGATGGCAAAAATATCCGGATCAACAGTGTCGCCTTCGGCATTAAACACTTCATAATTTTCAGTTGTCACGATGTGACCCCGAGGTCCACACTTCAGATTTGCCTGCTTGGCCAGCCCATTTTCTGGAACAACGCCAATGGCTAAAATGACCAGATCGGCTTCCAGCACGCGGCCGCTTTCGAGAACCACTTCGGTTCCTTCTTTCTGGAAATGATCCACCCCATCTTCTAAGATGAGATTGACACAATTGGCATTGATTTCCTGATGGACCAGCTGCGCCATTTCAAAATCTAACGGTTTTAACACCTGATTCATTTTTTCCACCAGGGTAACATTAGCGCCCAGTTCCTGGAGATTCTCGGCCATTTCCACACCAATAAAACCGCCGCCGATGACCACCGCCCGGCGCACCTTGCCACTGTCAACAACGGCTTTAATTTTATCAGTATCCGGGATGTTTCGTAAAGTTAAAACATTTTTTGCTTCTGACAACCCGGGAATCGGTGGTGCAATGGGTTTTGCCCCCGGTGATAAAATCAGCTTGTCATAGGTTTCGCTATATGTTTTTCCGGTTTGATGATTTTTCACTTCAACGGTTTTGGCAACCGGATCAATGGCAATCACTTCACTGAAATTGCGAATATCCAGGTTAAAACGTTTGGACATCCCTTCAACGGTTTGCACCAATAGTTTTTTGCGATCCTTAATTACATCCCCGATATAATAGGGCAGACCACAATTGGCAAATGAGATGTATTCATCCCGTTCAAACAAGATGATCTCATCCTCTTCACTTAAACGTCGTAATCGGGCTGCCGCAGTCGCACCACCGGCGACGCCCCCAACAATCAAAATCTTTTTCATCAATCTTCCTCCTCATATATTGCATTAATTATTTTTTTTGCACTTTTGGATATCACTTCATAATAGATTTCAGTTCCAGACCGATATCCTTTAACAATCCCAGCACTTTTTAATTTTCCCAAGTGTTGAGAAATGGACGATTGTGATACCCCCAGACATTCTTCCATATAGGTTACATTGCAGCTTCCTTTTTTTATCAGACCTCTGACAATGCAAAGTCTAACTGGATTTCCCAAAATTTTCAAAATTTCCGCCTGTTCGTCACAATCTTTTGGTTTCATTTCCATTTGAATTTCTCCAATCAACTATGTTAAGTTAATCACAATACCATTATATTATAACATAATAATATGTCAAGCAAAATTTTTAAATTTGTAAAACTCTGGCCGTTCTCATTTCATCTCTACCTTTATTTCTTATCCTTAAACAATGATTTCAACCTCAACGGGATTGGTTTATTCCCGTTTTATTTGTTTCCATCTGCTTTTTCCTTACAACGGTTGCAAACTCCATAAATTTCCAGTTTATGACCAAGTATTGTAAAGCCCATTTTTTCTTTCAGCCTTTTTTCATATTCTTCAAAGGGGCATTCATCAACCATGGTTATTTCTTTACACTCAATGCAGACAAGATGGTGCCGGTGCTCATCGCTATTCAACTCAAATAAGGCTTTGTTATCACCTTCTATTGTTGTTTTTATGATTATTTCCTTCTCGGTTAGGGTTTTTAAAATCCGGTAAATCGTTGATAAATTTATCGCCGTATTCTGATTTGCAAGTTCTGTATAGATTTGCTCAGCCGTTAATGGCTGAGCGCTTTCTTCGAATATACTTAATATTGAATTGCGATGCTTGGTGTTCTTTAAACCACGATCTTTCAACATTTCTTTGTGGGTTGATGTTTTGTTCACAGTAATCCTCATTTCATGGTTATTGGTAAACTGACCCAGCTTACTCTAATCAAATTTATTTTTAAATATGAGTGTTAAGAAGAAAATAATTCCAGCTACTAATACAATCGTCGCACCAGTTGCAGTATTTAAATAGTATGAGGCAATCAAACCACTCACACCGGAAAAAACGGCAATGATAGTCGCTACCAGTGTATATTGCCTGACATTTTTTGTTATATTTCTCGCTCCTGCCGCTGGCAATACCAACAGGGAATTAATAATCAAAAGTCCCACCCACTGAATTGAAATCGTTACGATAACCGCAATCATCGCGGTAAATACGATCTCAATCAGCAGGGTATTTACACCTCTGCTTCGGGCCAGGGATTGATTGATACTTACCATTAGCAGTTTGTTGAAAATAATCACCCACAGGGCAATCACAATAATAAACACTATGGTTAAAATCAAAATTTCTGTCGGTGATATGCTTAGCAAATCGCCAATCAAATAGGATGAATACTTGTTGAAACTACCCCCGAATGACATCAACACCAGCCCCAAAGCAATGGCAATTGAAGAGAACACCCCAATGATTGTATCCGTTGAAGCGCGGCTTCTATTTTTTATAACTGTTATAATCAAAGCAAAAATAATTGAAAAAATAACAGCTGCCATCGTCGGGCTGATTAACCCAATCAAAGACCCAATGGCGATGCCGGTAAATGCACCATGGCCTAAAGCATCCGAAAAAAAAGCCATCTTATTGCTGACAATCATCGTTCCCAGCAAACCAAAAAGGGGGGTAATGAGGAGGATCGCCAGTAAGGCACTTTTCATAAAATCATGTCCCGCCCATTGAAAGGGCAGCAGGAACCCAATAAAATCGAACCATAAATTAAGCATCATTTACTGACCTCGTCATCCTTTCCCTGATCGCTGGATCTGTTTTTAAACCAGGTCAAGCCAAATATTTTTGCGGTAATCGGATCATTGAAAACCGCTTTTGCAGATCCGCTGCATAAAACGGTGCCATTTAATAAAATAACCCGATCGGCATACTTTTCCACAAGATCCAAATCATGAGAAACCAGAATAATTGACAAATCATATTTTTTTCTTATTTCTGAAACCGTATCATAAAAAACTTCTAGCCCATTCTGGTCAATCCCCGACACGGGTTCATCTAAAAGCAGCAAATCCGGCATCGGGTCGAGCGCCAAAGCAAGCAAAACCCGTTGAAGCTCGCCACCCGATAATGCCCCGATTCTTCGATTAATAAGATGCTCTGCTTTGGTAACCGCCAGACTTTCGTTAACCTTAGTTTTTATTTTTTTGGTGCTTAATAACCACGCCGGAATATTAGAATTGCACGCCGTAAAAAGATCCAACACGCTGGTTGGTGTATCGGTATCAAAACTGAGATGCTGGGGAACATATCCGATCACTGGTTGTCCGCTGCTCTGATCTTTTTCATCCAGATACTTCAGTTCTCCGGAATGCCGCACTTCTCCCAGCATGGCTTTTAAAAGGGTGCTTTTTCCACCACCATTGGGACCGATGATCGCTGTTAATTCGCCACAATGAATATGTAGATTGACATCTTCCAGAACCTTCATATTGCCAAAATTCACGCAAAAATTCTCAACCCTGGTACAGCATAAACCCGAGCATTGATTTTCATTCGGTTTTATTTTTTGAGGATTTTTTTCTTTCAACTGTTCCACTATTTTAATGCCTCTTCCAGTGATTTTAAATTAGCCTCCATGACGTTCAGGTAATCGTCGTAAGCCGTTTCATCCGCTTCTCCGGTAACCCCAGGGTCAAGCGAATAAATTTTTGCGCCTGTTTCATTGGCAATGGTTTCCGCCGCTGCTGCCTCGTATTGCGGCTCGGCAAAAAGTGCCTTAACCTTTGATGCCTTGATGATATTGATGGTCGCCTCAAGTTCTTTTGGGGTCGGGGCAGTTCCCGGTTCTCGCTCGATGACATCAACAATATTGAGATTAAATTCTTTGGCAAAATATGGGAACGCTTCATGAAAGGTGATAATATCGCGATTACCAATTGGATCAAGCGAGGCATGCATTTTTTCTTTCAAAGCTTCCAATTTGGCAATATAAGCGTCTGCATTACTGTTATATTTTTCGGCATTTTCCGGATCGATCAGCGATAATTGTTCAGCAATATTTCTTACCTGAGTGATTGAATTGGTGATACTTACCCAGACATGGGGGTTCTCTTCGCCTGATTCATCTTTCATCAGCTCAATGCCCTTACTGGCTTCAACAATTTTAAGATCTTGCTGCTGTTTTAATACGTCATCCAGAAATGCCTCCATCCCGGCACCATTAACAACAAAGGCGTCCGCTCCTTCAATGGTGATCAAATCCTCGGGAGTCAGCTGGTAATCATGAAGGCAGCCCGTTTGCGGTTTTGTCATATTAATAACATTCACATTGGGAATGTCCCTCGTAACATTGAGAGTTGACACATACATAGGATAGAAAGACGTCACGATGGTCATCCCCACTTTTTTCCCGTCAGTCCCTGCACTTGATTCTTTATTTGATGCACAGCCACCTAAAACTAAAACAACAACCATCAATACAATGATAAAATTGAACTTCTTTGTGAACACGCTCTTTTCCTCCAAACGAAAATGATTTGCATTTGCATTTAATTGTATTATAACTCAAAATTCAGCAAAAACAACTACTTCGTTCACAATTCATTATCTTTCAATAAAAAAAGATACAGGTGTCAGCATAACATCCCTGTATCTTAAAATTTTGGTTATTTTTCAATTCTGACCCCAATATCGATGGGTTTTGCACTGTATAAACTGGTTGTTACAAGCCCATTTACATTGGTTTTGGCGTATTTCGCAATATTGGTCTCATTGATTCCGCCTGCTGCCAGCAGAACTCTGTCCGGAAATTCAACTCTTAAATTATTTACTGCGTTGATCAAATCTGCAACACCCATTTTATCAAACTGGATCCCGTCGGCACCGGCACGACAAAGGTCTAAGGCTTGATCCAAGGTTGTTGCTTCAACGATAATTTTCTTTTCGCAACATTCGGTTTTTATTTCTGGCAGTTTATTCAGCAGACTTTCAAAACCGCCGATAAAATTTAAATGTTGTTTAAAAATCAGAATCGTTTCAGATAAGCCCAACCGATGCGGCATCGCGCCTCCTGCCATGATCGCTTTTGTTGCCAGTGCTTTTGTTCCCGGAAAGCCCTTGCGGGTGGTCAATACTGCCATATTCGGATTGGCTGCCTTGACAATGTCGACCATTTTCTTCGTTTTTGTGGCAATGCCTGAGCAGTTATCCAAAATATTCTGGCCAACTTTCCAGGCGATGTGCAAATCTTCTGCTCGTCCGGTCCCTATTATCAGTTCTGAACCGGCAACAACTTGTCGTCCCGATGGAATCATGTGATCCATCTCAATATGCAGTCGATCAAAGATGGCTCGCACTTCTTCTGTTCCGCAGACAACGGCATCGTCCCGGGTAAAATAGGTAATCTGTCCGACCTGTTCTCTAATCCCCAGTGTCCAGCTTGTCAAGTCAATATAAGGAACATCCTCATTAATCAGTCGGTCGATTTCATTGATTGATATAAATGACATATTTCTTCTCCTGTACTCAATTGATTATTTTAAATGATTTATCTTCGATTCTCTCAATAATATCACTAATTTGCAAAGCGTTTATTTTAGTCGCATCACATAAAATCGTTACCGTTTTATAATCATCACTGACATTGACATCTTCAATACTATCTTTATTCAACAAAACTTCCTTTATTTTTTTTACACATTTACCGCACATAATACCCTCAACTGTTAAACTAAGTTCTTCCATACACTGACACCCCTTTCGTGACTACCCCTAAGAAATTCATTGATTTCATCGTCCTGGCAAGGTTCAAATAAATCTGAACTCTTTCGGATGCCTTTTAATTCCCCATTCACCATTATCCCGATACGATCTGCCATGCGCTGGGCTTCATTAAAGTCGTGGGTTACAAATAGAATGGTACACTCGAAAATTTGATGAATTTTTTTTATCTGTTGATACATCATTTCCTTTGTCGACGGATCCAGTGAAGAAAAAGGTTCATCCATCAGCAATAGCTTTGGTTCCAGAATAAGTGCCCGAGCCAGGGCTGTCCGCTGCCGCTCGCCACCACTTAAGGTTCCCGGGTACTGATTTAGAATATGGCCGATTGACAATATTTCAGCCATTCGATCTGCCATTTTTTTCTTAAACGCACTGTCTTTTCGTCGTATTTTCAAACCATAAGTAATATTATCATATACGGTCATATGTGGAAATAAGCCGAAATCCTGATAGACAAAGCCGATTCCCCTTTTTTCCAGCGGGATATCAACGACCCGTTTTCCCTGAATAGACACGTCCCCTGAAAAATTTTTATAAAATCCAGCCACCGATTCTAAAAGAACTGTTTTACCTGATCCGGTTCTTCCTAAAACTGCAAATATTTCTTGTTCGCAAATGTCTAAATTAATATTAGAAAGTTTAAAAGTGCCTAATTGAATCGAATATTTTTTGATTTCAACCATTAAATTGCTCATGCGTTCACATCCTTCATCCGGCTTTCCTGCTTATTTTTCCGGCCTATCCAGCTGGTTAAAAAAAGTGATACCATTGAAATAATAAGAATGACCGTGGCAGATGCCATTGCGGCACCGGTATCGCCAGTTGCCAAATTCAAATAAATCGATGTGGTCAAAGTTTCGGTTTTCATTCGTGTCGCCCCCACTAGCATTAAGGTCGCGCCAAATTCGCCTAACCCCCGTGACCACGTCAGAATAATCGTTGTTATGATCGCATTTCTGGCTAAGGGTAATGTGATGGTGATGAATCGCTCCCATTTTGTCGCCCCCAGACTTCCTGAAATGAACTCCAAACGCTCATCAACCTCCTGAAACGCGGTACGAATAAAACGAATCGCAAAGGGTAAATTGACAACCATTTGGGCCAATATGATACCGTTTTTGTCGAAGACAACCCGAAATCCCATACTTTTAAGCGCTTTACCAAAGTCCGAAGAAAAAATAATCAGAAGACTCAATCCTAAAACTAAATAGGGCATGGACAGCGGCAGTTCAATAATAATTTGACAGACTCGTTTAAAGGGAAAAGCGGTCCGGGACAGTGCATAAGCGGTTGGTATAGCCAGAAATATACAGATGACGGTGGAAATACTTGCTGTATATAAACTTAGCTTAATTGAAAACCACACCTCTTCTGACTGAAACGCCTCTCCCAGATATGGTAATCCTTTTAATACGATTGACAAGATCAATGTTGATGTAAAGATAATAATAATGACGGTAATGATGATTGTAACTATTTCAAAAAAATCAAAGCCGGAAAGTCGTTCTTTCATACTACAATTTAGTTGAGCAATTCATATCCATTGCTTTTCCAGATATTTTTTGCCGCATCCGTATCTAAAAATGCCATTAATGCGGTCAGCGCTTCGGTATTTTTACTGCTGCTTAGTTTAGCCGCTGGAACCGTTTTTACATAAGCATTCAAGTCGGTTGTATTGACAATTTCTGCATTGGTAGCTGGTACATTTTCTTTCCAGTTAATAATCGCATTGCATTCGTCAACGGCCAGGGCATTGGCAATTTCAGGTGCAGTCGCTGCTCTTGCCACGACATTTACACTGTTTAAAATCCCCAGATCTGAAAGTGCTTTATTGGCAATTTTACCGATTGGTGTCGCATCTGCATCCCCCAGAACAACTTCGACACCTTCCTTGGTTAAATCATTTAAGCCGGTAATCCCCAGAGGGTTACCACTTTTTACCGCTAATACCGGAATATGTTTGACCAGATCTTTACTTTCTGTTACCTTATCTTTGACCGGTGTAAGCTCATCAGTAGAACCCGCAACAAATAGATCACCTTCTCCGGTTGTTTGAATCTGATTCTGAAGCTGCGCTGCATTGGCATAAACGACTTGCACATCACAACCTGTTTCCTCTTTAAATTTATCAGCAATTGCACTAAACGGTTTCGTCATGCCTGCTCCGCAATAAATAAACAGAGTGTGACCTGCAAGACTTTGTTGCTGATCGTTTTTCACCTCAGCATCTTTAGACGTGGTGCTGCAACCTGATGCTAAACTGAGTATTGTTCCAATTACCAATAATACGACTAACAAATTCTTAAACTTTTTCATTCAATTTTCCTTTCCAGCTCTTTTAGTGTTGTTTCGCCATGTTTTGATTTGTTTTGTATTATATAATACGTTATTGTCATATGTCAAGTATTCGTCAAACAAATAGTAAATTCCCATCGAAGCGGATATCGAAAGGCTGATGAAAAATGCCATCTGCAGTCGACTCCCCTGTTTATTATGAATACTTACATTCATTGGATTATTCTGAACAAACAATTTGAGACCATCGGCTTACTTCAGTACCTTTCTGTCGTCGGAAACGCCCTTACTTACAGCTTCTCTTCACAAGTATTCAGGTAACAGGTCTTTTTTCAGACCATTAGCGCGGCAATATGCCTCGTAAACAAAAAAAGAATCAACCAATTAGTTGATTCTGATGATTGAGAAATGTCTAGACGTCATTTATTAGCTTGATCTTATAAAATAGAATTATTTTGCTAAAATCCCTTACTATTATAATTATAACCCCAAAAGAACAATCAGTGAACATGACGATGATGACTATCCGGAAGGTGTCCATGTTTATGCTTCATACGCTGATGAGTATGGACATGACAATGTTCACTGATAACCAAAGAATGATCATCGTGCTTATGGTGATCATCCTCATGCGTGTGTTTGTGCTCATGGGTTTCATCACCATGAATATGAGCATGTTCATGGTTTTCGGATAAGGCCAGCCAACTCCCCAATACCATAATTCCCAAAGCAATAAGAAAGGAAATCGTAATTGGTTCTTTCAAAACCAGCCAGGAAATCAGCACGCCGATAAAAGGTGCAACTGCATAATAGGCACTGGTCCGGGCCGCCCCTAACCCCCGCTGTGCTTTTACATAGAAGTAAATACTGAGCCCATAGGCGGCAAAACCCAGAGCCATCGCCGAAATAATCGACAACAGCGATCCTGATAACTCGCCCCAGATAGACGCAATCAGTAACGCCCCCATTCCCGAACCAAAACCTTTTAGAATTACAATCTGGAGTGGATCTTTCAGTGATATCTTTCGGGTACAATTATTTTCTAATCCCCAGCACAAACAGGAAAGTATAATTAAAACTGACCCGATGGATAAACTGATTGTCGCCGCATCGGTAACAGTTAGCAGAATGCTTGCTAAAGAAATAAAACCGATGGCAATCCAAAGCCGCTTTCCGATGGCCTCTTTAAAAATGATCATGGCAATAATGGAAGTCGCTGCGATTTCGGAGGTTCCCAACAACGCTGCCGTACTGGAATTGGACATGCTGATGCCAAACAGCAAAAAAATTGGTGCAGCAATATCCAGCAAAATCATTAGAATGACATAGGGCGTCTCTTTTTTTGTCAGTCTGGCTTCTTTTGCTTCGATTTTGCGACTTTTATTAAAAAAGGTCAGTAGCGTCATCCCGATTCCTGCCCCAAGATACAGTAATGCAGCTAAAAAAAGCGGGTTTAGTTCATTGATCAGCAGCTTGGAGAATGGCGCATTAAACCCAAACAGCATCGCCGCCAGGAGTGCATACAAAACGGAGTAATTCTTCATTCTTATCACGTCCTATTTTTTATAATCAATTTTTTATTAATTAATTACCCAAAATTATTTGGCATTATCCAATCGATCTTCTTTTTTCTTGCGTTCCACGAACCGTCCCATGACAAAAGCAATGATGCTCACGCCGATCCCGGTCTGTACACAAAAGAGCAGGCTTTCAATTTCACCTGGCAATTCGCCGCCAATGGCTGTTTCCATAATTGGCGTAAACCATGGCTCATACTCAGAACCGGTAATCTCCGAAATGGCCACGCTTCCAGCATCGTCTGAACCACCAAATTCAGCACCTTTTAACACAAATAATGGAACAACCGCAATTAACACAACAACCAATAAAAGACCAATAACTATTTTCTTTGTTTTTGACATTATTTTACACCTCCCGCTAAATATCCAAGCTCTGCAAGTTCTGATGATGCATAGGTTTCTAGTCCAATAATGATCACAACGGTCAAAATCCCTTCGATAATGGCCAGTGGCAATTGTGTTGGCGCAAACACCAGCAGAAATTTTACCACCGAAGCGCCAATCCCACCACTTTCAGAAGGATAAGCCATTGCCAACTGAAAGGCTGTGACACAATAAGTGAATAAATCACCGATGGCAGCTGCAAAAAAAACGCCCAGATGTTTATTAACCTTTATCTTTTTACACAAAACAAAGATGCCATAGGTTACAAATGGACCGGCAATTGCCATCGAAAAAGTATTGGCTCCTAAGGTAGTTAGTCCACCGTGAGCTAGCAGAATTGCCTGGAAAATGAGTACAATGATTCCCAAAATACTGACTGCCGTTGGTCCAAAAAGAATGGCCCCCAGCCCAGTCCCCGTCATATGCGAACAACTGCCGGTGACGGATGGTATTTTTAAAGATGATAACACAAAAACATAGGCACCTGCCATTGCCAACAAGGTAATGGTTTTCGGATTCTCCTTGAGTGTTTTTCTAATGGATAGGTAACCAGCGATTAAAAACGGGATACAAATCACGCCCCAGGCAATGCAGAAACCGGCTGGCAAATAACCTTCCATAATGTGCATCGCGTTGGCCACCGGGGTTAGCCCAAATACCAAAGCAATAGCGGCAGCAATGGCAACAAATCTTTTTTCTCTGATGTTCATTCTTTTGTTCATACGTATTCTCCTCTTGTTATAAATAATTTATCTATGCTAAAGGCGTTTGCAAAGCGATGCTACGCTTTGCCTGCCGATAAAACGATGTTCATAAGTAATTCTCTTAAGGCCTGGGGTGTTGTGGGATAAGCATTCGTGTTTTCCACCATTTCTTTTTCAATCAGCATCTCATAAACATCCAGCATCGCTGGCCGTTTCAAATTTGCCTGCTCCAGAATCTCCCAGTTTTGAAAAATCTCCAACGGCGTGCCGTCGGCAATGATCTTACCCTGATTAAAGACAATCGCCCGTTCTGCCCAGCGGTAGGCAAAATCCACGTCATGGGTGGAAATCAACATGGTTTTACCTTCTGCGCCCAGTTTCTCAAGAACCTCTTCCAGCATCTGGGCATTGAGGGGATCCAGGGCCGCCGTGGGTTCGTCGAAAATAATCACCTCCGATTTCATCGCAATAACATCGGCGATGGTCACTCGCTTTTTTTCGCCGCCGCTTAAATAATGGGGCGGTCGATCCTTAAAATCCAGAATATTCATAGTGGTCAGGGCCTCGTCAACCCGCTGGATGACTTCTGCTTTTGGTAGTTTTAAATTCATCGGTCCAAAACCAACCTCAGCCATTACTGTCGACGCAATAATCTGGTTATCGGCATCCTGAAAAACAATGCCGATGTTTTTTCGCAGTTCTCTGACATTCTTTTTATTGATGATGGTTCCCTGATAGCTAATTTCGCCATGATCAGCCTTGAGTACGCCATTGGCATTGAGAAAAAAGGTCGACTTACCGGAGCCATTGGATCCGATCACAGCAATTTTTTCACCTTGATAAATATCCACACTGATACCATCCAGTGCCGGGTTACCGTTTCCATAACGATAATAAAGATTGCTCACCTTAAGTATTGGTTCTCTCATTTATTCATCCCTTCTAATGTGTCATAATCCCAAGTAAAATCAGAAAAATTATAAAGGCGGCGCCAATGATCAGATGACGCAGCGACATCTTTTTTTCTTCCTCCAGAAAAACAAGATTGCCTTCATACCCTCTGGCTTCCATGGCAGTATAGTAGGCGTTGGCCTTTTTTAATGAAACTACCAGCATGTTGCTGGCCACACTGCCAAAAGTGTAGCAGGATGTTTTAAAATTGCAGTAGCCCTGCCGGGAATCGGCCGAATTTCGCATGTTGTTAAAAACATCCAGCAAAATAAAAATATAGCGGTAAATCAGGTTCATCAGTTCAATAATCAGCTCGGGCACATGGGCTTTTCGAAGTACCCCGATGATTTCAGAAGACGGTGTCGATAAGGTCATCATGATCATGGCACTGATGGCGCCAAAAACCTTCAGCATCAGAAACGCCATTTCCTGAAGTTTTCCAACCGATGTGAACGCATATCCAAAACCTATAAACAGATTAAATTGCCCCATTGGCTGGCTGGAAAAATCAATGCCGATGGCAATGGTTCCCAAAATGATAAAGGTGATCGGAATCATCAGCACTGAAATATAGTCTCCCAAGGGTAGCCCGCCTTTGATGACAGTCAGATAAGCCATACTTATTATCACCACAAGGGACACCAGGGGATTGTTTAGCAGAATAACGAGCAGCAGCGTTATCAATGAAAAAATTACTTTAACGGTCGGGTTCCAGTGTCTGATTTTAGATGCATAAGCATAAAAGTCAATAGCCGAACCCTCCCCATGTTTATGTCCGATTCGATGATGGTGTTTCTCTTGATGATGAATCTTTTGATCCTCACCTTTATTACCAGCTCGAAAGAAGCTGATCCATTTAGTTAAACTATTTTCCATCTGTAACCCAACCCTTTCAATACTTGTTTTGCTTTTGTCAATTGCCGGTTTCAATGATTGGCATCAATCCGGTCGACGCATTTTAGCAGCTCTTCAATCGAATTGAATTTGTTACTGCAGCACGCTTCAATCCGATCGACAAGGATGATCTTCATACCCAGCTTTTTTGCGGCATTGATCTTGTCCACCACCCCACCCATGTTGCCGCTTTCCTTTGTTACCAATACCGATGCATTACAGTATTTGAACAATTCAATGTTCAGAGCTTCGTTATAGGGACCCTTGATGGCGATGATATTTTTAGGATTAAAGCCCAGCTTTTCGCATTTACATAGAACCTTCCAGTCCGGCAGGACTCTCAGATAAACCCGTTCCTGAAAGTCGGGAATTTTTGTGAAAATTTCAATTTTATTGCTTCCCAGGGTGAGCAGAATATTACCTTCACAATTGATCAGCTGATCGCAAGCTTCGCTATAATTCTTGACACTGTTAATCTCCGGATCATCTTCGTAACTCACCCGCTCCTGTTCAAAACGAAGATAGGGCAGCGCTTCGCATTTGCAAACATTTATTGCATTTCGGGTTACTTCTGATGAAAATGGATTGGACGCATCAATTAAACAGGCCGGATTAAGGGTTCTGATTAACTGCGTAATATGATCTTTATTCAGTTTTCCCTGATAAATATCCAGATTTTCAAACTCCTCCAGCATCCCGCCCCCCATTCGGGTAGTAACAGTTACCGCCGTATCATGGTTCATCTCCAATAGTTTTTTAATGACTGCTTTTGCATCTGTTGTCCCGGCTATTACCAATACTTTTGACATCATCCCTCCATCATTCGATCACATATTTTTTGCACAAAAAACCTCACTCTCTCTAAAAAAAGACAGTGAGGTCGCAAAAAAAGCCCGCAAAAATAAACCTCCTCTATCTCTCGTAGAGTTTGAGTTATTAAAGCAGGCAGGTCTTCTGGCTCAAGCGTCAACATTACCTCCTGCCTTCCCAATTAAATGGTGGCATTCCTGGAGGAACTCTTCTCTTACAGCGGCGGGACCGCGTGGGATTTTCACCCAACTTCCCTTTTCACCAGCTTATAATACATTGATTACAGCCGACACCTGTTTTATTGATTTTATTTAATTTTTAATTCTCCGTTACTATACCAAATAAATTCAATTTTGTCACGGATTTTTTTTTGCACAGAATCTAACTGTTTTTAAGTGCTCATAATTTCTATTCTTCATTGAACGACAATGACGTTAAAAAATGGCTTCTTAATCGATTGTTGGCTCATTATGTTTATTAACAAAAAATCCAATGGCAATCACGATAATCAGCATTCCGGTAATCGCACCACAAATCAAAAATCCCATCCCAGAACCAAACCGATCCGTAATAAAACCTGCTACCAGATTTCCGATGGGCGTAGTTCCTAAAAAAGCAAAGGAATAAACGCTCATGACCCGCCCTCGGTAGTCATCGCTGGCATTAAGTTGAAGTGCGAGATTGGCGGTGGACATAAAAACAAGCGTCAGAAAACCAATGATGATAAGCAGCACAATCGCCATCATATAGGAGTGAATCAAATTGAGTAAAATAAATAGGGCTGAAACAACAAGTGCCGAAGCGAATAGCCGCGCCATCTTTGTTTCTGATTTTCCTCTAATAGCAATGAGCAGTGAACCAAACAGTGAGCCAACCCCCAAAGCAGACATCAGAAATCCATATCCGCTAACGCCTTGATTAAGAACATCTGATGAATAAATGGGAATGATGACATTGTAATTCATAATAAACGTCCCTAACGCAAGTACGGATAAAATGGTACTGAACATCTTGGGCGATCGCCGGATGAAGCGAAGGCCTGCCATGATTTCCGAAAACACTTTTACTTGCACCTTATTTGTCACAGTGCCTTTGACCTTTATTTTAAATAAAAAAATAATAACCGGAATAAAGCTGAGTCCGTTGATCAGGAATAGTAAACCGGAATCGAATTTCGCCATAAAAATTGCTGCTAAAGCCGGCCCAATAATACGGGCACTGTTAAAAATTGTCATATTCAGTCCGATGGCACTTCCCAGATCACTCTGATCCACCAGATCGTGGATGAATGATTGCCGGGCAGGTGAATCCAGTGTATTGACAAATCCTGAAAAAATTGCCAGTAGCAGAATTTCCCAGTAGACAACGTGGCCGATTAAAACAAAAGCGGATAAAATAAGTGCCTGAATCATGGACGCAACTTGAGTGAAGATCAAGATATTTCTTTTCGAGTGTCGATCCACAAAAACCCCTGCAAACAACGAGAATATCATAATCGGTCCGAACTGGGCAACCCCCAGAAAACCCAGCAGCAACGCCGATTTGGTGATGGTATAAACCAGCCATTGAAGGGCTGTCACCTGCATCCATGTTCCCACCAGGGAAATGCACTGACCAAACCAGAAATAACGAAAATTCTGATATCTTAAAGCTGGAAAGAAGTGTCCAAGATCGATAATTGCTGCTATTTTTTTCATCTTCATCAGCCTCCAATGTTTTAAGTATTTCCAACAAAAATAACCGTTTTATCGGCATCTGGCCGGGCCATGTCGCTAATACCAAGCGCTTAATTAAATTTTTTTGGTAATTCGCCGTCACCTGCAAGTCAGCCCTGTGACCAAAAAATTTTATCCTCCAATTTGAATTACAATTGAAGGATAAAATTTTTTAATGTGTTGGGGTTAATTAATATTCCTCACGCGGACCAAATTCAGCGTCTTCCACCCACTCTTCAGGTCGTTCAACCAGAGTGATCAGATTATCAAATATTTTGAAATGATTTTCTTCCTGTTTAACCAGATATCCAAATAGTTTTTTTGTCTGTTCATCCTTGGCTTCATTTAAAAAATTTTCATAAAGTGCGATGCTGTCTTTTTCCATTTGGAGCGCCATCCGATAAACATCCAACTGATTTGGAATTTCTTCGAAGCGATTTTTAAAATCCCCCTTGTCTTTAAATACATTGTTTACATTTGCAGGGGTTTCATTATCCGATAATTCATAGGTCATTTTCTTAAGCTCGTTTTGTAGCAGCTTGGCATGACCATTTTCATCTTCTGCCAGCAATAAAAACACGGCATTTAAGCTGTTATCCTTATTAAATTCGGCCTGTTCCCGGTAATATTTTTCTCCATCAATCTCCATATTAATTGCAAATTCAATACTATTCATTCACTTTCACCTCATGATCAATCAAAATTCTTTAACAAATCAGGATTCTATCCCCGGAACTTCTTTTTCCCACTGGGCAATGAATTCTGCCATCTCATCTTTCATAACCGGGATCCGTGTTCCGGTTGATCCACAATGGAGACATTTATCATTTTTAAAGCCCTGTTCGGTGCATTTATCCAGAACTTCCTGGTCACATCCATAATTTCCGCATTCAGAACATCGAAAGACCGGATTTTTACAAGGATGATCATCCTTAATCCCGGTGCAGGTAGCGATATTGGCTTTTTCCTCTGCGGTCATATCAATGTGTCTTTTCTGGTTCAATCGGCCGCCTCTTGGCCATCGTTTGTTGTTTGGTAATACCTTTGGCATTTAAATCACTCCTCACAAAATAGAATTTGTTAGATTTTTGTAAAGCTATTCTGCACTTCACATTCACCCATAGTATTCATACTCTGTATATACCCCTGATCGAACACTTCAACCAACCAATTTTAAATAGGCGCCATAACCCTGGGATTCCATTTCATCGGCCGGGATAAAACGAAGCGATGCACTATTGATGCAATAGCGTAGCCCCCCTGCATCCCTCGGACCATCGTCAAAAACATGGCCCAGATGGGCATCACCGGTTACACTTCGTACCTCGGTACGCTTCATTCGCAGCGTGGTATCACTTAATTCTTTCACAACTTTCGGGTCAATCGGCTTTGAGAAGCTGGGCCAGCCACAGCCGGACTCGAATTTGTCACTGGAAGAAAAAAGCGGTTCTCCGGTGGTGATATCCACATAGATTCCTTTGCGGTATTCGTTATAATATTCATTCTGAAACGGTGGTTCGGTGGCATTTTTCTGAGTTACCGCATATTGATCCGGCGTCAGGGTTTTTACTAAGGTGTCATGATCTTTTTTTTCGTATTTCATAATGGTTCCTGCCTTTCCTGTGATTATTCTGTTCGTACCCCATCTTTCAAGGTGCTAATCAATCTTCAATAATTTTAAGAAAAGCTTCAAGATCATTGACTGGTAGCTCACAGCGATAATTTTTACAGATATAGGCAGTGGGCTCGCCATGAACCATTTGCTGATTGACTGCAAATTCGTTGATCTTTTTTAAGTCCTTTTCACTTTTATTAAAAAGGACCACTGAAAAAGGTAAAAACTGCTGGTTCAGATGTCGATTCATCTCCCGGATTGTGGGATCATTTTCGTGACCGGCAAATACTACTTCGGTGGTGGGTCGTTCATGAAATAATTTTGCACATAGCATCATCGTACCAGCCATCGGGGCCTGATTCAGGTTTCCGGCAAAATAGGCAAACATGCCATTGACAATATCAATGTACTTTTGTTCCCCGGTTATTTTTCCCAGCTTAAGCAGGCAATAGGCCGCCAGCGCGTTTCCCGATGGTTTGGCATTATCATAGACTTCCTTGGGTCGGGCAATCAGTTGTTCGGCGTCATTTCCGTATAGAAAAAAACCGGCAGTCCCAAATGAATCCCCGAAGAGGTTGATCATATCCACTGCTCTTAGAATTGCTTTTTCCAGATAATCGGTTTTAAAAGTGGCCTGATAAAGCTCCAGATATCCCCAGATGACACTGGCATAATCATCCAGATAGCCCAATATTTTTGCCTCACCTTTGCGATACCGGGCATAGAGACGGCCGCTGCGTCTGGTCATATTGGTTTCAATGAAGGTCATGGCCTCTTCGGCCTGTCTGATGTATGCGATTCGATTAAAAATGCGCCCCGCCATGGCCAGAGCGGCAATCATCAAGCCATTCCAGGAAGTCAGGATCTTATCATCCTTATGGGGATGAACCCGCTTTTCCCGTTGGGCAAACAGATCGGCCGTCATTTCATCCAAGGCTTTTTCAAGCTCCGGATTGGCTTCGATCAGATCAATATCGCTATCGATCATATTAGGAATGTTCTTGCCGTCAAAATTCCCCTTCGCCGTCATGGGATAGAACTTAAAAAATACTTCAGCTCGTTTTTTACCCAGTATTTTTTCAACCTTATCCATCGACCAGACATAAAACTTGCCTTCTTCCCCTTCCGAGTCGGCATCTTCGGCACAATAAAAAGCGCCATCCGCGGATCGCAGATCCCGGTTAACATAGGTGATTGTCTTTTCGGCAATTTTTTTATATAGTTCATTACCAGTAGCCTGGTAGGTTTCGGCATAAACCATAATCAGCAAGGCATTGTCATAAAGCATTTTTTCAAAATGAGGAACCAGCCATTGTTCATCCGTGGCATATCGGGAAAAGCCAAAGCCGATATGATCAAAGATGCCGCCCTTATACATTTGCTGCAGGGTTTTTTCAACCATTACCAAAGCGTCCGGTTGTTTAAAGGCCTGATAGCATCGTAACAGATAGAAAAGATGATGCGGGGTCGGGAATTTCGGGGCTTTTCCAAAACCGCCGTATCGGTCATCGAAGCTCTCATCAAAGAAATCATAGGCTTCAAAAAAAATAGTGCGTTTCAATTCTTTTTCGTCTTTGCGAAGCTCCAGATCATTTAACAGCCCGGTCATCCGATTGGCTGATTCAATAATGTTTTCTTTATCTTTTCGCCACTGGCTTTCAATTCCGATCAGTACATCCATAATCCCAGGATGGCCATAGCGCGACTGTTTAGGTAAATAGGTTGTGACATAAAACGGTTTTCGGTCCGCCGTTAAAAAAACATTGAGGGGCCAGCCACCCTGGCCCGTGCTGACCTGGGAAAAAGTCATATAAATCTGATCAATATCCGGCCGTTCTTCCCGATCCACCTTGATGCTGATAAAATATTTGTTCAGGATTTCAGCCACTTCTTCATCCTCAAAGGATTCCTTCTCCATCACGTGACACCAATGGCAGGTGCTGTAACCAATGGAAAGAAAAATGGGTTTATCCTGTCTTTTAGCTAAATTAAATGCCTCATCCGACCAGGGATACCAATTGACCGGGTTATAGGCGTGTTGTAATAAATAGGGACTCATTTCATGAACGAGTCGATTCGATTTCTTTTGAACGTCGTCGAGAACCATTTCTTCAACTCCTTTTTATTTTATTAACGGATTATCACGATTCTTAATCTCTATTATGATTCGCAACCTTTAACTTAGGCTTTAATTCAGGATTCAAAGTTCAAAAATTCGCCTTCCAGCCGCTCGTTAATCACCTTGTAAAAAACAAAACTGAGGATTGCACTGATCAAAACGAACACGCTATAACCCAAAACAGAATTGACAAAATATCCCAGCAAGCCACTGACGCCAATTAGCAGTCCCGTATAGGCCATGCCGACAAAAAGCGTGATCACCACATTCATATTGTTCTTGATGGCCTTTTGAGGATTATCCCAATTGAGCAGCGGGCGGTTCATATCCATGAATAACCCAAATAGCAAAATCGGCAATGACCCCAGAATTCCCAGTATAATAGTTAACAGCAAGGTGGACAGAGCTAAGGGAAAAATAGACTGAACCGCAATGATGGTAAACAGGATCCCCAGGCTTTGAATCAAAATAGCGACGCCGGTTCTTCCAATAATCTGATCCCGTGCGGTTACCGGGATCATCCGGGTCAGCCAGGAGGCCTTTCCTTCCCGAGAAAAGGTGGTGGCGGTCGTCGCGGATGTTCCGCCGAAAAAAATAAAGAAGGCAATCAGTAAAAAGTTGACCAAGATGGGCATCTCTCTAAAAAAGCTCTGCATCCCCTGTGAATCTTCCGGGGGAATTTGAATGAACGAAAAACTGATCCAGATACACAATGGCGCAATAATGACCACACTGACATTATTAAAAAAATAAACCGGGGTCCGCAATAGGAGCCGTAAATCCATGGTAAATACAGCCATGGCTCCATGACTTTTTTTAATCAGGGCTTTGCTTCGCTCGTCACTGCTTAACTGCTTACCTTTTTTCATGATTTTTCCGCTGACAATACTTTTAATATAAACCCGTTCACCGATTGCGACCATCAATGCGCAGGCCAAAAATGTAATTCCCAGCAACGCAATCACCCAGACGAAAGACATCAGGGTGATTTTATTCAGGGCCCAAGCCATTAAAAAGCTGGTCGGCATAGCAAAGCCAATCATGTTTAGTAAACCCTCATTATTGGTCAGCAATGTATTCATGATGCGTTGAAAATCTGCCTCGTCGCCATTTCCCAATTGGCTGGTAAACCAGATCTGCACGCCAAAAATAACAGCAATGCCAATAAACACAAAAATAATCTGGAGCATGTCCTTTCGGCCTTTAAGGGAAGTTGATTGCATGATCAACATAATCAGCGCTGTCATCAATGAAAGTGGCAACACCGGGATTGTGACAAAAACAAAAAAGGACAACAACACATAAATCAGTCCCATTCCCTGACCAACGCCATAAATAATCAAAATCGGCAGAAAAACAAAGGCTGCAAAAATATATTCAAACACCAGAATACTAAGAAATTTTGAAATGATCAGTTTTCTGGGACTAATCGGCAATGGGATGAGTTCTTCCATATTATCTGAAAAATAAAACTCCGAAAGAATGTACATCACACCAAAAACGATGATCAGCACCGTCGCCATAATATAGCCGATGCTTAAAAATACCGAGGTCTGATTAATCATCGTCAGTCCAAAATAGGTGGCTGACATCAGGGAAACATACATGAAAAATGCCGGGATCAGGGCAACTGGTACAATAATCAAGGTAAATAACTGTTTATAATATTCCTTTTTGTTAAACTTGCGATTGTAGAAAAACAACGAAAATCCCAATGATTCGTTGATAAATAATTTGGTTAAACTAATGATCTCTTTCATTATTCGGTCAACTCCAAGAAAATATTCTCCAATGATTCCTGGCTCCCGGCTTTTTCTCGAATTTCGGCCATCGTTCCCACTTCAATGATCTTACCCTTTTTAATGATGGCAATCCGGTCGCAGATTTTTTCAGCCACATCCAGAACATGAGTCGAAAAGAAAACCGACCGCCCTCGATCGCAATGATCCCGCATGATCTTTTTCAGCTCAAAGGATGCCTTGGGGTCCAGTCCAACCATCGGTTCATCCAAGATAAATACCTGAGGATCGTGAATGAGTGCCCCCACTAATGCCAGTTTTTGCTTCATCCCATGAGAAAAAGATCCGATCGGATCGTTGACAGCATCTTTAATTTCAAAGAGATCCAAATATTTTTCGATCCGTTCCTGTCTTGCAGCGGTTGGAACCTGATAGACGTCGGCCATAAATTTCAGATATTCGAGGCCCTTTATTTTTTCAAACAGTTCCGGGCTGTCCGGCACATAGCTAAACTGTTTTTTTGCTTCCAGGATATTTTCCTGATTGTCGACGCCATTGATTATAATTTTTCCGCTATTAGGCGCTAAAAGGCTGACAATCATTTTAATGGTGGTGGTTTTTCCGGCACCATTTGGCCCCACAAACCCAAATATTTCACCAGCATTTACCTCAAAGCTGACGTCATCCACAGCTTTTTCATTTTTATTTCCATAGGTTTTTGAGACCTGTTCAAGTTTTAGCATGTGATGCTCCTTTTTCTTCTGAATTTAGTTTATTTTAACACAATCACAGTCTGATGGGATGATAAAATTTAATATTGTTTTTAGAAATATGGCATACAATAGAGGAAACAAACCGTTAGGTGTTTCGTAAAACGTAACTGGTCAATGATGATGAGGTAGAACTGCACATCCATGACCACTTATTTTTTTGGAATCACCTCATACCTTTATATGAAAGCAGGTAACCGCGTGATCACACAAAATGAAATTGCAGCATTGAAAGCTCAAGGGATCTTAGCCCAGCAGCAGGAGGGTTATTTTTCCATTCGGGTTTTAAGCCGGGCCGGAAATTTCACTTCAACAGAAATCCAGACCCTGGCGGTCATCGCCGAGAAGTATGGCCGGGGTTATCTGGGCGAAACCACTCGATTAGCCATTGAAATTCCCTGGATCGCTCTGGAAGACATTGAATCGGTCAAAGCTACCCTCACCGCCGGCGGATTGGTTCATGGTGGTACCGGCAAAAAAGTCCGCCCCCTGGTAGCCTGCAAAGGCACCGTTTGCCAACATGGTCTTTATGATACCCAAAAACTGTGTGGTGACTGTCATGATCAGTTTTTTGGTCAGGATCTCCATGCCAAAACTAAAATTACCTTTGTCGGTTGCCCCAACAACTGTGCCAAGGCCAATACGAATGATATCGGTCTGGTGGGACAGGCGTATATTCAATTTGACTGGGATGCCTGCGTTAACTGCGGAAAATGCACCAAAGTCTGTCGCGCTCAATCACTTACCATGCTAAATGAAAATTTAGTTTGGGATGAACGGAAATGTCTCAATTGTGGCAAATGTGCTCAGGTTTGTCCTACCGGTGCCATCGCTGAAGAGGTGCGTGGAATTGCTGTCTATCTAGGTGGTCGGATGGGTCGGGGCTACCGTTTCGGGGATCGCTTAACCGATTTGTATGCTATTGCTGAAGTCCCTAACCTAATTGAAAAAATACTTGAAACCTATCTGGAACTGGGCCGAGATGGCGAGCGAATCTGTGCCGTTCTTGATCGAATTGGGATTAATGCTTTTGAAGAGGCTTTACTGGAACGGTTGGAAAGCTAACTTAATGATTGATCGCAAAAGGGATCTGAGTAGCTATTCAGATCCCTTTTATTTATTTTAAATTATTTTAAAATTCTTTTTTTTCGTAAATTCTTAGTGAGATTATAAATGAAACGATTAATCCGACAATTGTCAGACCAACTAACCAAATCAGGTAGATCCAGGGGTTCGCGGTGTTTGGCAAAGGGACATTCAGTTGTTCAACCAGCAAAATTAAAGCCGTAGGAATCAGGGCACAGAGAATCAACATCAAACGGGCTTTTTCGGTGCCGAACTTGTAAATCAGGGGAATGATGACACTCCCAAAAATAAAAGCGATCAGAAAGATCACCCCAGTGATGGCTAGTATTTCCAGGTCAAAGCTTTGTCTCATGATTATGGTTCCAAGTATTCCCACGACTAAAGCTAATATCGCTCCCAACACATTTAAAATTGCCATGATCAGATATTTACTGGTCACAATTTCTTTTCGGGTCACTGGCATCGTCAATGCATAGGTATCCCACTTGGCCAGATCATCATAACTGATGGTAGTCACCACCATCATGGCAAACATCATAATAATGATTCCAAAAACAAAACTATTTCCCTGAGGAATAAAAACGCAGGCAAAAAAGATGATCATGATTCCCAGGGTTTTGAATGTACTTTTCAGATTTAGTAAATCTTTTAAAATGAGACCTTTCATTATTTTTCTCCTTTGATGTAAAACAACATGATTTCTTCAATGGTTACACCATCAACCACTGCATCCGGAAATTTCTTCTTAATCGCTTCCTTATCTTTGACCAGCACTTCAAAACCAAAATGATTTCTTCGATAACGAATGCACGCATTTTGATCAAGCTTTCTAAAATCCTCTTCGCCACATTTGAGTATTCCCCTCGTTGAAAGGAGAGTCTCTTTTTCTTCATCCAGCAGAATTTCGCCCTGATGAATAAAAACAATATAGTCAGCGATTTTATCCAGATCACTCGTAATATGGGACGATATCAGAATGGCATGTTCTTCATCCTGGATAAATTCCATAAAAACATCCAAAATTTCTTCGCGAACGATGGGATCCAGTCCACTGGTGGCTTCATCTAAGATCAGTATCTTAGGTTCATGTGATAAGGCCACGGCAATTTGCAGTTTCATTTTCATGCCCCGGGAATATTCTTTAATGATCTGATTCTCAGGCAGCTTGAATTTTTTGATAAATTGCTGATAAACCGACTCATTCCATTTTTTATAAATACTGGCCATCATCCGGGATATGTCACCGGTTTTTAAGTTGTCATGGAAATTGCAGCCATCCAGAACAACACCAACCGATTCTTTGATCACTTTCTCTTCTTTACCCGTATCCATCCCCAGCATCTGAATGGTTCCGCTATCATGCTTAATCAGATTAAGCATGGCTTTGATGGTTGTCGTTTTCCCGGCGCCGTTTTCACCGATAAATCCCACGATACATCCTTTTGGCACATTAAAAGTGACGTCCTTTAAGTTAAAATCACTATAGTTCTTGCTTAAGTTTTTAATTTCGATGGCGTTAATCATTTTATTCTCCCTTATACAATAGTTCCAACAACTCTATTAATTCATCCCAGGAAATATCACTGCTTTTTGCAATATCCACGGCTTTTTGCAAAAAATCTTCGGTCAGTCGTAATTGCTCTTCTCTGATAAAAGACAGATTCTGGCTGGCCACGAAACTCCCTTTGCCAGTAACGGTTTCAATAAATCCATCCCGCTCCAGATCCGAATAGGCCCGCTTGGTGGTAATCACGCTGATACGCAGTTCCTTAGCTAAAAAGCGCATGCTTGGCAAGGCCTCTCCGGTGCTTAGCTCGCCGCTAATAATCATTTTTTTGATTTGATTTGATATCTGTTCATAAATGGGTTTGTCACTTGAATTACTAATGACGATATTCAATGGATCACCTCTGTTCATTTGGCATAGTGTATATATACTATATATACACTATGCCAAATTTTCATGATCTTGTCAAGTTATTTTGCAAAAAACAAGGTCGATTATTGATAAATGCATATCAAAAGCATGCATTTATCAATAATCGACCTTAGACCAGAGATAATTTTATTTTTTCAACTCATCGTTTTTTATGCATTTTGTAAAATATTTTCGCTGATACCTTCTTTAATTGGCTCTTTATGGAATATTTTATTCCATTGGGTGGTCAGTAGTATCGCGGCCAGAATAAAGGCCAATAAATCTGACACCGGTCCTGCCCAAAGTACCCCTTCAACGCCCATAAACATAGGCAATATCAGTGTTGCGGGAATAAAAATGATAATCTGTCGGGACATCGATAAGATGGTTGCCTCAACCGGTTTACCAATTGCCTGAAAAAAGATCCCGGTACACATTTGGAAAGCACTGAAAATAGAAAACAACAGAAAAACCCGGAAACACATAATCGCAAAGGTTGTGTACAGTTCGGATTCTGTTCCAAAAATATCCACCAGTGCTTTGGGAAAGAATTGGAAAACAATGGTTGCCACCACCATACAAATCGTCGCCACGATAATGGTGATCTTGAATGTTTTTTTCGTCCGTTCCATATTTCCAGCCCCGTAATTGTATCCGAGAATCGGCTGAGCACCGGTTGCGATCCCTAAAACGATAGCCATACTCAGTTGGCTGACCTTCATTGTGATGCCCATGGTTGTCAGGGGGATGTCGGCTCCATAAACTGACATGGCGCCATATTTGACCAGTACATTGTTACTAACGGCAATCACAACAACAATGGCAATCTGGGTAATAAAACTTGAGACGCCCAGACTGCATACCTTTGTAATCACGCCAGCTTTTAATTTTAGGTAGTTTCGCTTCATGTCAATGCTTTTAAATTTTCTGATGTAAAGCAAATACATGCCACAGTTCAACGCCTGGCCAATAATCGTCGCCAGCGCTGAACCCTGAACGCCCCAATGAAAGACAAAAATAAAAATGGGATTTAAGATTACATTGGTGATGCATCCTAAAATCATTCCCATCATCGAATATTTTGGGTTTCCGTCAGCTCGAATCACTCCACTTAGAGCGATGCTGATCACTGAAAAAGGAAAACCGATAATAATGATCCGTCCATAATCCAGGGCGTATGGCAGAATATTTTCGGTTGCGCCTAACAGTAGGCAAAGAGGTTCCAGAAACACCATGCAGATGATGGCAAACCCGATACCCAATAGAATAGCGAGGGTCACCACATTACCAACGCCCTTTGCTGCCGCCTTTTTATCGCCCTTACCCAGTTGCAGAGCCATGTACGCTGCACCGCCGTCACCAATTAGCAACGCCAATGCGATTACTAGAATGGTAATTGGTAAAACCACATTGGTGGCACCGTTTCCCAGAAAACCAACCCCTCGGCCAATAAAGATCTGGTCGACAATGTTGTAAAGGGCATTGACGACCATCGCAATGATGCTGGGTACTGCAAACTTGACCATTAGTTTCCCGATCGGATCTGTTCCGAGCGTGTTTTCTTTAGTCTCGATTGTTGCTGTATTGTTCATGTTCAAATTTCCTCCTAAAAACTAGCTTTTATAATCATTACCTTAGCTTTAGAATTTCAAAGTCTTAAAATTCCAAAGTCGTCTCCAAATCACCGATAAATGACGCCTTACTGATTTCCGATTTTCAGTATCTGGTTTTGCTTGAATCGATTGTTTTGATAGACGTTTTTTACTCTCCCTGATATACTATAAACTATCCCACAATGGGAGAGTCAACTAAAAAGGAGCAAATCTGTGAAAAACTATTTATCGATCGGCGAAGTTGCGAGAATAAAAAATATCGGTATTAAATCTTTGCGTTATTATGAAAAAATCGGCGTCCTGATCCCTGCTTACATAAATCCCGAGACCAATTATCGTCATTATTCACTGGATCAGCTCATGGTTCTTGACCTCATCCTGCTATGTATTGAACTGCAAATTCCGCTCAAAGATATGAAAAACTATGCCAATAATGAGGGGCAATTTCAGATTAAACTGCTCCTGGAAGATGGTAAAAAAATTGCGACTCAGAAAATCAGGCGAGTTGAGGATGCCCTTAAGAAAATCGAAATTAATTTAAACCGCATTAATGAAAGTGCCGCGTATCAGGGCATAAAAGGACTTTACACCAAGCGCATCCAGCAACGACATGTTATTTGCATACCCAATCCACCCAAGTTAACAATCAGAGAATATGAAGAGCAATTGTCCCAACTCTTTGTTTTAGCTCAAGAGAACAGTATTTATGCTACTTTTCCCTTTGGCACCATTGAAAATTATGAGAATGGGCAGATGACGGCTTATACCTTTCTTGAAACCATCATGCCAGACTTTGAAACAGATCTTATCCGAATTCTGCCGGAAGGGGATTATCTATGCTGCCAGATCCGAGCCGAAACCTTTCCAGACCCTAAAGAATTATTTGCGACGGTTTTTGACTCTAAAAGAATTTTTTCAGTTATCATTACCGGACCTTCTCTGGAAACTATTGATTATGACGAACTGTTACTTGAATTCCAGGTGCTGGTATGAGTTATTTCGCAAAAAAAAGAGTCCCTTTATAAGACTCTCTAAAACTGGCTATCATTTAAATATTACTCTATTATTATTCCCAGTTTTCGGTTTTTAATTTTTTATGGAGCGCTTTGAGTTTTTCACGCTCGATTTTGTAACGGGGTAGCACCTGCTCCACAATTTTCCAGAACTTTGCTGAGTGATTCATTTCGACGAGATGGGCCAGTTCATGAACAACCACATAACGAATGGTGGTTTCTTCGGCCATCACCAGATACCAGGAAAAATTCAAGTTCCCGGCACTGGAACAGGAACCCCAACGGCTTTTGGCCCCATTAATTTTCACTGCCTTTGGTTTTAATCCCATATGTTTGCTCAGCTTATTCACCTGATCCTCAATCACTCGTTTGGCCAGGGTTCGGTAGATGTCAACCTGGCTGGCTTTTAATTCCTCCGGAGACAGATGCGCATAGGCATAGAAATGTTTGCCGCTAAATCCGGTCGCTGTTTTTTCAACCGGAATCAATGGAAAGTACTGTCCCAGGAATAACAGTTCTGCTCCAAATTCCAACTGAAAATTTTCCCGCGCTTCAACCTGTCCAGCTACATTTGGGTGGTGGGTATTGATCCAATCGCGGTGATTTTCGACAAAGTCACCGATCACTTTTTGAGGCGTTCCCAAGGGCACCCGAACTTCGATCTCGGCATTTTTAGTAATGTACAATCCCATTGTCTTGCGTTTTGAATATTTAATGGTATAGTCGGTCATCATTTTTGGCCTTTCGTTACTGCTATCGCTCAATCCGTACCTTGCTGCCACCAACTCCGGCTTCGCCCGGGGTAATCAGCAGTTTGACCGGCATCCGGTTTTTGATGGATTCCACATGGCTGATGATCCCTACCTTTAATTTATCGTTATGAATCATTTCAATGGAGTTCATCACCACCTCCAAAGCATCCTCGTGGAGGGAGCCAAAACCTTCATCCAGAAAGAAAAATTCCAGGGGGGCCCGTCCTTTTAACTGGATTTCTGCTGAGAGCGCCAGCGCCAGCGACAAGGAGGCCAGAAAGGTTTCCCCACCAGACAGGGTTGAGGCATCCCGGGAGGCACCGCCATTTTTGTAATCCCGGATAATAAATTTTCCTTCGTCATCGGCCTCCAGTCCGTAGTTGCCATTGCTGATATCAGTGAGTCGCTTGGACGCCTCGATGGAAATATACTTAAGCCGGGAAACCGCCACAAATTCAACAAAGCGCTTACCCGAAAACAGTTTTTCCAGATCAGCAATCAGTGCCAGACGGTGATCCACCTTTTCCTTTGCTGCCAAATAGTTCGCCAGCTCCGCCAGACGTTTTTCCAGATCGTCAATGCTGGTTTTTAAGCGAATTTCCAGGGCCTTTTGCTGTTCAATGCTTTCTTCCAGCAACTGGTGGGATGACCGGATCTCCTCATAGCTTGCTTCGCTCATCTCCCGACCATCAATTTTTTTGTTCAGGTCTTCCAGCTTGCCACTTAGTTTGGTGCGGTTCTGGTAATAACAGTCAATCTCCGCTTCCAATTTTTTGATGGTTTCGTCCGCGATGCAGGCATTTTGGGCGGTAATCAAATCTTTAAACCCCAAGGTATCCAGCTGTTTTTTCAAAGCTACCGCAGCGGTATCAAACTGACTTTGCAGAGTTTGGCGATTGGCTTTTTTTGCGGTCGCCGTTTCCTGGGTTTTTCCGTACTCTTCCCGGGTAATTTCCAGTTTTTTCTTAGCAGCATTCCAGGCATTTTCGATCCATTTGATATTACCGATGAATTTATCTTTTAATTCGCTCAGCTCTTCTAATTGATAATCTTTTCCCAGCTTTTCCTCGATGGCGGTTCTTTTTTCTTTAAACTGCCTCGCTTTTTCACCAATACGCAGTAAATACTCCTGAACCTGACGGTTAATGCCATTAATGGTTTCACTCTGTTTTTCCAGTTGCTGCTGATGACTGTTCAGCTCTTTTTCCAGTATTTCAAGACTGTCCATCAATTCACCCCGGCGCTGATCCATTTTTTTGATGGTATCATTCGTGGCATAAAAATCAAAGAGTTTTGAAACCTTCAGCTTTGTTCTGATGGCATTGCCTTCAGCCAAAAGTTCGGCTAATGATAATTCCTTATTTTTTTTAAGTTCTTCCAACTCTCGGGTCTGAAGTGCCAATGCTTCCCGGGTTGCCGCTTTTTCTTTAAGATCCCCTTCCAGCTTCAACAACTGGTTTTTTTCTTCCTGCTTCCGGGTTTCCAGGTTTTTAAACAACACTTCCCAAGCTTCCATCGCCTGGTTCAGCTCGGTATTGGCCACTTCCAGCAATTCCGGCTGTCCCTCGGGAATGGCTTCCCCAAGACCGGCGATTTCTGATTTTAGACTTTTCTGATTTTCCACCAGGATGGTAAAACTTCCCGTCAATTGGGCAATTTCTGCCGTCAGTTCAGCCAACTCTTTTTCCTGTTTTTGATGGGCTTTTTTGATGACCTCCTCCCGGATGGCATCATCTGATTCATCCGGATAGTCAGCCAGTGGGTGTTCGGCAGCGCCGCAAACCGGGCAGGGTTCCCCAGCTTTTAGTTGTTCTCGCAGTTTATGACCCATATTTTTATATTCCAGATGGATCAGTTCTTTCTCTACCGCTGACATTTTTTCTTTTAATATTTTTTCAGTATGCTTTTTCGTCTCAAGGGTCTGGATCAGGGTATCAAGCTGATCTTCCACTGCTTTAAGACTCTTGTTCGTTTCGCTTTGTTTCAGAAATAGATTCCTGATCTGAATGATCTCCTCTTTTCCCTTTCCAATACTGTCCCAGGTGGCTGGCTGAACCTTCTGATGCTCTTTTAGTTCCAAATCGACAACTGACAGCTGGTCTTCTTTTATCTGTTTCTGCTCATCAAGGTTTTTTTCTGCTTCGATGCGTTTGTTGAGATCGCTGTGGTTCTTCTCCAAACGCTTTTCTTCATTTTCGATTTCGTTTCTTAGCCGGGTGATGCCTTCGGTGATGGCAATACCCCGGTTGATTTTCTCCCGATAGTCTGGTTCAATCCGACACTTCTTTTCCTCCCGACGCTGGCCTTCAAGCTGCCTCTTTTCTTTTTCCATGGTCTGAAGCAAACGTGCTTTTTCATTTTCCAGGCCAATCTTCTGATGATTGTCCGCATCCATTTTTTTATTCAGCTCATGGATTTCCTTATCCAAAGCGAGCTGAGCTTCTTTCCAGAGGATGGCATCGGCTACTTTTTCCAGCTTGCTCTGAAATTTAAAGAGATTTTCATTTTTATAGTCATCGGTTTGATTAAAGCTTTTTTCGCAATTTTCTTTTTCCGTAAGCAAGGCCGCCAGTTTTTCTTCACTGTCAATCAGACTGTTTTGACTTACTTCGACCTGATTTTTAAGGGTTTCAAAGGCTTCCAGAAAAGGTTTCACTTCCAGGGCCTTTTTTCCCAGAACCACCTGCTCTTCTTTTACGATGATTTCCGGTTGCTTTGCGGCAAGGTTTTGGACTTCAGTAGTGGCGTTCTTCTGCTCTGCAAGCAAATCCATTAAAGCTTTGGCTTCTGTCAATTGGGTGTTTAGCTTTTCAAATCGTTCCCGGTTTTCTTCCAGCTGCTGATGGTTTTGCTGATAGCTGTTCTTCTTTTCAGCCAACGCTTCCGGGGTGACGCCTTCATAGGTCATCATACTGCCGACTATTTGGTTGAGCTTTTCAACTTCACTGATTCGTTCTGATTTCAGTCGATTGGTGAGATCGTCTCCGTATTTGGATAAGTTAAACAGCCGCTCCAGCATGTCCCGGCGGGGTTTTCCCTCCAGTTTTAAAAAATCGCTGAATTTCCCCTGGGGCAGCACCACCGTCCGGGTAAAATCGGTGAGGCCCAGGCCAATGATGGCCTCGCAGGCATTGGTCACTTCGCTGGTTTTATCGGCCAGCACCACCGCCCCCTCCGGCCTTAATTCCAGCAGCTGACATTTCCCCTGATTGATGCCCTCATTTTTGTTGCGCTTAAACTCCCGGCTGACCTGATACGTTTTTTCTTCCTGACTGGCGATGACAAATTCATATACAACGCTGGCCTTTTCTTCGTTGACATTGATATAATTGGTGCTGTTTCGGGATAATTTGCCATATAGTGCTAGGGTTATCCCATCCAGAATGGTCGATTTGCCACTGCCGGTTGGTCCGAAAATACCGAAAATTCCGGCCTGGGTCAAGGTTTCAAAATCAATGAGCTGTTCTTCCTGAAAGCTGTTGATGCCTTTAATTTTTAGTCGGATCGGTCTCATTGTTTTTCCTCCTCAAGAACCAGTGAAAGCAGCAATTCCAGAACCTCATCATCGGCTTCGGTGCCTCTTTCCCGGCGGTAAAATTCTTTAAATACCTCTCCAAATGACTTCTCGGTCAGCGCTTCCAGACTGGCCTCGGTTTCCAGGGCGGTCAGTTTGGGGATCACCTCCAGAATATCACCCTTAAAGGCCTTCATTTTTTTGATTTCATCTTCCCGGATATAGTGATCGGTCTCAATTTCCAGGTAAACCCAGCAGGATCGGTCGGCGTTTGCTTCGCATCTGGCAATGGCGGCATCGACATTTTCACATTTCCAGACTTCAATGGGTTTGTATATTTGAAGATCAATCTCTGTGATCTCATTTTTGACAGTATTATCATTTTCTACGATTATCTCAGCGATGATGCATTTTTTTCCATAGGCAATTTCCTGACGGTTAAAATGGATCGGGGAACCGGCATAACGGCCCCGGCCATTGGTACCCGGGATTGCCTGAGGTTTATGGATATGGCCCAATGCGATGTAATGAGCCTTTTCCGGAAAGCACTGACCATCGACAATATAGGTGCCACCCAACTGAATGGTCCGCTCCGATCCGGATTCTTCGCTGCCCATGGCAAAGATATGGGTAGTGACCAGATTGATGGTATCATCGCTGAAATGGGACTCCAATTGGGAAAAGTAGCGACGAATCCGATCACTGTAGGACTGTTGGTTCGTCTCATCTTCGGTGGTTACGTCGTACAAAACCTCATTGAGTCGTTTTTCACTGGGATATGGCAACAGCAGAATCACAGCTCGTTCCCCGTTAATTTCAAGCTCGACATAGCCTTCGCCGGATTTTACGACTCGATGGTTGCCGTATGCCCCGGTTTGAATGACGGTTTTAGGGATACCCGCCATCAGAATGCCGTGATCCCTGGCCAGCGGCCCCGGAGCTTCAAGGCGCTGAGGATTATCATGGTTTCCGGCGATCACCAGGATCAGCCGTTTACCGCCATCTGATAATTGCTTCAGGGTTTCATAAAACAATTCCTCTGCTCTGGCCGGCGGGTTATAGCTGTCATAAACATCTCCGGCGATAATGATTAAATTAATCTTTTGTTCATCTACTATTTTAATAAAGTCCGCCAGAAAACAAGCCTGCTCATCCATGCGGCTGTGACCTTCGATATTTTTTCCTAAATGCCAGTCGGCTGTATGTATTATTCTCATTTTCTCGTCCTCATTCATATCCGTTTTATTTATTATCCCACAGCCGCTTTTTTTTGTATAGACCAAACAAAAAAAGCTCCGGCAAATGCCAAAGCGGGAACGTATGGTATGCTTGTATTATTTTTTATTTTTCCTTTAAATAAAGGCTTCAATTTAGGTCAAACCAAGTCTAGTCATTTGCACTTTCTTTTGAAGCAAGTAAGCCTTTTGTCAAATAAAATCCAGCCAGGGTTGGGATGAGATAGCAGGCTGGCGCACGTATAATCAAAAGCGAGTTAAAATTTATATATGAAAATAGCATAAATGCTGGTGTATAAGGCATATAATATAAAAAGCCAATAATAAATGCTATAATCAGAAACGATCCGTTTATCTTAATTTTAAGTGCTGCTGGTTTTCTGGTCAATAATTCTAACAACATTCCAAACATCATGCTAATCAGGGGCAGCGTAACATTCGTAAAGAAAAAGCCATCACCGATAAAAAATGGCAAGGTAGAATTAAAGTTTGAATCTATAGGACTGGTCGTATATAATAATTTCATCTTGTCAATAATATTAATATACAACATTATTAATGGTATAACAAAGTATGGGTAGATTTTTTTTAATATATTCAAAATAAACACCTTTCTTTTTATGTAATCTCTTTATCATTCTATTGTTTGTATTGATACATTGCATTATGATGATGCTTCACTTGAAAACAAACCTTCAAACATGAAAAATCCGGGGAAAATCGGAGCAAGACAAAACAATTGAACCATAAAATTTCCTTGACCATAGATAATCATTGGCACTGGAACAAAAAGCGTTAAACGAACCAGTAAACAGATCGCTAGGCACGCAAGTCCAACGCTAAGGAAAATGATATCAACTTTTAATTTCAATTTTTTTATATCACTCATAAAATTCAACAGAAAGCCGAGAGTAAACCATTTAAAAAATGAAATAAATGTCATCAACCAAAAGCGACTGGCATAAAACCCATTGTTCAGCGGTTCCATCGTATTAAAACTGTCTTGGATCGATAAGATCCAAAAATCCATCAGTACAAAAAATAATAGGTACCCGATCATTAAACCAACTGTTATTATTCTTTTATTCATAGTATCATTCCCCTCTGACTAAATAGCACCATCAGTTACCAAATAATAACCTCCGCTATTATAATTTCCAATATAAACGCTCCCCTTTATTCCGAACTTTCGCATTTGCCGGTATTTTTCTTAATACACCAGCAAATGATATGACATCCATACTCGATAGAACCATATTCATCAGGGCAATTTTTGATAAAAGCGGATAATTTATATTTGAGATCATTAAAAATAGAACAGGTATCACTGTTAAAATAATGATCGGAAATATGAGCAGCAATAATAGCCGTTCTTTTTTTATGTCTCCTAAAAAAGATCGATAAATCGGCCCTTTATAACTACCAATGAAAATCTCTGCAAACGAAACCCGATCGGGATATACTATTACATGCAGCATTTCATGAATTGGAATCAAAGCTACGAATAAAAAGACATCTCGCCAACTATTTGTCATACTCAAATGATAATCAGCTCCAAACCGGATCTTTAACATTAACCCAATTATAAAAATCGATATAACAATAACTGGCATTGCCATCAAGCAAAGTTTTAAAAAGCTTGGCTCATAAATCGCATGATAACCCTCAATCTCAGGATCAAAATCATCATTTTTCGGAATTTTTTCTAATAGGAATCTCACATTACTCACCCCTTTCCATCATTGCTTTCAGTCATATATTAATTTTGTGCATTTTATATAAGCATACATAACAATCAATCTTATCACTAGTTTTATGATCTCATAAAATTATAACTTCATTATTTTTGTAACTATTACAATAATTGTCAACATAAAAAGCACTAAATATAATATCCCTAAATTTCTATTAGCTTTTGCATTCTCTTTTCGATAATACAAGAAAAATTTTATCGTGTTCTTTAAGAAAAGAAAGCTTAGAATAACATATATAATATAAATCCAATCTATCATTGCTTTTTCCTTCATTTTTGCATCAAAGTGATTCAGGCATCTGGAAATCGCGAGAGGTCCCCGCCATTAAAACTCACCTTTATGTTTTTGTGAATACTACAGATTAAGTATTTGGATTTTTGATAGAATACCACTTTTTTTCTTTTTTTAGACGGAAAAGTTCAATCAATATAAACAAATAAACAATTAATATTAGACTGACTTTAAAGAGCATCGCCGAATCATAAGAAGTAAAAAATTCATTTAATGATATTTTATAAACTAATGTACTAAAATATGAATCGAGACCCAAAAAAGCCAAGAAACTTAAACAACCGATTAAAGAAAAAAGAATACCAATTACACAACCAATCATTGCAGGTAGACTGGCATAAGATGAGATATTTCGAATAATAAAAAATAATATTATCCCAGCAAGAAAACCCGTCAACAAGCCAGAAAAATAATTCACATAATTGGGATATAGAAAAGGATCTATGTTCAAAATACCTGTATTAGATATCCAAAGGCTGTCAGCATATGCATTAATCTTTTGCTTAAATAAAGGCATTATGGAAATTATAATTATTGGCATTATTGCAAGTAAGGTAGAGTAACAGATTATTATCAAGTTTTTTTTTGATTGATCTTTCATAAATTCTCCTATGAGTTTATAAATATTACAGGATAATAGTAATCTCTACTACATGTTATTGGTACATTATTTGCAAAAAAGCATGATCAAATACGGGATTTACTACGACCAACAGCTCTAACGCCGTCAGTAGATCCCATTTTTTTTATCTTTTACCAGCCTAAATCTACCACACATTTTCATTTGTGCCAGATTGTGTTGAAAATAATATATTTTTTTGTAGTGAACTAAGGTTTTTTAATTTAAATAAAAAGCGAGCAATCATAATAAAAAGAATGCTCGCAACAACCATCTATACAAACATTAGCAGAGAAACCGAAAAGATATTACCCCACTGGGTAATATCCATCGAACCATCATATTTTTATAAAACACTTTTTATCTTTTCAAGCCCCCATGTTAGCTTGCATCTTTATTCGCTGTTGGAGATTGTTTCCCCACTCTTAGCCGTTCACCCTGGCAGGTTTTATAAAATCCATCAAAGAAACCACTCGTTTTCAAATTTCATCTGTAAGCCTCTGACTTCTTTTCGTTTTAACTGACTGATTGGCAGACAAACCGAATTAGACATCACAACCTCGTCATACTTAAACTTAGCGACGTATTCATAATTTATGATGTACGATTTATGAATATTCATAAATTGGTACTTGGCAACTTGATGAAAGACATCCTGCAGTTTTCCATAAAATAATTCTTCTCCAGTTGTGGTCACAATTTTAATTTCTCTGTTTATACTTTGAAAATAGATGATGTTTTTTATAGGCAACTTATGTGTATCCGATCCTTTTTTGTAGCTGAAAAGACCGCCTAAGCGATTTATCAATTTCATTGCCAACTCGATATCTTTGATCACCTTATCCGGCTCCACCGGTTTTGACAAAAAGTGCATCGGTCGAACCTCAAACAACTCTCTATAATAACTGTTTTTTCCAGAAACGTACACAATCTGGGTGATTTGATTATCCATCTCTTCACGAATTTTCCGTCCCAATTCAAGTCCGTTTAAACCCTTCATTTCGATGTCCAGAAAAATCATATCAAAATTATGTTCATATTCCATAAAAGTATTGAGTTTTTCGGCAGAATAAAATACTTCAATTTGCATTTCCTGCCTGGTTAATTCTTGATAGTCTAAAATAATCGTTTCAATTTCAGAACAGATTACCCGTTGATCATCACATATTGCAATATTAAACACGCCATTCACCTTCTTTTTGTTGTTTATAAAATCATTTTACATGACAATAAAACAACTGTCCAGCTATATGGTTGATTAATTTTCTTTTTATTGTAATTGAAATAAAAAAACATGGTCTAAACAAATTGAATTGTCTAGACCATGCTATAAAGTACTTAAACTTCTTATTTATTTATTTCATCTACTGCTACCATCAGTTCCGAAATAGAACTGTACCAGTTTTTAATCATATGGCGCATCAGCCCAACCTGCTCGGCTTTAGCCAGCAATCCGAAAACCGGAATCTTGGAACCATAGGCGGCACCGATTTCAGCCCAGGCATCACAACCGGATGGTCCAATATAAATAATCAGATCGGCACTGGTGACAGATGAGATACAAAAATCAAAAACCCGTTCACCCTCGGACGATTCGATAAAATGTGTCAGTTCTTTTTGAGAAAGAAAAGCTTCTTCTGGTCGTCCTTCACGAATCCAGGACAAGATCGTGTGTCCCTGGACTTCCAGTAAATCCGTCAGCATTTCGACAGCGTGTTGATGCTTCCAAGAAGCGGCAATATATATTCTCATGATTCCTCCATTAGCGGTATACTTAAATTTCCTGTTTTCTTAAAATATCCATGGGACTCACCGGTTGATCCATTTTTAAATGATAAATCATTTTGGGATGGGGTGTGGATTCAATCGGTTCTCCGGTTTTGTCGGTCATCATTGTCACTTTTTGTTTGTAAAAGCCTTTGCCGGGAATCATCACTTCGATGTCTTCGCCCAAGGAAATCTTATTTCGCTGTTCAATCACAGCCATTCCGGTTTCCGGGTCATATTCCTGCACCAGACCAACAAAATCATAATGCCGGGTATAACTGCTGGTACCGTAATTCTGATCCTCTGCTGTGGTTTTACCACTGAAAAAACCAGTAGTATAGTTACGATGACTGACCTTTGTCAGCTCTTCGTAATAAGCATCATCCAAATTTCTAACGTCCGGGTAGTCATAACAATAATCAATGACATTGCGATACGTCGAAACGACCGTCGCCACATAATAGAGACTCTTCATGCGGCCTTCTATTTTAAAACTGTCCACCCCTGCTGCCATCAGCTCTGGTATTTCATTGATCAGGCATAAATCCTTGGAGTTAAAGATAAACGATCCGGTTGCGTCTTCTTCAATGGAAAAGGCTTCGTCTGGTCGGGTCTCTTCAATCAAGTGATATTTCCAGCGGCAGGGATGGGCACAATCACCCTGATTCGAATTTCGACCGGTCATGTAATGACTCAGCAGACAGCGTCCAGAATAAGAAATGCACATGGCACCATGAACAAAGGTTTCGATTTCCATCGCTGGATCAATCTTTTCGCGAATTTCCCGGATCTCTTTTAGACCTAGCTCTCGGGCTAAAACGATGCGTCTAGCCCCCTGAGCATGCCAGAATGCCACACTGCGCCAATTGGTATTATTGGCCTGGGTACTGACGGAAATTTTAAGCTCCGGTGCGACTTCGCGAATGATCGAAAAAACCCCGGGATCGGCAACGATAACGCCGTCGATTCCAATCTCTGACAGTTCTTTTACATATTCCGGTAAACCTTCCAGATTTTCGTTATGCGCAATAATATTTAAGGTCACATAGATTTTTTTATGAAAGCCATGCACATAGGCAACGGCTTCGTGCAGACCCTGTTCGTCAAAATTATCGGCTTTGGCTCTGAGTCCGAATTTTTTTCCGGCACAGTAGACTGCATCGGCCCCATAATGCAGTGCATATTTTAATTTTTCAAAATTTCCCGCCGGTGCTAAAAGTTCCGGTTTTTTCATGCTGTTTCTCCGTTCTGTTAACATATCTCTTTTTTCCAGCTAATCGCCAAACCATCGCCCAGTGGTAAAATACTGGTAACCAGTTGGGGATGATTGGATATGGTTTCCAGGTATTTTCGCATCCGTTTGACAATGGTGATTTTTCGCCGGATGACCAGATCATTAGAGGCTATCATGCCCTTAAACAGCACATTATCCGATATCAGCAGCCCCCCCGGTTTTAGACAGCGAAGACAATCGTCCAGCAAATGGATATAATGTCCCTTGGCGCCATCCAGAAAAATCATGTCATAGGTTTTATCCAATTCTACCAGTTTTTCCTGGGCATCTCCGATGATCTGCGTAATCTGATTTTTTAAACCGAGTCGCGTGATATTTTCATCTGCCTGAACCACCATTTTAAAACTCCGCTCGATGGTATCCACCCGACCCTGGGGGCCCATGGCCTGAGCAAAGACTGCGGCAGAGAAACCCACTGCCGTTCCCACTTCCAGAATCGACTGAACTTTCTGGGATCGGATCATCAACTCGATGTGCTTTTGAACTTCCAGATGGATAATTGGTATTTCATCGGCTATTGCCTGATTTCTAAAGTCTTCCATCTGAGCATTATTGGGCGGAATTAAGCCTCTAATATAATCCTCAATATAATCTTGTACAATTTCACTCACGATATGGCCTTCATTCTTTTTTAATTTATAACCCGTTTTATTTTTAAATGGCTTGTTTTACTAAATTTGCTTAATTTCCCATATATTTTTCCACATCTGCCAGATGTTCTTCATAGGTTTCGTTAAAATATATTTTTCCCGAATTCATATCGGCAACAAAGTATAAATACTTTGTTGTCGCTGGATATAAGGCGGCTTCCAATGATGTTTCCCCAAAGGAACAAATCGGTCCAAAGGGCAAACCGGTGTTGATATAGGTATTATAGGGCGAGGCAAATTGGGTTTGATCGGTGGTCAGTACCGCCGTTTTCTCACCCCGAGCGTAATCCACAGTGATGTCAGATTGTAATGGCATATTTGCGGCAATGCGATTGTAAAATACACTGGCAGCATTGGCCTTGTCTTCGACTAACTTTGTTTCCAGTTCGACAATGGAGGCCATGATGACAATCTCATCCACCGTTTTACCCATTTCGGTGGTTCGCTTTAAATCGTCTTTATTGTAAACTTCCACAAACCGATCCAGCATGGCGGTCACCACTTCATATGGTTCAGTATTCGGAGTAAAGCTGTAAGTATCAGGAAACAGATAGCCTTCCAAGGTTCGGCTAATACCATCCTTAGGCTCCAATGGAATACTGCTTAAAATCGGATAATTCTTTTGATATTCGGCTACTTTTTTTGTTTCTTCAATAAATGCATCAGCATCGCAGATGTCTTTTTCTTCTAAAATTTTAGCAAATTCTGAGATGTTACGTCCTTCGGGGATGGTTACCGTTGCGTCAGCCACATCGCCTGAGATCAGACGATCCAGAATCTGTTGAGCCGATTCGGTGGGACTGAAGGCATAATAACCGGATTGAATCTGATTGGCGGTATTACTTTTTTTGGCTAACAGCTCAAATGCAAAGGCATCCCGAATTAGCTTATTTTCGGCCAGAAGTTGTGATACATCACCAATGACTGCCCCTTCTTCAATTTGAACATAGACCAGATCCCCATCACCGACTGGCTCCAACATTTGTCCGATAAAATAGTTGTAGCTAAAAATACCGGTTGCCCCAAAAATGACTAATAATAAAAGAATAATTGCAATGAGTTTCCCTTTTTTTCTTTGGGGACGCTTTCCTGATCGAACTGTTTTATCTCCCATACTTCACCTTCTTTCCGTTTATTTAAAACCATAAAAAGAATATAGGACCGCGATAGAGGTGGGCACCTATATTCTTTTCGAATCGTTACTATTTGAATGGATGTTTAAGCCCCACAGCCTTCTTCTTCTGAGTCAAAAAGACCCATATCCAAGTCAACTGCTTTTGCCATGATATCGGTGATGTCCTGGAAAATGACTGAAAAATACATTTGGGCCTGAAAAAATTCGGCGATTTCAGGGATCCCCATAATCGTGTTGGCAATGGCATTATAGGAAGTAATCTGTTCCTCGGAAAGCTCATTTCCCAACATTTGGAAGGATTGAATTTCCATTTGCTTACGCATATAATCCTTGGCCATTTCATACTTTTCCGGATCTTGTTCCAGTTTTTCTTTAGCGGCTAAAAAATTCTTGTATTCAGTGGATTCCTTGAGTGCTTTTGCCAAACTATTGGCTTCATCATATACGTTCATGCTAAACTCCTATTTTTATAAATATTTCAGGCGAATGCTAAAACAATGAGTTTGCATCAGCCTAATGTTGAAAATCTATACTTCCATCAAGATGGGCAGTATCATTGGTTTTCTTTGGGTTTTTTCATACAGGTATTTGAACAGACTTTCCCGAATTACATTTTTAATGGAATTCCAATCGATAATACCCTTTTCTTCACAGGATATCAAGGCTTTTTTTACTTCTTCTCGGGCATTGTTGATGAGTTCTTCTGATTCTCTCACATAAACAAAGCCCCGAGAAATAATATCTGGACCTGAAATCGCTTTGCCTTTATGCATGGTACAAACCACTATAAAGAGACCGTCTTCTGATAACCGTTTCCGATCATTGAGGACAATGTTCCCAATATCCCCAACCCCTAAACCATCCACTAGCACTGGTTCGGCCTGGGTTTTGCCGACTACCTGAACAGTTCGCTTATCAATTTCCAGAATATTTCCATTTTCAATGATAAAAGTCCTATCTTTATTCATGCCGACATTATGAGCAAGCTCGGCATGCTGCATCAGCATTCGACTTTCCCCATGAACAGGAAGAAAATGTTTTGGTTTGACCAGTGTGATCATCAACTTCAGTTCTTCCTGTCTGGCATGGCCGGAAACATGGATTTCAGCAAAACGTCCATAAACAACGTCTGATCCCAATTCTACAAGCTTATTAATGACTTCGGAAACCATTTTTTCATTACCCGGTACTGGCGATGCTGAAATGATGACCATGTCTTCTTTTTTAATCGTCAGGTGACGGTGCTCACCTAGTGCCATTCGCCCTAAAGCCGCCATGGGTTCGCCCTGACTTCCAGTGGTAATGATCACTAATTCTTTATCTTTATAGTTTTTAATATCCTTTAATTGAACTAATAAATTAGCCGGTACTTTCAAATACCCGAGATCCATGGCGACTTCGCTAACGTTTTCCATGCTACGTCCACAAATAATAACCTTGCGATTATATTCAACTGCTGCATCAATTACCTGCTGCAGCCGATGCACATTTGAAGCAAAAGTGGTCACAATGATCCGTCCTTTGGCACCTCTGAATAAGTTATAGAGGGTTGGTCCCACGGTACTTTCAGATGGGGTAAAACCAGCCCCCTCCACGTTAGTGCTGTCTGACATCAGTAGATCAACACCCTGCGATCCAATTTTGGCAAACCGCTGCAAGTCGATTACTTCTCCACCAATTGGATGATAGTCTATTTTAAAATCGCCAGTGTGGACAACCGTTGCGGCCACACATTTAATGCATAATCCCACGGCATCGGCGATGCTATGGTTAACCCGAATAAACTCAACATTGAATTCACCAATGTCAATCCGCTCTTTTGGTTTCACAATCACCCGGGTGGTTTTAGTTAACAAACCATGTTCTTTGAGTTTCTTGTCGATGAGCCCCATGGTGAATTTGGTCGCATAGATGGGGATGTTTATCTTTTTGAGCAGATATACCAGCCCCCCAATGTGATCTTCATGACCATGGGTAATGACAACGCCTTTTACCTTATCCTGATTTTCCAAAATATAATTGAAATCAGGTAAGACAATGTCAATTCCAAACATGTCGTCATCTGGAAACTTCAGGCCGCAATCCACAAGAATAATATCATCCTTGTATTCAAATACCGTCAGGTTTTTTCCGATTTCACCTAAACCTCCCAATGGTATCAACCTCAGTTTATCTTTGTTCTTTTGAGCCTGCGGTTTTCGTCTCGATCGTGATCGGCCCTCCAATCGTTGGGCTCCCGACGCTATTATGTTGTTGTTTTCAGTCAAATTATTCTCCTTTCGTTATTCCATAGCAATCCGAACAGTATCCGTACACCTTAAGTTCGTGATTGATTATAATAAAATCTTTCTTTTCTTCTATTTCTTTTTCAAGGGCTTCGAGGAAATCGTCTTGCATTTCGATAACCTTTCCGCATTTTACACAAATCAAGTGATGATGCCAGTGTTTTTCATCCAACTCGCAGAGTTCGTACCGAGCAAAACCATCATCAAAATTACGTTTGGTAATGAGTCCCATTTCTTCTAATATTTGCACCGTTCGATAAATGGTCGACATTCCCACCTCAGGATTGCGTTGTTTAACACCCTGGAATAATTCTTCAACACTAAAGTGCTGCTGTCCCAAGGTCATCAGAACCTCTATTGTAACCAGACGTTGAGGTGTTACTTTGTTCCCTCTTTTTCTGAGTGCATCCACAATTTGATTTTCGTTATTCATGGCTGTCACACCTCTTTTTTCGTCTGTTCTGATAAAACAGTTACAGGCAACTCACTGATTATTTCTATGTTTACTCCATCAATATCACAGGAAAGCGCACGGATCTCTATTCCCAGACTATGACATTGACCCAATAAACGAGAAAATTTTGGATCCATTTCTTGATTCGGTTGAAACGATTTCGCATCACTGCGTTGCACAACAAAAATAACCCCGCAATGATAGTCTTCTTGTTGAGCTTTAATTAATTCGGCCAGATGCTTGGACCCTCGCTCTGTTGGTGCGTCAGGAAACATAGCAATCTCATTAACTACCAGGTTGACACTTTTTACCTCATAATAGGCATATTTTTCGCCACGATAACAGGCCAGGTCGAAACGACTATTCCCATAGGTAACTTCTTGTTTTAGCTCTAAAACATCCGCTTGATTTTTTAAAAATTCGTAAGCAACCTGATTTGCCAACATCGAATTGACCGATACCCATCGCTGATTTTTTTCAACTAGAATCAAGGTATATTCGGTTTTCCGATGGGGGGCCGGATTCCATGCCAACATAGCTCGAACCCCTGGAACAAGAAGCTCACTCATGCGACCGGTATTGGGCACATGAGCGGCAATCTCTTCCTGGTTAATCATTACTTTTGCAATAAAACGATTCGGTCTGCTAAGAAATATCCCATTAACTAATGGATACTTACTTAGTTTCACCTTCATCTTCGTCTTCCTCGTCTTCTTCATCTTCGTAATCTTCAGCGTCCATAATTTCATCATAGGCAGCTGCAACGAGTTCAAACTCAGCTTCATCTTCTACTGGCATTAAAACTTCCCCATCTTCATCTTCAGTTACAACAAATGGGAACACGTCGTCACTTTCTTCATTTTCTGATAACAACACATAGGTTTTATCTTCAATATCAAAACTCACGACTAAATCAAATTCTCTTTCAACACCGGTGTCATCTACTAACATTATTTTTTCTTCCATATCAACTTCTCTTTCAATTTTATTTTTTTCGCTCATAATCTTATGATTATACCTTTTGATGCTTAAAGAATTCATAAATTATGAATTTCTTTTATTTAACAGCCCGATCCATATAGGATTGGAGAATGATCTGGGCTGCCAGCATATCAATATAATCTTTACGGTTCTCCCGGGAAACATTCCCTTCGATCAATACTTTTTCAGACCAGGCTGAGGTCAATCGTTCATCAATATAGATGATTTCAATGTTCAACCGTTTCTTAATAAATTGACAGAAATTCACTGTTTTTCGGGTTTGAGCGGATTCTGAACCGTCCATGTTCAGCGGCAATCCGGCCACCACTTTTTTTATCTCATATTTTGCGATGAGTTCCTGAAATGCTGCTAAATCATCGTCCCGGGTCTTGCGCTTGAGCGTCATCACTCCCTGTGCCGTAATTTGTAAAGGGTCCGTCACTGCAACCCCAATTCGTTTATCGCCAACATCAATTCCTAAAATTCTTTCCATTCATTATCCCATCTATTTGTTATGTTTGTATTAAATCACTTTAATACAAAAATCTTTGCAGGCGGAGCTACAATAACAGCAAAGCACGCATTTCGATTGATCAACGCTGGCTTTTCCATCAACTAACGCCAGCGCCTTCTGATGACAGCGCTTGATGCAGGCACCACAACCGGTACACCAGTCACTGATGTGCAATATCTTTTTGGCAGAGGACACGACTGTTTCCAGTTCTACTGGAATCGCATCACCATTGAATTTTTTGACATTGTATAACACTTCATCAACCGATTGAACACCAATAGCGATGGCATCCAGATCGTTCAGTCCCAATACATACTCAAAACTTGCCTGTTTTTGCGCCAGCAGATTTCCACCACCCAGTGGTTTCATCCCATAAATACCTTTTCCATATTGCTTGGCGGCATGAATGGCGGTGACCATTTCCTGAGCGGTTCCATCTTCAATGCCAATGCCGGTTAAATTAATCAACGGATGGATCACATCCAATTCAGCAAAGCGATTTGCTCCGTAAACCCCTTCCACCCGATGCGTTGAAATGCCGATGGCTCTGACTTTACCGGCCTTTTTCTGTTTAATCAGTGCTTCAATGGCTTCCCAGTGACCTTCAATGGTTTTATCACTCTCCTGCTCGTGAAGCAGGTAAAGATCCACATAATCCCGATCCAGTTCAGCTAGCGCCCGATTTAAGCTTTTTATTACCCCTTCAGCTGTGTAATCATAGGATTTTGTGGCGATGACCACATCCTTTTGCATCTGGATAGCCTGACGAAGGTGATCATAATTGTTGTATAAATCAGCGGTATCAAAAAAGGTGACGCCATGATCCAACGCGCAAGCGATGATTTCCCGGCTTTCTAAAAGGGTTTTGTTCTTTTGCATGGGCCCAATGGTTAAACTACCAAAGCACATTCGGGATACCTGAATACCGGTGTTCCCCAGCGTATTTATTTTCATCTTCCTTTGGTTTCCTAACCGTAAAAATCGTTCTTCAATCTTTACCTGAATAACTTAACCTAAATTCACCAGGCTAAAACTAAAATAGGACTGCCTCGGTTGAGACAGCCCCAATTTATCAGCCTACTAAATACTTTTCAAGTAACGTCGTACAAGTTCTTCGAGTAACTCATCCCGTTCAATTTTCTGTATGGCGTTTCGCGCTTCTCTGTGACTTGTGATATAGGTCGGATCTCCTGACATGACATAACCTACAATTTGATTGACGGGGTTATACCCTTTTTCAACTAGAGCCTTATGTACATTTCGCATCACTTCGTCGATCTTCTGAGACTTTTCGCTATCGACCTCAAACATAATGGTTCCTCGATCAATCACCGTATTTTCTCCCATTGTCATCTGACCTCCTTCACAATCAATTTATATCATTTTACCCCAAAGCCAAAGAAAAGACAAGTCAAATGCGATAATTTTTCTTTTTCTTAATAAATTAATTCAACTGCTCCTGAATGCATGTCTCTCCCTTTGCAAGGGATTCTGCCAGTTTTTCAGGAAGTTTTCCCCCAGCTTGCGCCATATCTGGACGTCCACCGCCACCTCCGCCGGCTACCGTCGCCACTTCCTTAATGACTTTACCAGCGTGGAAGCCACGTTTGACAATATCTGGAGTGGCAGTTGCAACAAAATTAACCTTGTCATCAAGCACACTTCCCAGCAGGACAACCCCTGACCCCATCCGATCTTTAAGTAAATCACCCAGGGTTCGTAGTTCTTCCATCGGCATTTTTTCGACTTCGGCAATGGTCACCTGGATGCCATTAATCAGGACCATTTTCTGATGGATTTCCATAATAGCATTTCCTGCCGATTTTTGTTTAAGTTGGGCAATGGTCCGTTCCTTCTGTTTATTGATTTCGTTTAATTCAGTCACTTTTTCCAGCAATTGATCTGGATTTGTTTTCATCAGGTTTGACACATCGACCAGGGTATCATCCATTTTTTCGACCAGATGAAGGGCATTAAAACCAGTTGCCGCTTCAATCCGACGAACCCCGGCAGCCACACCGCCCTCGCTGATGATTTTAAACAAGCCAACTTTTGAAGAATTGCTGATATGACAGCCGCCGCAAAGTTCGGTGCTAAAGTCGCCAACTTTGACAACCCGGACAATTTCACCGTATTTTTCTCCAAATAATGCAGTTGCCCCAAATTCTTTGGCTTTATCAATATTCGTTTCAAATATTGATACATCATAGGCTTCTAAAACAGCCGCATTAACAATATCTTCGACCTGACGTTTTTCCGCTCGAGTCATCGCCTGGAAATGGTTAAAGTCAAAACGCAAGCGATCTGGTGACACAAATGAGCCCGCTTGTTCGACATGATCACCTAAAACCTGTTTCAGGGCTTTATGAAGCAAATGGGTAGAAGTGTGATTTCGTTGTACGGCCTCTCTTAATTCTTTGTTAACTTCGGTAATTACCGTTTCACCGACTTTGAAATTACCTGATTTTACAATCCCAGAGTGAATATGACGACTGAGGCTACCTTTTTTACAATCCTTGACTTCAATGACCCCATCACCCTTTTGGATGATGCCATGATCTCCGGTTTGACCACCGCTTTCGGCATAGAAAGAGGTTTGATCCAAAAGAACCAGGACTTCATCGCCTTCATAAGCCTCTTCAACCAGTTTTCCATCGACATAAAGTCCGATGATATTTCCTTCTGATACCAAATTGTCATAGCCCACAAAGGTATTAACCGCATCTGGACCCAATGGGTTAAATGGATCATCTGCCCAAACTGCTAAATCGCTGTTTAGCCGATCCTGGCGGGCCCGATCGCGTTGCGCCTGCATTTCTTTTTCAAACTCTTCGGCAATAATGGTCAGTCCCCGTTCTTCAACAATTTCCTTGGTTAGATCATAGGGAAAACCATAGGTATCGTAGAGCTTGAAGGCACCCCCACCAGGGAATACCGTTTCTTCCATTTCGATAATTTTATCCAGTTCTTTATTTAAAAGCGCCAGCCCCTGGTCAATGGTTTCTTTAAAACGTTCTTCTTCGATGCGAATCAGTTTCTGGATAAAATCCTGTTTTTCTCGGAGTTCAGGATAAGCATCCTGGGAAACCCGAATGGCTTCTTTGGCGACGTCAAATAAAAACAAGTCTTTGATGCCCAGGAGCTTACCATGGCGCACCGCTCGACGAAGCAGACGTCTTAAGACGTATCCCCGACCTTCATTGCCTGGCATGACACCATCAGCAATCATAAAAGTGACACTGCGGATGTGGTCGGTAATGACCCGAATGGAGACATCATCGGCCGGATCATTACCATATTTTACGCCTGCTTTTTTACAGATATAATTAAGCACATGACCGACCGTGTCGATTTCGAAGATGGTACCCACGCCCTGCATCACAACAGCAAGTCGTTCCAGTCCCATCCCGGTATCAATATTTGGGTTAGGCAAAAGATTATAATGACCCGAATCATCTTTATCAAACTGGGTGAAAACCAGGTTCCAGAATTCGACATAACGGTCACAGTCACAACCTACACCACAGGTAGGGCTGTCACAGCCATATTCCTCGCCACGGTCAAAATAAAGCTCAGAACAGGGACCACAGGGTCCTAAACCATGTTCCCAGAAATTGTCTTCCTTACCCAAACGAACAATCCGTTCTTTCGGGATCCCGACCTGCTGATTCCAGATTTCAAAAGCTTCATCATCTTCCAAATAAATTGAAATCCAAATCTTGTCTTCTGGTATTTCCATTACCTCGGTGCAAAATTCCCAAGCCCAGGGGATGGCTTCTTTTTTGAAATAATCGCCAAACGAAAAATTTCCCAGCATTTCAAAAAATGTTCCGTGTCGGGCGGTCTTCCCAACATTTTCAATATCCGGCGTTCGAATACATTTCTGACAGGTTGTTACCCGTTTTCGTGGTGGAATTTCGTCGCCGGTAAAATAAGGTTTTAGCGGTGCCATCCCGGAGTTGACCAGTAACAAGCTCTTGTCATTAATCGGTACTAAGGGAAAGCTGTTTAATCGCAAGTGTCCTTTTTCTTCAAAAAATACTAAAAATTTCTCTCTGATTTCATTTAATCCTAATGGTTTCATTTTTTCTCCTTTTGGAAATTTATTCGGTTCGTGTTAAAACATGATCTGCTTTATCATTTGTTTTATCAAAAACAAAAAAATCCCCTGCATGCATGCAAGGGACGGTTTTATCCGCGGTACCACCCAAATTAGCTGCAAAATAATTTGCAACTCACTTTATAAATAACGGTTTCCCGGCTGAAAATACTTATTGAATGATTTCAAATTTTCTTCGCAGCTGCTCAAACGGGGCAACTCTAAAATCGCTATAAAAGACTCTCAGCCGTGTCTCTCTCTCTGTAATAATTATTTCCAGAGCCTTCGTTCTCGATGCATTTAATATTAACCTACAAAGATGATTATATTAATTTAGTATTTAATTGTCAATCCTTTTTTAGTTCTGCCGTGTCCTTTGAGGCAAACAGGGAAATAATATATCCGGCTACCACCTTTATGGTTCCGGCGATGGGAACAGCCATAATCATGCCGACGCCCCCAAACATGGCACCAAAAAAGAAAATCGAGAAAATAATAAAGACCGGGTGAAGCCCGACATTGCCTGACATCAAAGCCGGTGCCAGAAAATTACCGCAGACCACCTGAACCACCCCAATCACAATAAGCATCGGAATAATCATCATCGGATTGGTAAACAGTACTAACAACACGATTACAATGGTACCTACAGCTGGTCCAAAATAGGGAACCATGGTAGTAACCCCGGCAATCACCCCAATAATACTGGCATAGGGCAATCCCAGTGCAAAGGCGCCAATGCCAGTGGCAATCCCGGCGATTAGTGAAGTCAGACCTTGTCCTTTAATAAAACCACCAATGACCAGATCAATGTCGCAACACATTTTAAGCATACTGTCGCGATAGTGAACCGGGACGAGATACATAATCCCTTTGATAAAACGTTCTTTATCCATCAGTAAGAAAATGGTAACCAATGGCACGATAATAATATTCATTAACTGGCCGCTATTCTGAAGCAGGGCATTGGAAATCCCCTGAAGCGCTGCCGCAAATCCCTGGAGTACATTTCCCAGAATCTGTTCCAAATTAAAAAACTGGGTAATATCATAGCCGGTAAAATTCGAAATATAATCGGACAGATTTGTAATATAGGTCTGCATCTGTGTAACAAACGTTGGGATACTTTTGATCATGCTGGCAATGTTGGTAATGAGACTGGGAATAAAACTCATAAATGCCCCAATTACGATTGCCAATACGGCAAAAAACACAATCAGAACCGCGGCGCCCCGATTCAACCCTTTTCTTTCAAAAGCTACAACCAATGGATTCATTAAATAAGCCAAGACAATAGCAAAAAAGAATGGCGCAAACATCCCCGCCAGTGTCGGCCAGATAAAAAAGCAAAGAATACCAATCAAAACAACAACAATCAAGTTAAGAAATAACAATCTCTTTTTGTTTGATGAATCTTCCATTTATATTCCCCCCAACAATTTATTGGCAATGCCAGTACCCTGGTTTTTAAAACTCAGATCGTACATGTCTTTTTCATAATAGAGCACCTGGTCTTTATAAACCAGTTCTGATGCCTGAATAATCGCAAAACCATGATCGATATCATCAAAAAAACTCCGGGAAATTTCATATTCAGAAATAACAAAGGTTCCTTCTTCAATCGTCGCATTGACCACATGACCGAAAACTTCACCGTTTTTATCCACCACTGGATAATCCATCAACGGAAACGCCTCCTCTAAATAGATTTTAACTTTTTTTCGTTTAGTTTTGATGATATCCTTTTCGTTTTTTATGATCAAACGTTTATAATTAACATCAATAATATTTTCTGGCTTAAAAAATTGGGCTTTAGAAATAATCCCGCCGGGATTGATAATGAGATACTTTACGACATGATCCACCACCACCAGGCTTTTAACCAACCCATGTCGGCGACCATTTGATTGCGAAACAACTTCCACATTGAGTAAAATGTTTGCTTTCATTCTTTGTTCCTTTCACTTTTAGTCATATGCTTATCTTACACTATTATTTTTTTTATGGCAACGTTGTTTTTTTCTTTTATCCTGCAACTGGATCCCATTGATTCAGTGCAACTAAATAATTGACAAAGATTCTTTAATCTCAAATTCAACAGCGAGGTCTCCAACTGATAAATCATTGACATGACCGCCAATTTTTTTATCAGCTGATAAAAAGTGAAAATGCCAGCCCACCACATTCATTCCCTGAGCAGACTCCGGGCAGTAAATTCCCACTAAAAAACCTCTGATTTTTTCCATAACAAGAATGGATTGATCGCTGACAATTTTATCCAGTTCTTCATAGGGCTTTTTCTGTGGCCATACGCCATGGAGTTCAATAATATCAAAAACACCGGTGAGCCTTGCTAAAATTGGTTTTTGACTGATGCCAGTCAGGCTGTTCAAATTTTTCATCAACGCTGTTAGATCTCCGTTTACTGCCAAAAACTGTTCTTCATCTTTTTTCAAAAATCCAAGCGTAGCAAAAGGGGTCGTGTCCGATAAATCGGCCACTTCGACTGAACAGTCTCCCAGTGCCCGATAAGCTACACCATCCAGGACAATCATTTCACCATTAAGTTCATGGTAGGTACCAAATCCCGTGTCCCCATATGCTAGCATGGTTTCTATCGAAATCTGCCCGTCATATCCTTTGTTTTGAAAATCAGTCAAGGTTGAAACCTGAAATAATGTCTCACTTTTCATGAGTTCCTCCATTTTTATTCATAACCAAAAGAAAGACGTGGCCTCTAGTCAATAGAAACGACGTCTTTATCAATCTGTTTATGCTTTTATGCTTTTTTCTTTTGATAGTCTTCAATGGCTGCCTGAATCGCTTCTGCGGCCAAAACTGAACAGTGAATTTTTTCGGCTGGCAACCCGCCCAGAGCATCAACAACATCCGAATTTTTAAATTTTCCGGCTTCTTCAATTGTTTTCCCAATGATCATATCTGTTGCCATACTGCTGCTGGCTACTGCGGCACCGCAGCCAAAGGTTTTAAAGGATGCATCTTCAATAACACCATCATCATTAATCTTTAAGAAGATTTTCATGATGTCTCCACATGCTGGGCTTCCAACCTGACCAATACCGTTGGCGCCTTCAATTTCTCCCACATGTTTAGGACAGGTAAAGTTCTCCATTACTACATCTGTATATTCCATTTTATTTTCTCCTTAGTTTTATATTTATATTTTATTATTTAAATATTAATGATGATGGGATGCTTTTTCAAAAACCGCATCATCGATGGGGCACTCTGCGTTAATTGGGGACATTTTTCTCAGTCGGTCGATAATCTGAATCAGATTTTCCACAACATAGTTAATATCTTCAACGGTAGTATGGTTCCCAATTGTCAGTCTCAGCGAACCGTGTGCGACCCCTGCCGGTAAACCAATTGCCAATAATACATGGGATGGATCTAATGAACCGGATGTACAAGCTGAACCGCTGGAACCAGCAATGCCGATAATGTCCAAGCTGAGCAGAATCGATTCGCCTTCAATATAATCAAAGCAGAAGTTCGCATTTCCTGGTAATCGTTTTTCCGGATGGCCATTTAACCGAACCTGGGGAATATTTTCCATGACCCCTTTAATTAAAAGGTCTCTTAATTCTTTCATATGGGCGGCATTTTTTTCAAGATTTTCACTTGCCAATTCGGCCGCTTTTCCAAAGGCCATAATTTCGGCGGTATTTTCTGTACCGGCACGTTTTTTTCGTTCCTGGGCGCCACCATGGATTAAATTATCGATGGGTACACCTTTTCTGATAAACAATGCGCCAATTCCTTTCGGACCGTAAATTTTATGCCCGGAGATAGAAAGCAAATCGACATTTAAGTCCTTCACATCCACAGGAATATTTCCCAGCGCCTGGACGGCATCGGTATGAAAAATAATGCCCTTTTCCTTAACGATCTCACCAATTTCTTTGATTGGCTCAATTGTTCCGATTTCATTATTCGCAAACATTATGGTTACTAAGATGGTATCTTTTCTGATGGCATTTTTTAAATCATCCAATGAAATGAGTCCAAATTCATCAACCGGTAAATAGGTTACTTCAAACCCCTGTTTTTCCAGATATTCGCAGGTATGAAGAACGGCGTGATGTTCGATGGTTGTGGTGATGATGTGTTTTCCCTTGGCCTGATTTTTCATGGCAATGCCTTTAATTGCCCAGTTATCCGCTTCTGATCCACTACCGGTAAAATAGATTTCCCGGGAATCAGCGTTGATCGCTTTTGCTATTTGTAAACGCGCTGCTTCAAGACTTTTCTTTACCGTCCGACCTTCTGTGTAAACAGATGATGGATTTCCAAAATTCTCGGTGAAGAATGGAAGCATTGTTTCAACAACGGTTGGATCAACCGGAGTCGTAGCCGCATGATCTAAATATATTCTTTTCATTTTATCCCTCTTTCGTGATTTATTTGCCTAATAAATCCTGTAATGATCGATTATCAATAACATTGCTGATACTGTCACTGATGTCTTTCCAAAGTCCGCGTGTCACGCATTCCGGTGATTTGACACAGGTCATGTTGCCACCACCGTCGATGCATTCCGCCAATTCAATGGGGCCTTCCAGAGCTCTGATAATTTCACCAACAGTAATTTCTTCCGGATCTCTTGCTAAGACATACCCGCCGCGAGCGCCTCTCAGGCTTTTTACCAGCCCGGCATTTTTTAGCGTTGAAAAAAGTTGCTCCATGTATGAATCCGAAAAATTTTGTTTTTCGGCGATTTCTTTAATAGAAACTGGGCCATCTCCATATTGAAGTGCCAGTTCCACCATGGCAAGTACACCATATCTTCCTTTTGTTGAAAGTCTCAAGTGTTTAACCCCCCTTGGATTATTTCCGAGTATTCCACCTGGATTTAATGACAATTATAGCACGTTTTAAAATTTTTTCAATAGTTATTCTAAAAATATTTTTCTTAAACCTAAAAAAAACAATCTTTGGATATTCCAAAGATTGTTTTGATAAATATTATTCTTATTTGTCGTCTTCGCTGTCTTCGAAAGTAAGACCGCTGAACATATCAGCAAATGCATCCCCAAGAGTTACATTGGCGGTTTCTTCGTAAACTGTTTTGTTACGATTATTGTTGCTGTTATGGCTTTGCTGTGGTCTGCGATTTCTGTCGCCACCACCGTAGTTGCTACTTCTATCGCGATCGCCAGAGCTTGCATTACTGCTGCTGTTACTGCTTCTTGGTGTTGGAGCAGGACGAGCCGGAGCTTCTTCAGTAGCTTTTTTACTTAAGCTAATTTTTTCTTTTTCTGGGTTAATTCCGATGATTTTAACAGTTAACACATCACCAGTGTTTAAAACTGAAGCAACGGATTCAACACGGTTGTAGCTGATTTCAGAAACGTGAATTAAACCTTCAACGCCTGGGATCACTTCAGCAAATGCACCAAAATCTAAAATATTAGTGATGGTAACTTCAACTTCATCATCAACATTATATTTAGCAATGAAATCATCCCATGGACGGTCCATTAAAGCTTTTACACTTAATTTGATTTTTTTGTCTTCATCATTTTTAGCAATAACCTTGGCTTCAATTTCCTGGCCTTTTTCGACGATATCTTTAGGCTCATTGATTTTTTCCCAAGTCAGGTCTGAACGATGGACGAAACCATCAATGCCGTCAAGATCAACAAAGATTCCGAAATTAGTAATGGTTTTAACCACACCTTTAACAACGTCATCAACGTTTAATTCGTCAAAACGTTTGTCTTTCATTTCCTTTACTTGTTCCCGACGTTCTTTCATATCTTTTTCAAGAATGATTTTTTGTGAAAGAATCGCGCGACGTCGTTTTGGGTTGTAATCAATGATAATACCCTTTACTTTTTCGCCAATCAAGGTGTTTAAGTCTTTTACATAACGGACATGATATTGAGAAGCTGGCATATAAATATCGGTGAATCCGATATCGACAATTAAACCATTTCCAGAAATATCTTTGATTGTTCCTTCTAAGATTGTTTTATTATCAAAGGCGTCACTTAACTGTTTTTGTACGAGACGGTTATCATATTTGATTTTTGAAAGTTTAACATTTCCAGAACCTTCATTCAAATCAGTAACGATACACCAAACTTTGTCTCCTAATTGTACAAGTTCAGATAATACCTCATCGCTTCTCCATGTGAAATCATTCTTTTTGATGATACCATCTGCTTTGTAGCCAATGTTTAAGATTACTTCATCTTCAGCAATGTGGATAACTTCACCTTCGATTTCAGCACCTCGACGAATTGTTTTTAATGATTCTTCAATTTCTGCAGCGAAATCGAAATTAGCATCATCATATTCGTCTTTTTCAATGGTTTCCACCACTTCCTCAACTACAACAGTTGGCTGTTCTTCAGTCGTCACTTCTACGACCACGTTTTCCTCAGCAATTTTGTTTTGCTCTTCCATACCTTCCAATACCTCCTTAACGATCCAATCCGGTGTTGATGCTCCTGCCGTAATACCAATTTTCCGATATTTCATTACTTCAGCGAGATCCAGATCCCGGATGGTTTCTATGTGACAAGTTTTTTCGCAATGGGACTTACAAATATCCGTCAGCTTTTGTGTGTTCGAGCTGTGGTATCCACCGATTACGATCATATATTCTACTTCTTTTGCAGTTTTCGCTGCCGCTGCTTGTCTTTCAGCGGTGGCACTGCAAATAGTATTAAATATAACTACTTCATTGACTCTCGACCTGATCGCATCACAAATTCCATTGAATCTGGATTCGATGATGGTGGTCTGAGCCACGATACATATTCTATCATAACTTTCAATATTTTCCAACTGATTTATATCATTAATTATTAAAGCTTTACCATTGCACCAGCCATTTGCTCCAATAACCTCCGGATGATCTTTATTTCCTACAATGACTACATGATAGCCTGCCACATCATAAGCTTCGACTTTTTTTTGAACAGCTCTTACAAATGGGCAGGTAGCATTAATTATCGCAAGTCCTTTTTCTTGTATGGCGGCGATGATTTTTTTGCCGACGCCATGAGAACGGAGGATGATGCATCCCGTTTCGATATTTTTCACATCATCTTCTTCAATTATGACAATCCCTTGGTCAGCTAATCGCTGGGTTTCCTGCGTGTTATGGCTGATGGGACCTAACGTATATATTTTCTCCTGACCAGATTCAATGGTATCTTGAACCATTTTCATGGCATTTTCGATTCCAAAGCAATATCCGGCTTTATCGGCAACGATTATTTCCATTTTAACCTCAAGCGGATTCCAATTCATAAACGGTATCCATTATTTTTTCGCTTAACTGATGGGTTTCCTCATCGGATAATTTTTTCCCATAATATTCTTCCAGATAAATGGGTTGACCAATAATAATTTTAATCTTACCTCTGAATCTGTAGTTTCCTTTGATTCGCACCGGAATAATTGGTGATTTTGTCTTGATGGCAAAAACCACAAAACCACTGGCCGGGGGAGTCCGATCTTCTGGATTAACCCGATGACCTTCTGGAAAAATCCCCAGAATCTCTTCTTCCTTCAAAATTTTTAAAGATGTCTTAATCGTTTCGATACCAACTTTTTCCCGATTAACGGGAAAAGCCTTGACCTTACGAAAGAACCAGGCCAACAGTGAATTTTTAAACAGCTCCGCTTTGGCCATATAATGAATCTCCCTGGGTGTGGTAAATGAAATCACCACCGGATCAATATTACTAATATGATTAGGGCAAATAAGCGCCCCTCCAGTTTCCGGAATATTTTCTTTTCCAATAATGGTTATCCGAAAGAGGATCAAGCTGATAAGATAAGTAATGAAACGGCCAAGTTTATAAATCATCGGCTGGCCTCATCGATGTATTTTTTCATTTCTTGATAAACAACTTCGATACTTTTCCCAGTTGTATCAATGACAATCGCATCGGCAACCTGCACCAGGGGGCCTTCAGTACGGTTTCGGTCATTGGTATCCCGATTTTCGATGTCACTTTTAATTTCTTCCAGCGCTTTACTGCTGCCTTTTTCATCCATTTCTTTTTTTCTTCGTTGCGCCCGTTCCAGAACATCAGCATCCAGAAAAAATTTAAGATCCGCATCAGGCAACACTACCGAACCAATATCTCGGCCATCCATAACCACCGAATGGTTTTTGGCATAATCACGCTGTTGATTGACCATCAAATCCCGGACTTCTTTTATTTTAGCAACGTCTGAGGTATGCCGGGAAACCAGGGGGGTGCGTATTTCCTGTGTGACATCTTTGTCATTGCAAAAAACCTTGTCACCATCAAAAGTAATTTTTGCAGTTTTGGCAATTTCAATAATGGCCCGGTTATCATCGAATCGATCACCCTGCTGATTCAAAACACAGTGGGCAATACACCGATACATGGCTCCGGTATCTAAATAGGTCATTTTATAGGTTGCTGCTATTTTTTTGGCAATGGTACTTTTTCCTGCTCCGGCAGGACCATCTATGGCAATTTGCATCTTACTCTCCCTCATCCAACTCTTTGTTAATTGACTGAATTTCCAGCCAGCCAACCGGTGGAAACGGCAATTTGGATATTATATCCACCGGTCAGGGCGTCCACATCCAGCATCTCTCCGGCTAAATAAAGATTTCTAATTATTTTTGACTCCATGGTTCCCGGATCTACTTCTTTTACATTCACACCGCCAACAGTAATAATGGCTTCGGTAAAATCGCGCAGACCAGCAATGCCAATCGTTAATTGTTTAAAACATTCGACCAGCTTTTTTCGCTGGTCCTTGGTGATCTGATTGACCTTGGTTCCCGGTTCAATCCCGGATAATTCAACCATTACTGGAATCATTTTCGAGGGCAGTAAATCGCCCAGAGAATTGCCAAAATCTTTGTTCTGATATTTCAAAAAATCCCGTTGGACCCGATTGTCCATTTGTTCTAAACTTAATGCTGGTTTTAAATCCAATTCCAGGCAGAAATCTTTTGAATTTCCCACCAAATAGGAACTTAGTGATAAAACCAATGGCCCAGAGATGCCAAAATGGGTAAACAACATCTCCCCCAGCATGGACTTTACTTTCTTTTGGCCCTTAGGTGTTTTTTGATAAAGAGTCAGAGCAACATTTTTAAGGGCCAGCCCCTGTAAATCCCGGGGCCAATCTTCTTTCGTATTCATCGGTACCAGTCCCGGCGCCAGCTGGCTGATTTGATGCCCATAACTTTTCAACACCTTAAAAAAGCCACCATCTGAACCTGTAGACGGATAACTCTTTCCGCCAGTTGCCAGGATTACCGCATCGTAGTTTCTGGTTTCTCCGTTTTCAAGAGCGATACCATTAATTATATTGTTCTCGATCAAGAGGCCTGTTATTTTTGTGTTTAAATAAACCTGACAGCGACTTTGTTTTAAAGCAGCCTTAAACCCACTGATCACATCACTTGATTTATCTGAATCTGGAAATACCCGGTCGCCCCGCTCTGTTTTTAATGGCACGCCGTTTTTTTCCATAAATGCCATAAAATCTTCATTCGTAAACGCGTATAAGGCACTGTACATAAAATTGTGGTTATGCACAATGCTATCGAAATAGTCGCCAATCTCAACTGCATTGGTGAGATTACATCGCCCTTTGCCCGTTATATAGAGTTTTTTTCCCAGCTTTTCATTGCTTTCATACAAATCAACCTGATGTCCTTTTTCTCCGGCTGCCACTGCTGCCATCATGCCGCCAGGGCCGCCGCCAATTATTGCTATTTTGCTCATTGATTATTCTTTGTCCTTTCGGGAACTGTTTTCCAATTCATCACCGGTATAAATATAATGATCTCGCCATATTTCTTCAAGCTCATTAAAGGTCTCTTTGGTTTTGCCAATATTTCTCAATCCCACCGAAATCACCAGCGCATTGATCAGCGACAGGGGTGCCACCAAAGAATCAACAAATGAATAGACATTACTTTTGGCAATCAGTCGATATTGAGTAAACACATTGATGGGGGCATTTTCATTGTCTGATATCGTTATGATTTTTACCCCTTTATTCTTTAAAAATTCAACCGCTTCATACGTTTTTTGGGCATATCTGGGAAAACTGATGGCAATGACCACATCTTCTTCATTAACCCGAATTAAATGTTCATAGATATCTGAGACACCATAGTTAACCACCCGGACGTTATCCAGGATCAGATTGAGATAATATCCCAGATGCTCGGTTAGCAGGGTGGTGGTCCGAAACCCAATAATAACAACTTTTCTGGCCCCCAAAATTAAGTCAATACACGACTTAAAAATTTCATAGTCAAATTCCTCAAAGGTTGCATTGATATTGGACAGATCCGACTTTAGCACATTATGAACGGTCTCCTGAAGGGCTCTTTCTTTTTGTTCGTTTCTTAAGGTCATGTCAATTCGCTCAATCGTTGTGAGCTTGCTATTGATTTCGTTTTTTAATGCTCTCCGAAACTCCGGGTAGCCTTCGTATCCCAAAGTCACCGAAAAACGAACCACCGTAGCTTCACTGACCCCAACACTTTGAGCAACCTTCACAGCTGACATTTCAGAAACTCGTTCATAATGACTAAACATGTAGTCGGCAATTAATTTATGGGATTTGCTTAATTTAGCATACCGTTTTTTAATTGCTGAAATAATATCTCGGCTTTCTTTGATACTTGATACTTCTTTCATTTCCTACCTCGTTCTTTGGATCATGGCTAATGTTGGCGGTGATTTTCGATTCAAGGTTCGAAAGTGATGGCTGATAAACGGTTTTTCCAGCGCTTCACACCAATTAATTACCGCTTCGGACTCCGCTAACCCGCCGGGATGACCCGGGTATAAACATATAGTAATCATACCGCCGGAAGCCAACAATGTCAAAGCCCCATTTAGCGCTTTGATGGTTGTTTCAGTTTTAGTAATAATGGTTTGATCGCCGCTAGGGAAATAGCCTAGATTAAACATAATAGCCATTACGGTTTGTTCTTTAATTCCTTGCTGCTTAAACACATTCAAGATTAAATCATGACTTTTATGGACTAGGGTGATGTTGCCGGCAAACCCGTTTTTTTCAACAACCGCTTGCGTTTGTTTCAAAGCTGCCGCTTGAATGTCAAAGGCAAAAACGTGTCCTGTTTCGCCGACACATTGGGTCAGAAATAAGGTGTCCTGACCGGTGCCGGCGGTGGCATCAACCACAATATCACCGGGTTTAATAATTGGTTTCAAAAAATCCCAGGCTAAATTAGTTACCCGAAGTGATTGATTATTCACTGCAGCCGGCACAGGGTTTAAAAAATTCACCAGGATATGCCCGATGAATCAGTATACCGTTTTCTTCCAAAAATTGATGATCTTTAAAATAATCTGCAAATTCGCCAGTTGCGCCTTGAACAGTTAGCGTCGTACAGCCCTCTTCGGCCATCTTATAGAGTAGCGTTCTGATAATTCCATCAAATACTGCAATGACTTGTTCGCCTTCATAAGTCATCAGCATTTCATAAATATCAACCTGTTCATCATGATAAAAAAAACGAACCGCTCCGAGTATCTCTGAATTGGCGGTGTTTTCTGCGACAATATATAAATCCCGTTCCTTTTCTTTTTCTGGAAACAAGGTTTTAATTTGATTAAACTCTCTCGGAAATCCTATTTTTACCATTTTTTATCTCCTTTTAAATACATAATTTCGTCTTTATTTAAATAACGCCATTCACCAGGTTTTAAATTCCCAAGGGTCAGGTCGCCAATGGCAATCCGTTTAAGATCAATAACCGGATGCCCTATGCCCGCACACATTTTGCGAATCTGTCTTTTTTTTCCTTCATGAATCTTCATTTCCAGCAGGCTGGTATCCCGGCTTTCTTTGATGATCTTAATTGCCGCCGGGGCCGTGTGGTAGTCCTCGATATCCATTCCCTCTTTAAACTTTGCTAAACTGGTTTTATCCGGACATCCTCGCACCAAGCCTACATAGGTTTTTTCAAATTCATGCTTGGGGTGGGTTAAGTAAAAGGTCAGGTCACCATCGTTTGTCAGCAGCAGCAAACCTTCTGTTTCCATATCCAACCGTCCAACGGTGTAGAGCCGTTCTTTGATGGGCACCAGGTCCAGCACCCGCTGTCGTCCATGGGTATCCTCTGATGTTGACAATGCGCCTTTGGGTTTATTGACCATCACATAGATTTTTGAAGACTCGGATATTTTTTTTCCCGCAACAATGATCTCATCTTTTTCAGGATCAATTGGAAAACCCGGTTCTTTGACGGTTACCCCATTTATCTGAACTAAGCCCTGTTCGATCATTGTTTCAGATTTTCTGCGGGAAGCAACGCCGCATTGCGCCATAAATTTTTGAATTCTCATTGGGCAACCTCGATTATCGCGGCATCGCCCATGGTCTTTTCTAGCATATTTGCTAATAAATCTTCACCGGACTGGTCTTTGTTTTCTGTTTCATTGTTTAATAGTTCCAGATCGAAACTTTCCTGCTTACCTTGGGAAAACACTTCAAACTCTGGTATTTCTTTAAGACTCGTAAAGCCCATGGTTTTTAGAAAGGCATTGGTGGTTTTATATAAGATTGGTCGCCCCGGTGCTTCCAGACGGCCCCCATCGCAGATTAGTCCCCGATCCAGCAACCGCTGAATGGCACTGCTTGAACTCACCCCTCTTAACTCGTCGACTGTCAATCGGGTAACTGGTTGACGATAAGCAATAATTGCCAGGGTTTCCAGGGCCGCCCGGGAAAGACCTGTTTTTTCCTGATGCTTGGTGATTTCTTTAATGTAACCATAATAATCAGGTTTTGTGGAAAGTTGGTAGCTGTCCTTCACCTGAACCAGGCGAATACCCCGGGCTTTGGATTGATAATCTTGTTTGAGTATTTCGATGGCAAACTGTACTTCTGATACCGGTTTATCCAGACAACGGCACAGTTCAGTTATCGAAACGCCGTCTCCTGCACCAAATAGAATGCCTTCGATAATGCCGGCCAGTTCATCACTGTTCATTTTTCTCCACCTCTCTGTGAATTTGGAAATCAATAAATACCCGATTTTGAAGTAATCGCAAACCGCTGGTTTTAACCATTTCAAGCAACGACAATAGGGTCACTACTACCTCTTCCCTAGAAATCTCTGGGTGTAGCAGTTCTGAAAAACTGACCCCCGCCGCTCCTGCTCGAACCAGAATCTCGGTTATTTCGGCAATTTTTTCTTCAATGCTGAACAGCTCACGGATAATTTTTTGTGGCGGAGCCATGGCCTCTATTTCTTCTTCTCGCTCAAAAAGCAGACGCTTAAAACATTGTTCCAACGAATAGGGATCAATAACCAATGGCACTTCTTCCATGTTCTGAGGAATATACTCCGGATCTCGATAAATAGCGCCTCGTTCCCGCTGCTCCTGCGACTGAAAATAATAACTAATCTCTTTAAAAATTTTATATTCCACCAATTGGCGAACAAGCTTAGCCTGCAGATCTTCTTCATCTTCTTTTGCTTCTTCATTTTTGGGAAGCAGGGCTTTGGCCTTTATCTCCAATAATCGGGCTGCCATAACAATAAATTCGCTGGCCACATCCATATCCATGTCCTGCCAGGTTCGGATCTGTAATAAATATTGATTGGTAATGGTTGAGATGGGAATATCACAAATGTCAATTTTGTTTTTCTGAATCAGATTGATTAAAAGATCTAATGGACCTTCAAATCCATCTAGACTTACCGCGTATGCCATTGCTAAGACCAGATTAGATTGAAAATTGGCAGCAGAATCATTGAAAACAGACTCACTATTCCATTAATAACGGGGTTAATGATGATTCCCAACAATCCGGTCAGGGCCAGAACAAAAATTGCAATCATTCCATACCGCTGATATTTATAATAGGTCATCTTCGCCTTTGGTGGCAAAAACAATTCCAGAATCTGAGATCCATCTAAGGGTGGAATGGGAATGATATTAAACACCGCAAACATAATATTATAAATATAAACATACTGTAAAACAATCAGCAGTATTTCATTATTCAAGGGAACTACTGCCAAATAAGCGGCCATCCCAAAAAAGCCAAGAATTAAATTAGTAATAACTCCAGCTAAAGATACTACAATCATTCCTTTTTTTCGGTCTTTGAAGTTTCCGGGGTTGACCGGCACCGGTTTAGCCCATCCAAAGCGGAATAAGAGCATCGACAAAAATCCCAATGGATCGATGTGTTTAAGCGGGTTTAAGGTTAAACGCCCAGCATTTTTAGGAGTCGGATCGCCCATTGAATCAGCTGCATAACCATGAGCCATTTCATGAAAACTGATGGCAATCAAAATTCCTGGCAGGCTTAAGAGCAGATTGAAAAAATAGTCCGGAGTAAAATTAAACATGATCTGCCCACCTCATTACATAATTTCTTACAGCTGATTTTCTTAGTCTGAAAATTTTAACAAAATCCCAGTTTGACTCTAAACAAAATTTGCTTTTCATTAATTTCTCCTTAACTTATGCATTCATTCTTTGATGCATAATACAAAATAGATGATTCATTCTAATGCTCTGCATTGAAATAAACCATCTATTCACATTGAACATTATTCTTATTCTATAAACACTCTCTGGCCGCAATCGAAAAATAGTATCCCAGCGCAGCTACCGTTTTACCATCGATGAATTGTCCATTAATAAACAGGGTTCTGGCTGTTCGGATGGGAATTTTCACCACTCGGATAAATTCATCAGCATCTTCTTCTAACGGGTCCCAGATTAATTCGGTGGCGCAAAAGAGCGTAATTTTTTCAGTACAATATCCCGGCGTTGGAATAAATTCTCCCAATTTAAACAAGTTAAGTGGGCGATAGCCAATTTCTTCCTGACATTCCCGGATGGCAGCATCTTCAGGATCTTCGCCGATTTCAAGAATACCAGCGGGAATTTCGGTCAGTAGCTGTTGACTGGCAATACGGTATTGCTTGACAAAGAGCATTTGTCCATCTTTGATCACTAAAACCGCCACGGCACCCTGATGGGTTACGATCTCACGTTTAGAAAAACTGCCATCAGGAAGCTCAACCTCATCAACTCTGAGCTTAACAATCCGCCCGTTGTAGATTTCTTCACTTTTTATGGTTTTTTCAAACTGTTTCATGCATTCCCTCAGCCTGTTTTTCAGAAATCAGACGCTCCAGCTCATCCATAAACGAAGCCACATCTTTAAATTGTCGATATACCGACGCAAAACGAACATAGGCTACCTGATCCATGGTTTTTAATGCTGCCATCACCTGTTCGCCGATTAAAGAAGATGGAACTTCCTTCATTTCGCTTTGATAGAGGTTCCGTTCCAGGTCATCAACCACAATTTTTATGGAATCAATGGGCACCGGCCGTTTTTCGCAGGCTTTGATCATCCCATTAAATATTTTATTTTTATCAAAAGCAGTTCGCTGACCACCTTTTTTTACAACAATCAGAGGGATGTTCTCGACCCGTTCATAGGTTGTGAAACGTTTATTACATTTGTTACACTCCCGCCGTCTGCGGATCATTGTCCCCTCTTCAGATGGTCGTGAATCGACCACCTTACTGTCATCAAACGCACAATACGGACATTTCATCGGTATTAATCTTGGGTTAGGAAATCTGGAATTGAAAATTCACCAACGGAGTCGCTGGCACTCTTAACAACTTTTTTGATAACAGCTTTCTTTTCTTTTTCGCCACCGGACAAAAATCCTGTTGCAATAACAGTGATTTTAATTTCATCGCCCAGCGATTCGTCAATCGTTGCACCAAAAATAACGTTGGCATCTGGATCTGAAGCTTCTCTGGCAATACTTGCTGCCTTATCCACTTCAAATAACGACAGATCTTCGCCAGCGGTGATATTAAGTAGCACGCCGGTTGCGCCATCGATCTGAGTTTCCAGTAACGGACTGAGAATTGCCTGTTTAGCAGCTTCTTCCGCACGGTTATCGCCACTCGCACGACCAACACCCATGTGCGCCAAGCCAGTATCTTTCATGATGGTTTTAACATCTGCAAAGTCAAGACTGATTAGTCCTGGCATTGCAATCAGATCTGAGATACTTTTCACCCCTTGGAGTAAGACGTCATCAGCAAGTCTGAAAGCATCTTTCAGCGAAGTCGATTTATCTGCCATTCTTAAAAGTCGGTCATTTGGAATGGTCACCAGAGAATCGACATTTTCCTGTAAAAACTCACTGGCAATCTGCGCATTGCGCATCCGTACCCGGCCTTCAAAAGAGAACGGCTTGGTTACAACGCCAATGGTCAAAATATCCATATCCTTGGCAATTTTGGCAATAATCGGTGCCGCACCAGAACCGGTGCCGCCGCCCATACCGGCTGTCAAAAACAACAGGTCGGTATCTTTGATCATATCTGCGATCGCATCTTTGCTTTCTTCGGCAGCTTTCTGCCCAATCTCGGGATTCCCACCGGAACCAAGTCCCTGAGTAATTTTCTCACCGATCTGCAGCTTTTTTTCAGACAAAGCTAAAGCAAGGGCTTGTTTATCTGTATTAACAGCAATAAAATCAACGCCCTTCATCCCTGCTTCAATCATTCGATTAATGGCGTTATTTCCACCGCCACCAACACCTATTACACGAATTTTTGCGAAATTATCGTAATTTCCATCTAATTCAAACACTTTTTTTCCTCCTCTTACTAAACAGCTTTCTCGTTGTAAATCGAAATCTTTTGTATCTTTTTTCCAGAAACGTTCAAATTGTTTCAGATGTTTTTTTCATATTAAATAACACATCTTCCCAAAACTCATGGGAAAGAAATGTTCACCTCTTTATATTAACCTTTATTTACAAATTTTTCAACTATTGAATCATAAATTAAGTAAAATATCACGCAATATTTTATCTCAAGACACTATTGGAACTAAATATTGGATTTCGTTGATTTGTTATCGCCCTTTAATAACCGGTTTTGGTCCTGCCGCCAAGTTAATAATCATATTACTGGTATTTTTATCCAGATTGTTCTGAATATAGGCCTTGTTGTCATAATAATTATTATAATCCCAAAGTATGAAAATGGTACCATTTTTCGTGACAATCTCATAGGTGTTAACATCCGTCATTCGTACTTCAGATATTTTTCCTAAATTGCCGTCATTTCTTAAATCCTTTAGGATGTTCATAATCGTATCAAATCGCCAATAGGGTTCAACCACGACTTCTTTCCCAATTTCTGAGATGGTCACCGCATCACTCCCAAAAACAAGTGGGATATCCGTTTTTCTTAAGTATTCGCCATCTTGGATCAATTCTTTATCCTCTGTCAGATAATAAACCTTATTGTCAAAATTAACTGCGCAAATGGGTGTAGATTCGACCATACGAATCAGAATTTTATTTGGCATGATCTTTGAAATTTCCAATTCTTTTAAATTCATCAATGCATTGATATTATAGTTTGCCTGATTGACATCAACTAAGAAAATACTTTCCCCAACCCTGATCCCTGATGCTTCAATTACCGTTTGAGCATCAATAATCTCATTTCCAACCACTTCTATTTCCACTACGTTAAAGACACCCAACTTCACCGCCTGATAGGAGGCGAAGCTGATCAATCCGATAATGCCAAGGATGATCAAAATCGTAACCAGACTTTTAAAGATCCGTTTGCGTTTATTAACTTTCCGTTGTCGCCGTCGCTGCTCCCGCAGCTCCTGCTTTGTCAATTCACGGGGTAGTGGTTTTTCATTTGATTTTTCTTTGGGCCTTTTCTTCTTTGATCGTTTCATTAATTCTCCATCAATTTCTTTATTTCATCATAAATCCGATCTCCGGCATTGATAATGCTTAATTCTTTTGATATTTGAGACATCCGCTGAAGTTTCGACTCATCCCGCAGTAATGCTTCGGTTGTCTGGATCAACAAATCACCGATCAGATCCCGATCCTTGATGAGCACCCCACCACCCGCATCGGTGATCACCCGGGCATTGAATTCCTGATGATTTCCGGCGGCCATGGGATAAGGCACCAAAATAGATGGCGTTCCCACCGCCTGGATTTCAGCCACCGACATGGCCCCGGATCGACTGATCACCAGATCAGCGGCGCCCAGAAGTCGGTGAACCTCATTGCTGTAGGCATCCACAAAGACATGACCTGATGTTGCCAGACCCATATTTTCCACTTCTTTTTTGATCGTTTCATATTGATCTTTTCCAGTTAAATGATAAATAACCCGATCCGTTCGCTCCTTATAAAACTCAATCAGTGACAAGGCACTACGATTAATGGAACCAGCCCCCTGGCTGCCACCCATAATCAATACCATCTTTTGATTTTGCGAAAGATTCAAACGCTTTCGCAAATCATTTCTGTCAATTTGATGATATTCTGATCGCACTGGATTTCCAGCCAGGAAGGTTTTTTCTTTGGGAAAGTACTTTTGTGCTTCTTTAAAACTGATAGCAATACGGTCCACCCGTTTGCCCAGCATCAGATTTGTTTTGCCCGGATAGGCATTCTGTTCATGAATCATGGTTTTTATTTTGCGTCGGCTGGCAATTAAAAGCAGTGGCCCTGCTGTAAATCCGCCGGTACCAATAACCAGATCTGGTTGATGATCTCTGATTATTTTTTTCGAATCATTAAGACCATCAAAAATGCCCTTAATCGCCGCCAACGTTTCCAATGAAGCTTTTCGTTCAAATCCCCTGACGCGAATATACTCAATGGGATATCCAAATTGGGGAATGATGTTTTTTTCCATCCCCACTTTGGAGCCAATAAAAATTATTTCAGCATCTGGATTTTCCTTTTTTATTTTTTCAGCAATGGCCAGTCCCGGATAGATATGCCCTCCAGTTCCGCCAGCTGCAATGAGTACTTTCACAGACTACCTCACAATCTTTTTCTTTTTCAGAACTGTTTTTTTGTTAAGCTCCAGTTTCCTGCTCAAATCCACGTTTCGGGAAATATTTAAAATCGGTCCCATCATCGCAAAAAGGATAACCACCGAGGAGCCGCCAGCGCTGACAAACGGCAACGCCATCCCAGTTACCGGTATAATTGCCGAGGCAACGCCGATATTGACCAAGACCTGAAATGCCAGCAACAGCATAACGCTGCTGGTATATAAATAAGCAAAGGTATCTTGTGACTTTTGAGCAATTTGAAATCCCCGCCAGATAATAAAAGCAAACAGACCTAACACCAGCAAACAACCAATAAAACCAAATTCTTCGGCAATATTGGCAAAAATGAAGTCATTCTGTAGCTCCGGCAAAAACAGGTACTTCTGTTTACCATTTCCTAGGCCTCTGCCAAAAATGCCGCCGGTTCCGATGGCTAAAAGCGATTGGGATATCTGATAATCATAACCGCCTTTTCCTAAAAAAACATTAAAGCGATCAAGTCGCCAGGGTTCGGCAATCATTAAACCAACAACTCCCAAAGCGGCAAAGCCGAGATAGGGATAAAAAAGTTTGAATTTAATTCCCCCAAAATACAATACCGCACCAGCACCGACAGCAATGGCCATCGCCGCACTAAGTGATGGTTCAATCGCGGTAATCCCGCAAATCAGAAAAAGCGGCAACATACAGTTTAATAGAAATGGCAGGTTTTCCTTAATGATCTCTGGTTTTCTTGAGACAATGGTACTAAAATAAAGAATCATCGCTACTTTGGCAAATTCTGAAGGCTGAAAAGTCGTTACTTTTAAATCAATCCATCGTCTGGCATCATTGACTTTTAATCCAATTCCCGGGATTAAAACGATAATCAACAGAAAAATAGAAATCACAATACCAACAAGATAATATTTTTTATAAACACGATAATCGATTTTACTCACGATGACCATCACGATCACACCTAATAAATCGAAAATCAATTGTTTCAGAAACAGGGCGTATCCTTTTTCACCGCTAATCGTCGATGAGTACATACTGGCACTAAAAACCATTATAACCCCGATTCCTGCCAGCAGCAAAAGGGCAATTAAAAAAGGTCGATCTATTTTTCCTGTTTTCATGGTTTACTCCTCAGTTTCTTATTGATTTTCGGTCACCAATTCTTTGAAAACACGACCTCGGATTTCATAATTATCAAACATATCCCAGCTGGCACAGGCTGGAGATAATAACACTGTATCACCCGTCTGAGCCACTGCTTTTGCACAAGCAACAGCTTCTTCATAGGTTTCGACCCTGGAAATTGCCGTCACACCTTTAGTCTTGGCAGTTTTGATTAAATCATCCGCTGTCACGCCTAAAACAATCAGCAGCTTCACTCGTTTGGCTACTAGTTCCATGAGCTCGGAATAATCTTCTTTTTTATCATACCCCCCGGCCAGTAAAATAATCGGTTCTTTCACCGCATTCAAAGCCGTAATGGTAGCATTGGTATTCGTTCCCTTGGAATCATTGATATAAGTCACCCCGGCAAAACAGCCGACCATTTCCAGGCGGTGTTCCACCCCTTTAAAGGATTTGAGCACCTGAACAATTACCGCTAATGTAACCCCCGAAAAATAAGCCAGGGTTAGGGCTGCCAAGGCATTCATGGTGTTGTGGGGGCCAATAATGCCCAATTCAGATTCGTTGCAAACAAAAAAAGTTTCGGCGCCATTGTTAATCCAGATTTCGCCATTTAAACACCAGGCACCATAATCGACCTTATTTTTATAACTGAAATAGGCTTTTTTTGAGTTCGCTTTTTCACCCAATTGACAGACTAGCTCGTCATCTCCATTTAAGACCAGCAGATCTTCAGCGGTTTGATTTTCAAAAATCCGCCCTTTGGCTTTCACATAATTTTCCACGGTCAGATGCCGGTCCAAATGATCTGGGGTTAAATTGAGAATTGCTGCCGCTCGTGGACGAAAGGTCTGAATGGTTTCCAATTGAAAACTGCTGATCTCCGTGACAAATACTTCAATTTCTTTGGCACTGCCTACATAGTTGGTGATCGGATCACCAATATTTCCGACCACATAGGTTCCTCTGCCGCTCGCCTTAAAGATTTCTCCCAGCAGTGTAGTTGTCGTGGTTTTTCCATTGGTTCCGGTAATCGCAATAAAAGGTGTTTTTGTCAATCGATAGGCCGCTTCAACCTCTCCAATGACAGGAATACCCTGTTCGTAGGCTGCTTGGATAATCGGAATAATCAAGGGAACCCCGGGGCTGACCACCACTTCATCAATGGCGTTTAAAATCTCCGGACTGGGTTGAATGCCAAAGATTGATTCAAATTCTGATTCTTTTTCATAATCCAAAATTTGCGGGAATTCTTTATGAACAATGCTGGACGCCCGGGTATCTGTTAAGACAACCGTCTCTCCACGATTTAATAATAATTCTGTTACCGCTACACCACTTCGGGCAGCGCCAATTACTAGGGTTGTTTTTCTCATAGTGTGCTTCTCCTATCCTAAACAAATAAATGCAATGCTTACAAAAATTGCTGTAGCGACCCAAAAGACGGTAACCACCCGGGTTTCACTCCAGCCGGATAATTCAAAATGATGATGAATCGGAGCCATCTTAAAAAAGCGCTTGCCTTTGGTGGCCTTAAAGTAACCCACCTGAATGACAACGGATAAAGCCTCGATAACAAACAAGGCTCCGGCAATCAGTAAAAAAACTTGCAGCTGGGTGATGATCGCCATCACCACAACGGCTCCGCCTAAAGCCATGGAACCGGTGTCGCCCATAAAAATATCAGCTGGTTTGGAATTATGTCTCAAAAAACCCAGGCATCCACCAATAATAGCACCAATAAAAATGGTTGTGCTCGCTTCTGGCAAGATCAGGGAACCTACAAAAAAGAAGATGGCGACAATCAAGGTCACTCCTGACGCCAATCCGTCCAGTCCATCGGTTAAATTAACCGCATTGACGATTGAAACAATTGCAATAAAGGTAAAGGGTACATACCAAAACCCAAAATCTACTGGCTGTTTCATAAAAGGAATAATCAGTTCCGAGCCAATTGTCGGTGAATAGTATGCATAAAGAGCGATGGCAAGAGCACCGACGCACTGCAATACCATTTTTTGCCAGGCTCTTAGACCGAGATTATGTTTTTTGGAAACTTTGATATAGTCATCAATAAAGCCAACACAACCAAAATACAACATCACTAGAATTGGGAAAAAATCCCAATTTCCCGTAAATGCGGACAACAGCACAAAAGCAACCACGACCCCCAGTTGAATAACCAGACCGCCCATCGTCGGCGTGCCCGATTTTTCCAGATGACTTTGGGGACCTTCTTCCCGGATCGCCTGACCAAATTTCAGCCGTTTGAGCATTGGAATAAAGCGTGGCGTTACCAAATAGACAACACCGAAGGAAATCAGCAACCCAATCAGACCTGCCTTTAATATTGTTATTTCCATTATCTGTTCCCTTCCTTTATGAAGTCAATGATTCGTTCCAACCCCATTCCCCGGGACGCTTTAATCAAAATAATATCGTTTGGCTGGATAATCTTCTTCAGGCATTCCCCAGCTGCAAGAGCATCCAAAACGTGATAAACTTCGCCGCTGTCTCCATAGCCATTACAGATCTGCTGTCCCAGTTCGCCTACCCCAATCAGTAAATCGGCCTTATCTTTAGCATAGTTGCCCACCTCGTAATGAGCTGGTGGACCATATTCACCCATTTCCAGCATATCCCCGAGAATGGCAATTTTTCGTTTGTAATCGCGACCAAGGGTCGCCAAGACATCCAGGGATGCCCTCATGGCGTCAGGGTTGGCATTATAAGAGTCATTGATGATTTTGGTTTCGCCAATGGTGAAAATATCCATCCGATTACCGCTGGGGACAAATGCATCAAGACCTTTTTGAATTTGAGCCTGAGACATTTCATAAAAATACCCCAAGCCAATGGCAACCAGGCAATTATAGACATTATGTTCACCGGGATAATTAAAGGTATACCGTTCACTTCGATCTTCCCAGGCGACCTGGATTTCTAGGCCGTCCTGGTGGGAACGGTAATCAAGCGCTTTTACCGTATGGTCGCCATGAATCCCAAAAGTTCTGATCAGAAAATTATTTTGTTCTTCCGATAATTTTTTTAAAAAAACATCATCACCATTAACATAGGCGATCCCCTGGCTTTTTAGTGTTTGCAGGATTTCTTTTTTGGCCAGATAAATGTTTTCCTGGGTTTTCAAACGCTCAATGTGACTTAAACCAACATTGGTAATTACCCCGATATCCGGTTCTACTATTTGGATTGATTTTGAAATATCTCCTAGGTGATCCATTCCCATTTCAATGACAGCCATCTCATGATCCGGCTCCAAATTAAATAGTGTTTGAGGAATGCCATATTCATTATTGAAGTTGCCTTCCGTTTTTAAGGTATTATACTTCTGTGCCAGAACCGCTGCTACCAGGTCCTTAGTCGTTGTTTTACCACTGCTGCCGGTAATAGCAATTACTGGCAAACGATAGCGATGGCGGTTAAACCCAGCCAATACTTTCATGGCCGCCAAGGTTGAGTCAACAAAAATGACTGCTAACCCCTCTGGAAAACTTCGCTCTTTTTCCTGGGTCAGACAAACCGTACATCCATTTAAAAATGCCTGATTAATATAATCATGTCCGTTGTTTGATTCCCCAATAATTGGTACATATAAATAGCCATTTTCTATTTTCCGACTGTCAATGGCGACATTTGTAATGGCCTGTGACCGTGTCCCCTGGAGCAATTCTCCCTGGGTAATGTGAAGTATTTCATCAATACTGATACTTTCCATCAATAAACAACCTGAACTTTCTCTTTATTTTGCGTCAAGTATCATTCAATGCTTTCGGCAAGATCATCTGTCCAAAAAGACCATGACATTATATCAAACTTTGAACATAAAGAAAAGCAAGGATTTGCCCCCTCGCTTTTCTTTTAAATTACTATGGGGTAAACGTTACGCTGACGTCACTGCCCTTATCGACAACGGTTGTTGGTGCCGGAGTCTGACTTGATGCAAATCCATTACCGGTGATTTTAAGTTTCAGGCCCAATCCCGTCAAGATTTCGTTGGCGCTTTGGATGGACAGACCTTTTAAATCAGGAACAACAACCGTACCTGCCGATTCAGTACCCGAATCACCCAGAGCCAGAACAAGTTCAGTGTTCGGATCATACACAGAATTTGTTGGCACACTTTGGCTGATAACAGTGCTGCCCGTAGTTGTTGGATCAATCGAATATTTTATCCCTTTTTCATTAAGGATGCTGGCGGCAAAATCACTATTTTGGCCAACAAGATCTGGAACAGTAATCGTTCCACTTTGAATCTCCTGCGTAGCGCCTCCGGTATTTGTGGCATCCGCCGAATTATAATTAAGCGCTTGTTTCATTAAACTAATCGCGGTTGGGGCTGCACTGGTACTCCCATAGGCTCCGGCCGCCGGTTCATCCAAGACCACATAAACCGAATATTTGGGATCTTCCACCGGTGAAAAACAATAAAATGATGTAACATATTTAGAGCTGGAATACTCACCATTAATGAATTTCTCCGCCGTTCCCGTTTTTCCCCCAATGCTATATCCTTCCGAAAGTGCTGTCATGTCGGCATCATAGCCGACCACCTTACGCATAATTTCTCTCATGGCAGAGGATGTTTCTGTTGAAATTATTTGCTTAGGCGACTCAATCGGTTCTCCTTTCGTTTCACTGGAAATGATTGTGGGTTTCTCATAATACCCATTATTTACTACACAGTTTAGCGCACTTATTATTTGTATCGGTGTAACCGCCAGGCCCTGTCCAAATGAAAATGTGGCATAATCCACTTCATTGACTCCCCCATTGGCGGTGGATAGACGATTAACGATTCCCGACTCTTCACCGTCTAACTCGATACCAGTTGTTTGACCCAGTCCAAAATTATAGACATATTGATAAAAAACATCTGGGTTTAATTTTTCAATAATCTGAACCAGCCCTGGGTTACAGGAGTGGGCAATCGCATCTGAAACAGTCTCGGCGCCATGAGGACCAGTCGCACAATTAATTACTGCATCTCCGACCTGAATGGCACCATCACAATAGACAATTGTATCGGGGGTGATAACCCCTTCTTCCAAAGCAGCTGAACCAGTAAGGGCTTTAAAAGTTGAACCTGGCTCATAAATGAAACTCACGGCCTGGTTTTTATACATTTCGGCTAATTTTTCTTCATCTGTTTTTCCAGCCAAGTCTTCAGCATGGGTTGCCGCAAAGGTTGGATCCAGCGTAAAAGGATCGTTGAGATTATAGTCTGGGGTGGTCGCCATGGCAACTACCTCGCCAGTTTTTGTTTCCATAACGATCGCGGTAACACTTTTTGTTTTCCAGGTTGCTGCAGCTTCCTTCACTGCTTTTTCAGCCATTAGCTGAATATTACTGTCAATGGTTAGGACGATATCTTCCCCCTGAACAGGCTCTTTCAGAATTTTCGTCTGGGAAGGGATCTGGTTACCATCCGCATCTTTTTGAAAATAAACAACGCCGTCTTCGCCACTGAGCACATCATTATAGGTAGCTTCAACACCGTATAAACCACTATAATCCATTCCGGTAAATCCCAAAATGTAGGAAGCAAAGTTTCCATTGGTATAATATCGTCGGTAGTCATCTAAAAGTTCAATCCCATTGTAGCTTTGAACTTCTCCTGAATCGTCTTTGATCGCCTCTGAATCTTTGATTTCCAATGCCAGTGCATTATCAACCTTACCGCGAATCAACACCGGCTGATTTTCTTTTCGAGTGGCTTTATCGTATAGTGATTCATAATCATAATCCAAATCGCCGGAAATAGCTGATGCCACTGCCTTAGGATCTTTAATTTTTATTGGTTCAAAATATAAGGTGCCATCTTCAATGGTGACCCCATCAAAATTGTGACTGAGCACAATCACGGCGGCTCCTTGACTAATCCCGTTTTTGACCTCAACAATGTCATTTTCCAGCACCGATATTTTGGCCATAATATCTTCGTATTTCAGGCCAAGCTTAGCGCTTAGCGTATTTGCCAACCGCTCCGGCTGCTCTACTTCATAGGGGATTACATTTAATGCCGTAGCCGATGAATCTTTGGCCAAGACATTTTTGTTGCGATCATAAATATCACCCCGAGATGCTTTGATGGGCACTTCTTCAACCAATTGATCGACCTGTCGTTCATATTTTCCGGTTGAATTCACAATTTGCAGGGAAAACAATTTTCCAATAACAATAATTAAGCACAATGAAAGTACAACCAAGGCAATCATGATTCGATTCTGTTTGCCGACTGGTCCAATCTCTCGTTGTGCCTTCTTTTTTATATTCACGTTTTTTCTCCAAAATATTATTTATTCAAGCTTACCTGACACAGCTTAAATAAACCCTAACTTAAAACAAATTTTCAAACCAACTTTTGACAATTTCAGAATCCGACATAATCGATTCATCCTTTTTTTCGGTAACCAGTTCCCGCCGATATTGTTCCTGAACCGGCTCAGTCATTCCATATCCTCTGGCCTGAGCTTCAATGGATTGGAGATTCATGTTTGTTACCAACTGACCTTCCTTGCTGTCATTGACCTGAATAGCATCCTCCAGGGTTTTCTGAAGACTTCTGATTTCAGTATTTTTTTGCGTGATTTCAGCATGTTGAAACAATATTCCAACCATTGCCAGAAATGCCAAAAGACCAATGATCATGACATATGAACTGATGGTCATTCGCTTTTCTTTCTTTTTGGGTGTGGTTACTCTTTTTTTTGTGGTCGCCATGGAACGCTCCTTTTTTCTTAATTTCCTGTTCCCAGCTTTTCAGCAATCCGCAGTTTGGCACTTCGCGAACGCCGATTCTCTTCCAGTTCATCGACACCTGGAACAATGGGTTTTCTGGAAATAAGCTTTACTTCCGGTAGTTTTCCACACACACATTGGGGAAAATCTGACGGACAGGTGCAGGGGTTGGCTTTCTCTTTAAAGAGATGCTTAACAACCCGATCTTCCAGGGAATGAAAGGTGATCACACACATTCTGCCACCAGGTTTTAAGGCATCAAGACCTTGGGTTAAGGCATCTTCTAATATTTTTAATTCCCCATTCACTTCCAGTCGAATGGCCTGAAAGGTTTTTCTTGAGGGATGTTTTTCTTTAAAACGTTCTTTCGGAGGATAAGCATTTTTGACAATCTCACTTAACTCCAAAGTTGTCGTAATTCGCTTTACTTCTCTGGCTCTGACAATAGCCTTAACAATTTGACTGGCATATTTTTCTTCCCCATACAGGAATAGAATCTTTTTCAATTCCCCGGGGTGATAGTCATTGACCACCATTTCGGCGGTTAAATCAGCTGACTGGTTCATTCGCATATCCAGCGGGCCATCATTATGATAAGAAAAGCCTCGGGTATCGTCATCCAGTTGAAATGACGAAACCCCGAGGTCATATAGAATACCGTCGATCCCAAAGAGATGGAGGCTCTTTAGAACCTTGGCTAAACTGGCAAAATTACTTTTTACAAAATGACGCTGGCAGGTGTAAGCTACTAAACGATCTTTTGCATAATCCAAAGCATAATCATCTTGGTCAATACCGACCAAAACGCCACTTTCATCCAATGATTCACAAATCCATTCAGAATGTCCACCACCACCCAGGGTACAATCCACATAGACGCCGTCCGGTTTAATGGCCAAGCCTTCGATGGATTCCCGCAACAAAACGGTGGTATGAGAAAATGTTTTAGGCTTCATTTAAATTCCCAGCATTGCCATGTTATTGGCAATGTCCTCATAGTTTAGATCATCATTATCGTTATAGCTGGACCATAATTGACTGTCCCAAATTTCCAAGCGATTTGAAACTCCGATAATGGTCACCTCTTTTGTTATTTTTGCATATTTGCGAAGCGATAGTGGAATGCTGGCCCGACCTTGTCGATCCAGTTCACAATCGGCAGCGCCGGCAAAGAAAAATCGGGTAAATGCTCGCGCATCTTTATCCGATACGGGTAGTGATTTTAACTTACTTTCGAAATTCTCCCACTCTTCCATTGAAAAAACAAACAAGCAGCAGTCCAATCCTTTTGTTAAAACGAATTCCCCGCCCAGAGATTCTCTGAATTTTGAAGGAATGATCAATCGTCCCTTGTCGTCGATATTATGTTCATACTCTCCAAAAAACATCCAGATCCCCCTCCTTCTTACTTTGCTCTTCCATTTTCTTCCACATTATACCACACTCCACCACCCTTCACAAGTTGCGAAACTGGCTATTAAGCAAAAAATAGCGATTTATTTTGTTAAAAATTCACAACATTTGTATTGATTTTATATCAAAAAGCTTAATAAAAAATTCTCTATCGTCTTTCCTTTAAGATTTCTACATTATAACTTGTGATTGTACGTATTTTGGTTTAAACTATTACAATAATGAAAATTAAGGAGTTATTAAACAATGAGAGCAGTAGTTACGGTTATTGGAAAAGACCGCACCGGTATTATTTATAATGTATCAAAGATTTTGGCAGAAAATGAAGTCAATATAGAGGATATCAGTCAAACAGTTATGCATGATTTTTTCACCATGATCATGCTCGTCGACATGAAAAATATGTCTGTGGATTTTGGTGTGCTTAAAGCCGCACTGGAAGAAATCGGCAACACCATTGGCATGTCCATCCGCATTCAGCATGAAGATCTTTTCAATGCCATGCACACCATTTAAGGCGGCCGAATAGATGGCAATGTTTAAGGACGTCCTAGAGACGGTAAGAATGATCGAAAAAGAACGGCTGGATATCCGGACCATCACCATGGGAATTTCTTTGCTTGATTGCATCGATTCTTCCGGCGCGAAAAGCCGACAAAAAATTTATGATAAAATCACTCATTTGGCTGAAAATTTAGTTAAAGAAGGCGAACGGATCGAAAATGAATTGGGGATCCCCATTGTCAATAAACGGATCTCGGTAACGCCGATTTCGCTTATCGCCGGCAGCAGTGATGATTTAGATTATGTTGAATATGCCAAAATTCTCGATGCGGCCGCCGCAACGGTGGGGATTAACTTTATTGGTGGGTTCTCGGCCCTGGTGCCCAAGGGCTTTACCAAAGGCGACCGGATTCTGATTGATTCCATTCCTGAAGCGCTGGCAACTACCAATTGTGTCTGTTCATCAGTCAACCTTGGTTCATCCAAAGCGGGCATAAACATGGATGCCGTAAAGCGTCTTGGTGAAGTGATTAAAGAAACAGCTTACCTGACTCGGGATGCTGATTCGATTGGCTGCGCCAAATTTGTAGCCTTTGCCAATGCGGTTGAAGACAACCCCTTTATGGCCGGTGCCTTTCACGGCGTCGGTGAAGCGGAATCGGTTCTCAATGTTGGCGTCAGCGGCCCCGGTGTTGTGAAACGGGCGCTGGAAAAAGCCCAGGATGCATCCTTCGGAGAAATGGCTGAAATCATCAAGAAGACAGCTTTTAAAATTACCCGAGCCGGACATCTGGTTGGCACCACGGTGGCTGAACGCCTTAATGTTCCCTTTGGGATTTTAGATTTATCGCTGGCCCCAACCCCAGAAATCGGCGACAGCGTTGCCCGAATTTTGGAAGAAATGGGCCTGGAGCACTGTGGTACCCATGGTACTACCGCTGCCCTTGCGATGCTGAACGATGCCGTTAAAAAAGGTGGTATCATGGCCTCTACCTCGGTGGGTGGTTTTAGTGGAGCCTTTATCCCAGTCAGCGAAGACGAAGGAATGATTGAAGCAGTGGAATGCGGCGCCCTGACCTTCGACAAGCTCGAAGCGATGACCAGCGTTTGTTCGGTCGGCATCGACATGGTCGCCATTCCCGGCGATACCCCGGCTTCCACCATTTCAGGAATTTTAGCTGATGAAGCCGCCATTGGCGTTATCAATAATAAAACCACTGGTGTTCGGGTTATTCCAGTCTATGGCAAAGATGTTGGCGATACAGCCGAATTTGGTGGACTGCTCGGACGGGCACCGATTATGGCGGTCAACAAAAATGACTGTTCTGTTTTTATCAATCGCGGTGGACAAATTCCCGCTCCGATTCATAGCTTTAAGAATTAATCATCTGTCAGTAATTTCAGGAGACTCGCAAAAGCGGGTCTCCTATTTTAATAAAGGAGAAACAACTATGAATGAAGAATTATGGGCTAAATGTGTGGCCTATCATGGACATCACTGTCCCGGTCTGGCTATTGGTGTCCGGGCTTCCCTAGAAATAATTGAAGCGCTCCCCATTGATTTTTCCGCCGGTGATGAAATCGTCTGTGTGGCTGAAAATGAATCCTGCAGTGTTGACGGAATTCGGGTGGTTCTGGGATGCACCGGAGAAAAAGGCAATCTCCTGTTTATTAAAGGAGGCAAACAAGCCTTTTCTGTTTTCAACCAAACCTCCGGAAAAAGCATCCGCTTGATTTTAAAAGACCTTCCTCAGATGGAACGGGACGACATGGAAGCATTCCTGCTCAACGAGCCCGATGTGTCCAAACTTTTTGATTTTGAGAAACCACATTTCGAACTTCCCGAAAAAATCTAGTCTAATTGGACTAAAAAATAATTGCTCCTGCCAGTGTTATTTCTTTTGTGCAGATTCAGACGAACCAGCCCAGCTGTTTCAACCTGCTGCCACAAGAATTTAATATTGGCTTTTTTATTCTCAAGATCAATAATCTTACCCTCTTTTTAACATTCTATCCCAACAATGAATTTCATATGCTATAATGAAAAAAATTACTTAATGAGGTGCATCTATGTTTAAATTACCCGATTATATCGCTCCCGACTTTACTGAAACCTTTTTTGAAAAAGCCCCCAGTGTCCGAACCATGCCGGCTCCCATGGATGGTGTGGTACCTGAAAATTTTTATGCCACCACCATCTTCCCCGAGTATTTTAAAATTCATAACTCCTGGCAACTGATGTCTGAAAGTCGAATGGACTGTGTGGTTGTCATCGAAGACGATCGCCCTAACGCCGTCGAGTTCAGAAATGTCAAAAAAGGCGATGCGATTGTGGTCGGACGTCACGAGGACGGCGGCAACGGGGTTTATGTCGATCATTTTGCCTTCAACAAAAAACAACAGGATGGGGACAATTTTTCATTTCGCACCTCCAACTCCCGGGAAACAGCTTATTCCCGAGATTATGACCGACTCTATGAATTAATGGAATTCGAGCGGGATAACGGTTATATTTTATGGGTTCTTGGCCCGGCAGTGACCTTTGATCAGGACTCCCGAAATGCCATGACCCACCTGGTCGAAATGGGTTATGTGGATGCCCTCTTTGCCGGCAATGCCCTGGCTACCCATGATCTCGAATCCCACTTTTTCAACACGGCTTTAGGCCAGGATATTTATTCCAAAGAAAATAAATCTTTGGGGCATTACCACCATATCGAAACCATCAATCGAGCTCGGGGTTGTGGATCTTTAGAAACTTTAATTGAAAAATATAAAATTGAAGACGGCATCGTCAGTTCCTGCATCAAAAATAAAGTCCCGATGGTATTGGCCGGTTCCATTCGAGATGACGGTCCCTTACCGGGGGTCTATTCCGATGTTTACAGTGCCCAGGATGCGCTGCGGGTGCATACAAAAAAAGCCACCACTATCATTTGCCTGGCTACCCAGCTCCATACCATTGCCACCGGCAACATGACCCCATCTTATCAGGTGGTTGATGGAGTAGTTCGACCTGTTTATTTCTACACCGTTGACATTTCTGAATTTGTAGTTAATAAATTAAAAGACCGGGGCAGTCTCAGTTCTAAATCCATTATTACCAATATTCAGGATTTTGTGGTCAATTTGCAGCGGAATTTAGCATTGAAATAATTTTATTTTCATTGAATCAATCTTTGTTTAAATAAAAAAATATAAAAAAAGGACTTCTGCCTAAGCAAAAGTCCCAACCACTCGAAAACAGAATTACATAATTGATGGTAAAATTAATGGTAATACCGAGAAGTTAATCAGCTGTAAAACCCAAATAGTACAGGCCGGTGGGTCAATGTGGCTGTCTGCATAGCTGTTAAAGGTTAATCCAGCAAATTCACCGATTAATGCCCCTAAGGTGCCAGTAATGGCGGCTGCAAAAATGGCTGCCACTGGGCTCAGTGTTCCTGAAAAAACAACAATGGCGGTTGAAGCTGCCGGTAAGGTAATGTGATGGCATCCATAGAAGGGCAATCCCATACAGGCAAAGATCAGACCAAAGGCGGCAATACCAAAAGCGAAACCGCCCATTTGGGAGAAAATATAAGCGGCTTCGTCAGAACCGGCCAGAGCCATGTTACCAAAGGCAGCAACAATTCCACCGACAAGAATTCCAAAACCAGCACCAAGTACCAGCGTAAAAATCAGATCAGAACCCTGGGGTAAGTAATGACGGGTAACACCAACTGGTGTTTTTCCGGTTAAGCCTGATTTTGTAAAAATCAACCGAGCCAGAATCGCTGAAATTACAACGCTTAACGCCACGGTATCTGTCCAGGCGACTAATCCAAACACATTTGCTCCAATCAGAGTGCCCACTGTAAAGTTTAATAAGTAACCAATAATACCAAAAACGCCACCGACTAACAGAACGGATGCATCTTTTAATCCAGCCAGTGGTGTAATAATGTCTCCGCCGACTTCCAATTTTCCGATTTTTTTTGCATAACCCGCTGCCGCTACTGCGCCGGCAAATGCCACACATGGAGAAAACCACGATCCGAAGCTGACGATTCCAATAGCCGGAGCTCCAAAATCGCCGGCCAGAATTGCGGCAACTACTGTTAATCCAGTAAAAACAAATGATGGCACCCCACCGATGGCGGCTGCAAATAGTCCGCCGCCAAAGGCGGCAATTAATAATGTTAAATCCATATCTTCTCTCCTCTTTAAATAGTATCGATTTGGTAATTGCGGAATTGCCGTGTGTTTTACGATCAGTTTCGCAATCACCTAAATAATATAGGTCTTTGTAAACATGGGAAATCATTCGAGTGGTTTTGGTAATGTTTACACGATCAGTTTAACAAGAAGGACAAAATTTTACTATGGTTAGCACTGCCAAAATATGTTTCATTCTTTGTGCATTGTTCACAAATGTTTCAGTTTTATCAATCACTCTTTTTGCTGATTTTCGCAATAAAAAAAAGAGCCTCGGCTCTCTTAAATAAAGGGGTTGTATGGACTTTAACAAGGTCATACGTTTTAGGGGTCACAATCCCTAAGTGATAGAATACGCTATTTGACACTAAAAAACATCAGCCTCTGCTAACAATATCCGGCGAATAATATGTGCAAAACGCACAGTTTTATCGATGTTTCAAAAATTCCAAGATCCGAAACGAGTAGGCAAGGTCAAATTGAACCTTTGGCGCATTAATATCCAACTGAATAAGCGACTTAATTCGATCGATCCGATAACTGAGGGTGTTACGATGAATATGCAGGGCTTCACACGTCTCTTTGTAGTTACACCCGTAATCGATGAGCGTGTTTAAGGTATAGAATAATTCGGATTGATGATGTCTGTCATAGTTATCCAATGTTATCAGACTGCTCTGAACAAAATCTTTTAAATGGTTACCTTCATCGCAGATTACCTTGTCAAGCAGATGATAGAATTTGTAATCACCATAAACAAAAAACTGTTTATGATCATCAATATTTTCACCAAGCCGAAGCGCCGCACCAGCCTGAAAATAGTAATATTGGAAATTCTCGATTCCCTGAAAAAAATCACTCATGCCAATGTTTAAGGCATGTTTTTCCACAAATTTTTTCAATCGGGTGATGCCTTTCTCACTTTTAGCTTTTTCCAGATCGATACATAAGATCACCATTTGATTGCCATAGAAAATTACATAGGCATTGGGAAAAACATGGTGTAAATCATCGCGCAGCGAATCCTTCAGCACTTCCTGATAAAGGTTGGCATCGCCTTGTTCGGCCACCAGGACACAGAGGTTTTTACTGGTATTCAGTTCCGATTCCATTATCCATGTTTTAAAGTCAGGATTTTCTTTGTCTCTTCCTTCAATCAGATCCATCAGGATCCCTTCATTCATATTTCCCCGGATATACTTATACATCGGAATCTTTAAAATAATTTCAGTAAGCACCTCATTGGCAAGCAAGAGCAGCTCGGCCTGCTGATCAGTAACTTCAGAATTCTCAAAAAACATGACCATCGCACCGGCATATTTTCCTCGGATAATTACCGGTGACGCCAACATCTTTGAATCACTTTCCAATCCCACTATATAAGGCGTTTGCTCCTTGGGAAACCGTTTGACCTCTTCAATGTTGACAATTTCAAAAATAAATTCATGGCTGCAAAAACCTTTAGAAATGGCAAAGAGCCATGATGGATCAGTAATCTCATCGGTTCGGCTCATCCCCCTGATCGAGAAGTTTATGTCAATAAAAATCACCGGTTTTTCCACCAGATAACTAATGGTTTCCACTACTTCTTCGACGGTGTGATTGTCCAGTAACAACCTTAACAGCCGATTGCTTTTTCGGTATCTCAATTCTGTTTGACTATCCATAACTGTAATTTATTTTTCGCTCCGTTTCAATTGTTTGAATACTTCTCCAATACTCCCCTTAATAATCAGGTTTGCGCGGGAATCCATGGGTGTTGAAGATTTATTTACCAGCACCAGCTCGTTCCCACGATAATAATCAATGAGCCCTGCGGCCGGGTAAACGCCCAGCGATGTCCCGCCAATGATCAAAACCGCTGCTTTAGCAATCGCCGACAACGATTGATTCATAATCTCATTATCCAGGCCTTCACCATATAGCACAACATCTGGTTTGATCGTTCCCCCACAGCTACATTTGGGAACCCCTTCACTTTCAAGAATCGCTTCAACCGGATAAAACTGCTGACATCGCATGCAGTAATTGCGATGTACCGAACCATGGAGTTCCAACACATTTTTGCTCCCTGCCAGATGGTGAAGTCCGTCAATATTCTGGGTAATTACCGCCTTCAGCTTTCCCGCTGTCTCCAATTCAGCCAAGGCGATATGCGCATCATTTGGTTTTGCATTCAGATACAACATCTTATTACGATAGAAATGATAGAATTCTTCCGTATTATTCATAAAAAAATTATGGGAAAGAATTGTTTCCGGGGGATATTGATAGGTTTGATTATACAATCCATCGACACTCCGGAAATCAGGGATCCCACTTTCAGTGGAAACACCAGCCCCACCAAAAAAAACAATATTGCCTGATTCTTCTACCAGTTCCTTTAATTTTTCAATGTCTGTCATTTTATCCTCTTTTCTCAAATCTGTTCTGATTGTTCAATTCTACTTAAAAAGTATTCTACCATAGCTAAAGCTTTTTTTTCTGACTGCAAATGAAAATCACTTCCGTAGGGATCTGCAAAACCATGATTCCCCTCCAAGACAAGGGTCTCAACGCTGTGCATCTGGGCAAGCGTTGGGATAATCGACTGTACATCAAACGATTTTTCCTGTTCCGGAAATACCAACAGACAGGGACAAATCGGGTTGACATCCAAATAGTCCCGGATTCGCGACCCATAATAACCAATCATCCCATCACAACTTTTATTTTCAGTGAGCCGCCAGGCAATTGTAGCGCCAACACTTGATCCGAAAATTACGACTTTTTTATACCGATCTCTCAGTTTGTTAATCTCAATCCCAACTTTTTGATATCGTTCAAAGCCACTATCGGTTATAAAATGATCATATGCCGCACGGCCCTCTGAATATGAATAAGTACCGCCCAGATCCACACAGTAGGTGTCATAGTCCCGCAGCCTAAAAAAATCTGTCCAATCTTTTATATACTGATTAATTCCATAAATTTCCGGAATGATCACAACCGCTTTTGTTGATCCGATCTTTTGTTTAAACATATCATCTCTCCGCTATTTAAATTTCTGTTCACTTAAGATTAACTCGCTTTGTTAAATATACCTCAACATCCGTTACCGTGTCCATATCGAGGGGCAAATATTGGATAAATTTTTTTGAACTGGTAATTTATGAACAATTATGAATACATTTCGTCATTATTGTAGATATCTGCCTGAAAAATAGTTATAATAGATACAAACTTGCTTTTTAGCGATTTTTATGACTTTTGTGATCATTTGAAAGGATACAACTCATGCGAAAAATAATTGAAATCAATGACTTCGATTCGGAATATAGTCATGTTGAATATATAGCTGCTGACAATATCGTCCTTCTGACTTGGAAAAAATTCTGTTCTAAAAATAACTATCGCAACCCAACCACTTTTGCAGTTGATCTGTTGAATCGATATCCAGGAAGCAATTTTGTTGTCGATGCACGAAATGGATTTGAAGATGAAAAAGAAGATGTCACTTGGGGTTTTTCCGTCTTGCTACCAGCCATGTCAAAAACAGATTGTAAGATCGTCGTTTTTATTGTGAACGAAATCAACGAGCTTAAATCAGAAATGGACATGTGGACCAAAGAGTTTAAAAAATACTTTATTGTCAAACAAGTTATGAATTATTCTGCCGCTGTCAAGTTTATTTCTGAGCAATAATTAACATAACTGAAACGAACTCAAAGATTATATTAAATAAAATTAGCCGTCAAAAGATTTTTCTTTTGACGGCGGTACTGCATCTAAAAATCACAAACGATCTGCATTCATTTTTATCTCTAATTAGTCTTCTGCAATAACAATCAAACCGTCTTTTTCTCCAAGGGTTACCGTTGTTGATTTAGATGGATTGATATAAATTCCGTAGTTCTTTAGCGCATCTTTTTGTTCTGATGTAATCACATAACCAATTACCAATTCATTTTTTCTTTTTGCAGCTTCAACCAAAGTATAATAATTAATAGTTTTACCTGGTACGACGTATTTTGCTGCCTTTTTAATATAAAGTTCCGAACCATCTGCATCAAATAAATCTTCAAATACAGTATTGATCATCTTGTTTTCAGAAACCTGAGTCAGCATTAAACTGATCAGTTTTTCACTGACGATAAAATCGTTGACCTTGGTTACTTCTGCCAGTTTCTTGTTTCTAAAATCCATCATTTCGCTGACAACAGAAAAACGACAATTGAGTTTCTCCGCTATATCCCGCAATTGCAGAAGGACAACCAGGGTATTCGCATCGGATTCCTGAACATCAAGTTCTGAATTATTAGAAAGAATGATCACATGGTCATAATTCTTCACCATTAAATCATCTAAAATTGCTCGGTCTTTAGGGTCACCCTTTAGCAGTTCGATTTTTTGATTAACAACCCGACTTAACGTCACCTGGAAATCTTCATCTTCAACACAATCAGAAACAACCGTCAAAATTGATGACTGTGGAACATAGTTGTCAATTTCATGAATAATTAAATGGGCATTATCATTCCAACCTAAAATCAGGGTTTTTTCCGGTATATCCGGGGTTTCTACTAGCGTTTGTATAATCGCAGCTGTTTCAATTCTAATATCCTGATCAACTTTTGCAACGATTGTATCATCATCTTCTGAAATTGCAATAATATGATCTCCCTGGTTCAATACTGTATCCATTGGCGGATTTAAATACGTTTTACCCTGGGACTGAATGCCAATTACTGTGGATTTCTCAAATAAGAACAGAATTTCAGCAAAGGTTTTGCCAACTATTTCAGGACAACTGCTAAAATAAATTTCGTCTCCACCAAAGTCAAGGAGCTCTGTATATACAGTTGAGAGACCTGGTTGTCGACACGTTTGAGCAATAATACGAGAAATCAAGGTATCACTGAGAATAATTTCGGCCTGATTGTTTCCGGCAATATGGGCAACCTGAACATTTTCCGGATCTCTCAACACAGTGACAATATTATAGGGTTCACTTCGTTTATTGGGATTATTGGTAATAGCCAGAATGGTTTTTATCACCCGGGTATCGTCTTCGGGTATAATAATAATTGAACGGGATGTATTTAAACTAACAATTTCAAGGTCATCAATGTCAATGGGATTTCCTTGGCGGGTTACAATTCTTGTTGTTTTTGTGTCAGAAATTCGTTCACGGATGGCATCGTCCATTTCTGATTTATCATGATTCCCCATAATGACAATACAAGCACGTTTACGATTGCTGTTCGCTTCAATGAGTTCTTCAATAATGGTAAAGATCTGTTCAGACCATCCTAATATAATGGTCTGGTCGTTTTCAATTACCCGGGATCTGCCTTTTCTAAGCGAATCCAACTTGGATTCTATACCTGTTGTTAAAATACCAATTAGGATACTTAAAATGAAGATACCACCCAATGTGGTAACAAACATTAAAAAGATATAGCCTGCGCCTCCTGTATCGCCACTGACTGTTCCGGAGTCGATGGCTCGCATTAATCCCATCCAGAGCAACTCGGTAAAACTGGATGTTGGACCGGATTGAGTAATCCAAACGATCAACGAAATAACAGCAATCATAATTGCCGTGGCACTGGCCAGCGATAATAACAGGATGCCTGTTCCTTTTGACATCAGATTGTCAAATTTATACCGCAGTTTTTCAAAAAAACCAACTTCGTTCATTTTAAAGCACCTCTTCTGCAGAAATATTTTGTCACTTTCAAATTCATCCGATATTAATCGCGTTATTTATTCGTGACCCAGAAAAAATCAATTCATGACTTGGATATTTTATCACATTCAGCAAGTCCCTTCAATCAATACTTGACACTATATTCCGGTAAATTACCGTTTTGAGATATTGGTATCAAATATCGATAAATAAAATAGACAATCAAATAAAATGATTTCCAACCAACTAATTGAGATCATATTCTAATAATTCGAAAATTCTATCAAAAATTGGATAATCATACACTTTCGCCTAGACAAATAGTGATATTTGATATATGATTAATTTATATCTATGCAACATTCTAATTCATTTCTACTAATTTTCTAAATAAATCGGGGGTAACAATGAGAATTTCATCAACCACAAACACCGCACATGTACTTTTTCAAAATTCACAAAAGACTTCCCCTCAGAAGAGTGATGGTATTTCAGAGGGGATCAGGAAACAAATCGAAAATATAAAGGGACAGATTTCTGATCTATCGAAGAATGAAGCCCTCTCACCTAAGGATAAAATGGACAAACGTAAAGAGCTACAAGACTTATTGCAGGATTTAAACAACCAATTATCACAAAGGCAAATTGAGATCAAAAAAGAGGCATTAGAAAAAAATACTGATCAATCAGAAAATGTAATTGACAGAAAAAAAACAAATTTAAGCACGAAAGAAAAGTCTGATACTGTCTCTATCAGTGATACTGCTATGAATTCAATTGCTATGAAAAGTCTTATTAATTCCGAATTTACGATGACTCAAATAAATATTACGAATGGGGTTAAAACCAAGCTGGAAGGGCAAGGCGGAGTTTTAATTGGTGAAATAAAACTGGATCGGAGTCGCGGCGTTGATACATCAGCCAAAAGCGCCAAACTTTCTGATATCAAAGGCAATATTAACTCAATTTCTATGGATACCGCTGCCGATCTTGCTAAAATCAATCAACACGTTAAAGATGACGCAGGATCAAAAGAAACTGGAAATGTCGATCCTGCCAAGAATAATGCCAAATATGAAGACAAACTTGACAAAGATAAAGATTCTGACACAAATGCTCTTCTTGATCCAAATAACCCAAGTGAAGCTTTTATTACCTATGATCCTGTTGATGTTCGTTTCTAAGGGTCAATTTGTTGTTATTTAGTAAATTAAGTATAACTCATTTTTACTGTTGGCTTACTTACTGATGCGATGCTTCGTCTTCGCTGCGCCTGCGGCGACCTTAGGGGCTCCACCCCATAAAAAAATAGATTGGAACATTGATTTTCAAGTGACCTTGAATCAATGATCTCGTAAATTAACGTTTGTTATACTCACTCATGCGACACTTCGTCTCCGCTTCGCTGCGCCTTCGTCGCGTCAGTCGTCAGATGGCTCCTTACTTAAAAATACAAAAAGAGCGGTGAAAGAACAAATAAATTTGCTCCTTCACCGCTCTTTTTATATTTTTCGCCGCATGACTCGTTGTTTCACGCAAAAAAAAGTCCCGCAATGTCCTATCCTCCCAGGCAGTTACCCACCAAGTACTTTCGGCGCTGGAAGACTTTACTTCTGTGTTCGGTATGGGAACAGGTGTGGCCCTTCCGCCATCATTACGGAACTAGTTAGACTAGTTAGTACTATTTAATTATAATTGCATTTATCTTATATCTTTATGATCGTTGCCGATCACTGGAAACAACATAGTGTATAAAATCTTGGATCAAGACCTCGGTCGATTAGTACTGGTCAGCTCCATATGTTACCATACTTCCACATCCAGCCTATCTACCTGGTCGTCTACCAGGGACCTTAACCATTTCTGGTGAGATATCTTATCTTGAAGGGGGCTTCGTGCTTAGATGCCTTCAGCACTTATCCTTTCCAAACTTAGCTACCCAGCTATGCTCCTGGCGGAACAACTGGTGCACCAGTGGTTTGTCCGTTCCGGTCCTCTCGTACTAGGAACAGCTCTTCTCAAATATCTAACGCCCACGACGGATAGGGACCGAACTGTCTCACGACGTTCTGAACCCAGCTCGCGTGCCTCTTTAATGGGCGAACAGCCCAACCCTTGGGACCTGCTTCAGCCCCAGGATGAGACGAGCCGACATCGAGGTGCCAAACCTCCCCGTCGATGTGGACTCTTGGGGGAGATAAGCCTGTTATCCCCGAGGTAGCTTTTATCCGTTGAGCGATGGCCCTTCCACTCGGAACCACCGGATCACTAAGCCCGACTTTCGTCTCTGCTCGAGATGTCTCTCTCGCAGTCAATCACCTTTTTGCCTTTGCACTCTAAGAGATGGTTTCCAACCATCCTGAAGGTAACTTTGGGCGCCTCCGATACTTTTTAGGAGGCGACCGCCCCAGTCAAACTGCCCGTCTGACACTGTCCGATGACCGGATTACGGCCACTCGTTAGAATTCCAATAGTACAAGGGTGGTATCCCAAGGTTGGCTCCTTCGAAACTAGCGTCCCAAATTCTCTGCCTCCCACCTATCCTGTACGTGTACTACCAAAACTCAATGCCAGATTGCAGTAAAGCTCTACGGGGTCTTTCCGTCCTGTCGCGGGTAACTCGCATCTTCACGAGTACTACAATTTCACCGGGTGTGTTGTCGAGACAGCGCTCAAATCGTTACGCCTTTCGTGCGGGTCAGAACTTACCTGACAAGGAATTTCGCTACCTTAGGACCGTTATAGTTACGGCCGCCGTTTACTGGGGCTTAAATTCGCACCTTCGCTTGCGCTAAGCACTCCTCTTAACCTTCCAGCACCGGGCAGGCGTCAGCCCCTATACATCATCTTTCGATTTAGCAGAGACCTATGTTTTTGCTAAACAGTCGCTTGAGCCTCTTCTCTGCGGCCCACTTGCGTGGGCACTCCTTCTCCCGAAGTTACGGAGTCATTTTGCCGAGTTCCTTAACAACACTTCTCCCGCTCATCTTAGGATTCTCTCCTCGCCTACCTGTGTCGGTTTACGGTACGGGCACCCTCTCTCTCAATAGAAGCTTTTCTTGACAGCGTGAAATCAGCGACTTCCCTACTTATTTTTCGTTCCCCGTCACGCCTCAGCCTTATGACCAAGGGGATTTGCCTCCCTGATCAGCCTTGACGCTTGGCCCAGCTTTTCCAACCGCTGGGTTCGCTTATCCTTCTGTGTCACTCCATCTCTCAAACAATTAAAGGTGGTACAGGAATTTCAACCTGTTGTCCATCGCCTACGCTGCTCGCCTCGGCTTAGGCCCCGACTTACCCTGAGCGGACGAACCTTCCTCAGGAAACCTTGGGCTTTCGATGGTGAAGATTCTCACTTCACTTTCGCTACTCATGCCAACATTCTCTCTTGTCTTGTGTCCACCAATCCTTACAGATCAGCTTCGCCCTCAAGACATTGCTCCCCTACCACTATGGTAGTACCATAATCCATCGCTTCGGTGCCAGATTTTAGCCCCGTTCATCTTCGGCGCACAACCACTCGACCAGTGAGCTATTACGCACTCTTTAAATGTGTGGCTGCTTCTAAGCCAACATCCTGGTTGTTTCTGCAGTTGCACATCCTTTCCCACTTAATCTGGACTTGGGGACCTTAGCGGATGGTCTGGGCTGTTTCCCTTTTGACTATGAGACTTATCTCACACAGTCTGACTGCCGTATATAAGTGTATGGCATTCGGAGTTTGATAAGGTTCAGTAATCTTTACGACCCCTAGCCTATTCAGTGCTCTACCTCCATCACTCTCTCTACAACGCTAGCCCTAAAGCTATTTCGGGGAGAACCAGCTATCTCCGTGTTCGATTGGAATTTCACCCCTATCCACAACTCATCCAAGCCTTTTTCAACAGACACTGGTTCGGACCTCCACTTGGTTTTACCCAAGCTTCATCCTGGTCATGGATAGATCACACGGTTTCGGGTCTACAGCATGCAACTAATCGCCCTATTCAGACTCGGTTTCCCTACGGCTCCGTACCTGAAGTACTTAACCTTGCTACATACCGTAACTCGTTGGCCCGTTCTACAAAAAGCACGCAGTCACGTTAGCTCCTGCTGCTTGTAAGCACAGGGTTTCAGTTTCTATTTCACTCCCCTTCCGGGGTTCTTTTCACCTTTCCCTCACGGTACTTTCCGCTATCGGTCAATCAGTAGTATTTAGCCTTGGGGGGTGGGCCCCCCATCTTCCCACAGGGTTACACGTGTCCCGTGGTACTCGTCGATTACCCAGCTGTACTATTTTCGTCTACGGGGATCTCACCCTCTGCGTCCGGCCTTCCCATGCCGTTCAACTAATAATATAGCCTTGATGTAATCAGGGCTCTTCCTCGTTCGCTCGCCGCTACTGAAGGAATCGATGTTTCTTTCTTTTCCTCTGGGTACTAAGATGTTTCAGTTCCCCAGGTTCCCTCCATAACGCTATGTATTCACGTTACAGTGACTGGTCTTCTACCAGCCGGGTTTCCCCATTCGGATATCTACGCTTTATCGGTTATGTGCACCTACACGTAGCTTTTCGCAGCTTGTCGCGTCCTTCGTCGGCTCTGATTGCCAAGGCATTCACCCTGTGCTCTTTTCTTCTTGATCCTTTTTGATGTTACGTTTTCGTGTTAAGAAATTGTATTTCAAAATTTTATTTATACACTATGCTGTTTTCAATGATCGTTTGGACTTTTCCCACTGTTCCGGTATTTGTCCCGCTAAAAAATGCATCCTAAGATGCGTGTTTTAACTGTTTTTGTATGAACCAGTCATACAAAAGAAAATAGTACCATGACTTCCTGTATTCCCTAGAAAGGAGGTGATCCAGCCGCACCTTCCGATACGGCTACCTTGTTACGACTTCACCCCAATTACTGACCCCACCTTCGGCAGCTGGTTCCTTACGGTTACCTCACTGACTTCGGGTGTTGCCAACTCTCGTGGTGTGACGGGCGGTGTGTACAAGACCCGGGAACGCATTCACCGCAGCATTCTGATCTGCGATTACTAGCAACTCCAACTTCATGCAGGCGAGTTTCAGCCTGCAATCCGAACTGAGATCTGTTTTAAGGGATTAGCTTCACCTCGCGGTTTCGCAGCCCTCTGTTCAGACCATTGTAGCACGTGTGTAGCCCAGGTCATAAGGGGCATGATGATTTGACGTCGTCCCCACCTTCCTCCGTGTTATCCACGGCAGTCTGCTTAGAGTGCCCAACTGAATGATGGCAACTAACCACAGGGGTTGCGCTCGTTGCGGGACTTAACCCAACATCTCACGACACGAGCTGACGACAACCATGCACCACCTGTCTCTCTGTCCCCGAAGGGAAAGTCTGATCTCTCAGATTGTCAGAGGATGTCAAGACCTGGTAAGGTTCTTCGCGTTGCTTCGAATTAAACCACATGCTCCGCTGCTTGTGCGGGTCCCCGTCAATTCCTTTGAGTTTCAACCTTGCGGTCGTACTCCCCAGGCGGAGTGCTTATTGCGTTAGCTGCGGCACTGAGTCTCCCCAACACCTAGCACTCATCGTTTACGGCGTGGACTACCAGGGTATCTAATCCTGTTTGCTCCCCACGCTTTCGCACCTCAGCGTCAGTATTTGTCCAGCAAGCCGCCTTCGCCACCGGTGTTCCTCCTAATATCTACGCATTTCACCGCTACACTAGGAATTCCACTTGCCTCTCCAATACTCAAGTCTTTCAGTTTCAAATGCATGTCACCGGTTGAGCCGGTACCTTTCACATCTGACTTAAAAAACCGCCTGCGTGCCCTTTACGCCCAGTAAATCCGGACAACGCTTGTCCCCTACGTATTACCGCGGCTGCTGGCACGTAGTTAGCCGGGACTTTCTTCTTGGGTACCGTCTTTTTTTCTTCCCCAATAACAGAGCTTTACGATCCGAAAACCTTCTTCACTCACGCGGTATTGCTGCGTCAGGGTTTCCCCCATTGCGCAATATTCCCCACTGCTGCCTCCCGTAGGAGTCTGGACCGTGTCTCAGTTCCAGTGTGACCGTTCGCCCTCTCAGACCGGTTACCCATCGTCGCCTTGGTGGGCTGTTATCTCACCAACTAGCTAATGGGACGCGGGTCCATCCTTTGGCACCGGAGCGTTTAATACTTCTGCCATGCGACAAATGTATCTTATAAGGCATTACTCCCAGTTTCCCGAGGCTATTCCTTTCCAAAGGGCAGGTTACCCACGCGTTACTCACCCGTTCGCCACTTTCTAAGATTTCTGTGCAAGCACTTCCATCTCGTCTCGTTCGACTTGCATGTGTTAAGCATACCGCCAGCGTTCGTCCTGAGCCAGGATCAAACTCTCAATAAAAGTTTGTATTTAAAGCCTTTCGGCCTTTAAATGCTGTCTCATTTGAATAACTGTATTTTAGACTCTACCGAGTTAATGTTTTAAAGAGTACATCTCTCTGTTTCTATTTTAGCCTCATTCATCCTCGCGGATGTTTCGGCTGTTTTACAGGTTTTATGGTACTATTCTCTTTTCTATGACCGTTGCCACTTCGTCGTTTTTCGTTTGTTCTCTACCGAAGAAGCTTTTCTATTATATCGTTGTTTCTTCATGTTGTCAAGCTGTTTTTTGAAATTCTTTTAAGTTAATTTCTGTTATTCAGCTGTGTGTGCGCCGCCTCTGTTCGAGACAACTTCATTAGTATACGCTCTTCCGGCCACTCTGTCAACATCTTTTTGAAAGTTTCTTGTTTTTTCTTTCATATTAGCCCAAACCCTCTGATATCCGCTATTTATTTGATTTTTAGAGCAGCAAATCAACGATTTTTTCGGCATGTTTTGTTTATTTACCCTTATGATTATTGTTTAAACACATAAATCAAATGTTAATTATTTATTTTATTTTCAAACCTCAATCTTTTTCCTATTTATATAAAGAGCTCAAAATTCGATGATTCTGCGTTCCCTGTCCATTATATTATTAACCTCTTAGCCAAAGGTCTTCATTGTCGGGAAACTTCACTCAAGGGTTCATTCCTTTCTATAATCCTCTATATCCCGATTTCAGAACCTTTCTCAATTTACCTTTATTTTATTATTCTTCCTAATTCTTTATAAATAGTCGTAAATTATATAGCACCTATTTGAACAATTTTTTTCTTATCAAAATATTCAGCAAGATTTATCATTTTGACGCATTTTAAATCTTTTGTCGCCTCTGCGTAAATATTCATTGTTGTTTCAGCGTCTGAATGTCCAAAAATGTCTTGCATAGCCTTGACTTTATGCTCGACTCGCACATTTTCAAAAGTCTATTCTATATTTTTTTATTAAAAACGTAATTTTATCTGGAAAACTTCTAAATGTAAAGGTATAATATACAATTGGTAAATACTTGTAAAATCGAACAGATCGTATTTATTTTATCATTAAACGATTTATAGGAAGAGGATCTACAATTGAAAAAAACTTATCAAACAATGGAATTATTAATGGTTGAATGCGGCGAGGTTTCTAGTAAATCTGAAATTTCAGCCAGAGATGAAGTAATTAAATTTACGGAAAGAATCAAATCAAATGGAGAATATCTGGATAATAATGAAGAACTGGTAAGAGGTGCATAATGATCATATTAATACTAATAATCGTTTTAGCCCTTGGTTTTGACTTTATTAATGGATTTCATGATACGGCAAATTCCATCGCTACAGCAGTTTCTACAAGAGCTTTGACCTTGAAAATGGCAATTTTTATTGCTGCACTGATGAACTTTCTAGGAGCCTTAGTTTCAAGTACTGTTGCTCAAACAATCGCAAAAGATATCATCGATATTAATACGCTAGAAAATGGCATGCTGGTTATTGTCGCAGCATTGATCTCCGCTATTATATGGAATTTAATCACCTGGTATTTTGGGATTCCAAGCAGCTCTTCTCATGCTTTAATCGGCTCTCTGGCAGGTGCTGGACTTGCAGATGCAGGAATTAATGCAATTGAGTGGAGTGGTTTTAAAAAAATCATAGAATCACTAATTGGTTCTCCATTGATTGCTTTTATTGTTGGATTTTTGATGTTTTCCTTATTCAAATTACTTTTTCATAACTTACCTGCAGGAAAAGCAAATAAAGGATTTCGTAAAACTCAAATATTCACAGCTGCACTTCAAGCTTTTTCACATGGAATGAATGATGCCCAGAAATCAATGGGTATTATTACAATGGCCTTGGTCGCTTTCGGATTGCAAAGTGAAATGGCCATTCCACACTGGGTTCAATTTTGCTGTGCTCTTTCCATGGCTTTAGGTACTTCCGTTGGCGGATGGAAAATTATTAAAACAGTTGGTACACAAATAATGAAATTAAAACCTGTTAGTGGTGTAGCCGCAGATTTATCCTCGGTACTGGTTATTCAGGCCGCTACTCATTTTGGTCTGCCTGTCAGTACTACTCATGTTGTTTCTTCTTCAATCATGGGTGTTGGTGCATCCACCCGTTTTAAAGGAGTCAACTGGCGTACAGGTCAGCGAATGTTATTTGCCTGGGTAACGACAATTCCTATCACAATCATTATTTCAGCTGGTATTTTTGAGGCATGCCATTTTTTATCGGAAATTTTTTGATCAGAAACATTCATACCTTTAGGACCGGCCCTATTACGAAATTTCTAAAAACATTTATTAAATAAATGTTTTTAGAAATTTTTTCTTTTTCAGTCAATCTGCATAAATTATATATGAGGTATATAAGAAATTAAACTAGTTTCGCAATTCTCTAAGCATTTAATAAGAAATTTTAAAAAACCGGCGGGATACCCCACCGGTTTTTTAAATAGTCAACTATTTGTCTTTTTTATTATTTGAGCGAAACGTAAATATATAACGCTCGCTTTAGTACTTTATACCACATATCAAGCTATTCTTTTAGTCCAATGGTTTCATTGTCGGGAAAAGAATAACATCTCTGATACTGTGTTGATTGGTAAATAACATAACCAACCGGTCAATCCCGATACCTAAACCGCCAGTGGGTGGTAGACCCACTTCCAGCGCATTGATAAAGTCAGCGTCAAAAGGATGGGCTTCGTCATCGCCATCGGTTTTTTTCTGTACCTGAGACATAAACCGTTCTTTCTGATCAATCGGATCATTCAGCTCGGAAAAAGCATTAGCACATTCGGCACCGTTTATATATAATTCAAATCGCTCTGTGTATCTTGGATCTTTTGGATCTTTCTTGGCAAGTGGAGAAATTTCAACCGGATGCATCGTAACGAAGGTTGGTTGAATAAGTTTATCTTCGACAAATTCGTCAAAGACTTCTGCCATAATCTCGCCAACGCTATTTTTTCCATCTACATCGACGTGCAGTTCCTTGGCGGCAGCTCGAGCCACTTCCACATCTGTCATGACATCAAAGTCCACATTGGTATGTTCTTTGACTAAATCAACCATTCGTGCCCGTTTAAATGGCGCAGTCAGACTGATTTCTTTATCGCCGTAAATAACAGTTTCTGATTTATTCACTTCTTCGGCCAGGAAACTATAGAGTTCTTCAATCATTCTCATCAGATCGTCATAGTTTGCATAAGCCTCGTAGGACTCCAGTAATGTAAATTCAGGGTTGTGGGTTGCGTCCATTCCTTCGTTTCTGAAAACACGGCTCATTTCATAAACCTTGTCAAAGCCGCCGACAATCAAACGCTTCAATGGTAGTTCCAGAGCAATTCTGCAGTACAAGGTAATATCCAGAGCGTTATGGTGTGTAACAAAAGGTCTGGCATTTGCACCACCTGCTAAATTCGAAAGCACAGGTGTTTCAACCTCGATAAAATCTCGGGAGTCATAAAACTCTCTAATTTTTCGCATGATCAGTGATCGTTTTTGAAAAACATCTTTAACTTCAGGGTTTACAATCAAATCAACATAACGTTGCCGGTAACGAAGTTCCATGTCTTTTAGACCGTGGTATTTTTCCGGCAAAATTTGTAGCGACTTGCTTAATAAGGTTATTTCGGAAACGCGAACCGAGATCTGACCCATTTTTGTTTTGAAAATTTCGCCTTTTACCCCAACAATATCGCCCATGTCATAGGTTTTTATTTCGTCATACATATCTGGCAGTGCATCTTTTTTCAGGAATAACTGAATTCTTCCGGTAGAATCCTGGAGGTCATAAAACGATACTTTTCCCTGACCTCGTTTGGACATGATCCGACCTGCCATGGTCACTACTTTTTCTTCATAGTCATCATAAGACGCTTCAACTTTTTTGGCATGAGCACTTACGTTAAAACTTGTTTGTTCAAAGGGATTCTTCCCTGCTTCTTGTAAATTTTTTAGTTTATCTCTTCTTATTTCAAGAAGTTCGCTAAGATTTTCTGTTGTCAATGTCTATTCCCCTATCTACGTATTTCTAAAATTTGATATGCCGCTTCGCCGTCAGGGATTTGAACCTTTACAGTATCGCCAACCTTCGCTCCCAGTAGAGCAGACCCGATTGGGGACTCATTAGAAATACGGTTATTTTTAGGATCCGATTCTGCCGATCCCACAATTTTGTATTCAGCAACAAAATCCAGTAATGGATTTTTAATTTTCACAATGCTGCCAACGCCGACATCTTCAGTATGAATATCTTTATCATCAATAACAACTGCTATTTTGAGTTTGTGTTCCAGCTCAGATATTCTACCTTCCATGAATCCCTGTTCATTTTTGGCTTCGTCATACTCTGCATTTTCGCTTAAATCGCCGAATTCTCGAGCTGTTTTAATTCGATCTGCAACCTCATGCCGCTTTACTGTTTTTAAATATTCCAGTTCTTTTTTTATGCTATTAAAACCATCTTCAGTTATAACTAGCTCTTTTCCGTTTATGCCCATTTTTTTCCTCCATATGACACGTCTTTCACGCTCTTTCAAGTGTGAAATTTGTTTCTTTCTTTTTTGTTTTATTTTTGTTTTTTAATCTTTTAGTTAATTACTTGCCAATAACTGTCTTCCCCCACATAAATGGTATCAATTTTTCGGGAATTAAAATTGATCCATCTGCTTGTTGGTAATTTTCTAATATAGCGGCAAAAGTTCTCCCCACGGCAAGGCCTGAACCATTAAGGGTATGCAAAAATCGTGTTTTTTTGGTTTCACCATCTCTGAAACGAATATTAGCACGTCTTGCCTGGTAGTCTTCAAAATTTGAACAGGAGCTGATTTCCACATAACGGTTATAGCTTGGCATCCACACTTCGATATCATAGGTTTTAGCAGAACTAAAGCCCAGATCCCCAGTGCATAGTTCAACAACCCGGTATGGTATTCCCAGCAATTGCAAAATTCGTTCAGCATTGTTTGTTAAAGATTCCAATTCTTCGTAAGATCGATCTGGATGGACAAACTTCACCATTTCAACCTTGTCAAACTGATGATTACGAATTAACCCTCTGGTATCCCGGCCTGCTGATCCTGCTTCTTGTCTGAAACATGGCGTATAAGCTGTAAAATATTTGGGCAAATCTTCTTCTCCCAGGATCTCATCTCGATAGATATTGGTTACTGGTACCTCTGCAGTTGGCACCAAAAAGAAATCCTTGCTTGGCAAATGAAAAGCATCATCTTCAAATTTTGGTAACTGGCCGGTGCCCGTCATACTTTCCCGATTGACCATAAATGGCGGCGAGATTTCGGTATAATGATGTTCCTCAGAATGGGTGTAAAGCATGAAGTTAATCAGCGCGCGTTGTAATTTTGCACCATCGCCTTTAAACATACTGAATCGAGCGCCAGTAATTTTCACAGCACGCTCAAAATCCAGGATGTCCAGATCCACACCAATATCCCAATGAGCTTTAATCTCAAAATCAAATTGTCTGGGTTCGCCCCATTTTCTGATTTCCAGATTGTCCGAATCATCTTTGCCAACTTTTACTTGAGGGTTGGGAATATTCGGGAAATTTAAAAGTTGTACTTTTATCTCATCATCAATTGTTTTTACTTCTGCATCCAGATCTTTTATTTTGTTTGAAAGTTCTTTCATTTCAGCAAAAATTTCGGTACAATCTTTGTTTTCCTTTTTTAGAACAGGAATCTGTTTGGATACCACATTTTGACGGCTTTTCATTTCTTCAACCTGACCAAGGGTTTCCCGTCGCTTTTCATCTAATGCCGTAATAACATTTAAATCGTATTGACCTCGTTTATCCAGGCCAGCTTGAATCTCTTCTTTATTTTCTCTTATGCGCTTTATATCGAGCATTTTTTCCTCCTGCTTTTAAAAACTTCAAGTCTTATATCATTATATTACTACTGGGGTCCCCCAGAAAGTTGCTGTAGCTGAGCCAGAACCTGTTCCAACTCGTTAATTTTTTGTCCATAACCGGCCCAATTGCCCGCTTTTTGAGCCTCTGTCGCTTCCTTAAAGAGAGTATTGGCTTTAGTAGTCAATGCTGCCATCGAATTATTATCACCAGTTCCCTGAGAAACGTTGGCGTTAGCATTTGCATTAGCTACTTGGGTATTGAAAATCTGGGACAAAGCCAATTCCAAAGAATCAGCCATGACGATCTGATTTTGGTAACACACGATGACCTTCTTCATTTCTGGGATATTATTTTCACCACTGGAAGCCTGGATATAAACCGGTTCGACATAGATGATCGCATTTCCAATCGGTATTGTCATCAAATTCCCCCGCAGTACTCGAGAGCCCTGCTGACCCAAAAGTGTTAATTGTGGTGAAATAGTGGTATCCTGATCGATTCGCTGTTCAATCTGCATCGGACCGTAAACCAATTGCTGTTTAGGGAACTGGTAGAGCACGAGCTTGCCATACTCCGGCCCATCCGAAACGCCGGCCAACCATGCGATCATATTATCTTTGTCCTTTGGTGTAAATGGTATAGTTAGCATAAACTCAGCCTGCCGTTCAGGCAGTTTCATGATAATATACGCTGATGGTACCGGAACCGGAGTTTTTTCTGATTCATAAACCTGATTGGCTGTTGCCCATTGATCTTCCTTATTATAAAAGACGCGTGGATTGGACATGTGATAGGTTTTATAAATTTCAGATTGAACATCAAACAACGTTTTTGAATAACGGAGATGTTGTTTGATCCCCGCTGGCATTTCAGAAAAATCTTTTAAAAATCCTGGAAATATTTTTGAGTAGGTTTCTAATACTGGTTCATCATCAACCTTGTAGAAGTTAACGTCGCCGTTATATGCATCGACAACAACTTTTACCGAATTACGAATGTAGTTATTCCCAGCTTCATCATAGGGTTGTGAATATGGATAATGGTCACTGGTTGTAAAGGCATCGACGATCCAATAAAGCTTACCTTCCGCAATTACCATATAAGGATCATTATCATAAGTTAAAAACGGTGCAATTGTTTTTACGCGATCAATGATATTGCGATGAATAATCATATTACTATCGCCTGTGACCTCATTGGCCAGAAGTAGTTCCGGCGAACCATTGTAAATGGCAAAAGCCAGTTTGTTAATAAAGGACATTTTAATTCCAGCTGTTCCGGTATAAACGACCTCCTGATTATTGTCACCCTGAGGATAGTCAAATTCAGCCGCCGTACAATTGGTAACCGCATAGGTATAATCATTTTCGCCAAAATAAATCCTTGGCTGATCAATGGTTAACTCGGGTACTTCTGTCATTGGGGGAATATCCTTCACAATCAGGTCTGGCTGTCCCACATTGTTGGTTTTATTGACTGGTGATACTGCTACGCCAAAACCATGTGTGTATTTAAGATGCAGGTTTACCCAAGTCTTTGCTTCACTCGGCAACAAGGTATTATTCATTTCCCGTGTTCCCAGGAACACCTGGGTATAAACGCCATTGACCAAATAACGGTCCACATCGACATCATAGAACTTATAGTAATTCCTGATTCCCTGTAGCGAATTGTACATATCCTGAGTCGGTTTGAGATCATTAATCGGAATGTTTTGAATGGTGACAAAATTATCATTAACACCAGCTGCCGTGATTGTCTCGGTTGCTGAAAACTCTTTTGTTTCCACATCGGTTAAATCATAGGCCTTCTGAGTATATTGAATGCTATTGTTGATATACTTTTCCTCTTTGGTAAACTGATTCGGTATAACGATGAGTGATTCATACCCCATTTGAATAATTCCACCGGCAATTACGACCACCACCAAAAGCACCGGTCCAGCACCCATCAGTCGATATTTTTTCTTGTACCCTGCATAGACGGAGGTTACCGCCAAGACAAGACAAAGAACAACTTTTATAATAATAACCTTTAGTCCCACATCGATATCTGCTGCACCTGCTCCAACGACAATTCCTGATGTTGAATAAAGTAATTGAAAGGCTTCCAGGATACTACCCAATGAGAGGATTAAAAAAAGCACGCCTAAAAAAATGCCGATTTGTTTAGAGGCAATTTCAAGATAGGCCTTAAATATCCCTTTGGTATTTTCTTTGATTGATCCTAAATCTTGTTCCTGATTGAATTCTATTTTCTTTCCCTGATAAAGGATATAAGCTGTATATAGAAAAGTCAAAATTACAATTGCAACAAAAAAATCAATGAATATCGAAAAGACTTCCTGATATAATGGCAAACCAAAAAAATAAAGTGCCAGATCCTGATTGAAAATCGGATCCGTAACATTAAATTGAGTTTGATTGATATATTCTAAAATCTGATACCACAATCGATCTGAAATAAAGATGGTAAGAAGAAAGGCCACCACACCACTGACTCCAATTGCAATGATATTCTGTTTTTTTGTCGCTTTCTGAGTATTTCCAATGTATTTTGCTGAAATGCGATTGAGTAACTTCAAATAAAAAAACAGGATCAGGATCAGCCCTAAAAATAATGGTATCCCAATTTGAGTTTTTGTCACTAGCTCCTTAAAGAAAATTTCAGTATAGCCCATTTCACTAAACCAAAGATAATTAATATAAAATTGATTCATGGACAGTAAAATAGCTAAAATAACGATCAACACCCCAAAAACAATGACGAGCGTTTTATTCCTTTGTCTCATTTTTCCACTTCTTTCCTGATAGTATAATATTTTAATCTAATTTTATCATTATATCACATTTTTTTGACATTTCATTAATAAAAGTAATATTTTCTAACAAAAGCAGACGATTTATTGATCTGACCTGCTCAGATGATTAAACGTATCTAACCTGGATCAGCCAATAATTGGGAAATCGAAATATGTTTCAGGATAGGGCTCATTAGAAAGGGTAAAATGCCACCACTCCTGTTGCATCGGTTCAAACCCTTCGGAACGCATTAAATAGCGAAGTTGCACCCGATTCTTACTTTGTTCCAGGGTTAAATGGTCATAATCACTGTATGAAATTTCAGAGAAAAAATCAAAAATGCCGCCCATATCAATTTCAATGCCAGTTTCTATTTTCACGACGGTCAAGTCTACTGTGCTTCCTCGGGTATGAGAGGATTCCGGTGCAATAAATCCCCCCTTAAAAATTTCCTGTCGTGTCATTTCAGGATAGTAGATACTTTTTGTCTTTTCATCCTCTTCTTGTTTTCCCCATTTAATAAAGTGTTCCGCTGCTCGTTTAGGGCGATATCCATCAAAAACCTTTAGTCCGCAACCTTCTTCCATCAGTTGTTTCTGAACTCGGCCTAAAGCTATTGCAGCTTTTTCAGTTAATAAAATAGTAGGCGCTTGATAACCATCAATTCTTTCTCCCACAAAATTATCTCCTGTAAAGTACTTCACATCCGTTATGATTCCGGGAATTTCCAGCGAAATATCCACAAAATCATTGGGACGAACAATCATTATTTTTTTCATTGATTTATCCCCTAGTTTTTTGCTTGTAATGTCTATTTTCCTATTTTATACGAACAACGGTGTGATTGCCAGAAATAAATGTTTCAAACCAATGAAAGTCTTTAAATTCTCTACTTTTATATACCCGACGATTGCAAAACAAAACATCATCTGAATTTAGTTCGTAACAAATCAAATTAAAGAATCCCTGTAAATAAATTTACAGGGATTCTTTTCTGCTAACGAACTATTAGAGGTCAATAACCCTTTTTCCAATGGTTTCCAGTTTTTCTTCGGTCAATCCACAATCGAGCAGATAACCAAGCTCATCCAAAGTGCCTTGCCCCAGGGAAACTAATGTCGCTCCTGAATCACTTCCTAATGCAATGTTCACACCCATTGCATCCGCTTTTCTTACCATCGATTGATGTTGTCTAAAATAAGCTTCCGATACATCTTTATATTTCCTCATCGGGCTATCATCATCGCACCTGGCTATATTGGCAAAAGGAGCCAAGGTCGGTACCCAAATAATGCCACTCTCACGCATCGCGTAAAGGCAATCGTCATTTATACCATAACCATGTTCAATGGTGTCCGCACCAGATTTCAAAGCAATCATAATACCCTCGGGTGTGTTGGCATGAACCATGACTGACAAGCCCTTCTGATGAGCATGATCAATCATTTCCGAACATTCACTTTTAGAAAACCCTACCGGTCCCGAAATTCCAAATTCGGTAAAACTCATGATCCCGGTAAGAATAATTTTTATAAAATCAGGTTTTTGTTTGATGAGTCGATTCATCTTCTCAATACCATCTTTTACATCATCTATTGAGTCCCCTAAAAAATCACCGTAATGGCCTTTTTTGAAAAAAGCTCGGATGGGTGTCTTAAAAATAAGATCGGAATCTTTTGAAATATCTCTGAGATTTATTCCAATTCCTGAAGCATCCCCACCATCACGCACTGCCTGTACACCTTTTTTATGATAGACTTCTAGTATTTCTCTCATCTTTGAAACCACTAAATCATCGGCAATATCTGTTTTGCGCACTCCGCCGAATTGACCCAAACCACAATGAATATGACAATCGATCAGCATAATTTTTTATTTATGCAAAAGCAATGAACACAATGATCTTTTTCATGTTTGCTCAAGCCTGCTCCAATTATCATTAATTTCACACGATCACCAACCTATTGATTTACTATTTCAGAATTTCGAGTGTGCTTTTTAGCACCAATAGCTATCTTATTGTTATTTATTGCAGGGGTTTCTTCCCAAAATAAAAACGCCGTCATAAGATGAACAGTTTAAATACATAAACTGTCCACCTTAAGAGGAGCATTTCAGAATTTCCGGCATAGCCGGCATTCAGTTATGTTACTATTTATTAAACTGCTGGAGTTATTGGAGCGATTCCAGCCATATCAAGAATTTCTGGAATTCTATTTTCCCAGCCTAATGACATGATATGAACACCCTGAGCGTAGTCTTTACATTCTTTGATCAGACGGGCACAGATTTCAACACCAGTATCGCCAGCTTTTGTTTTTTCTTTATCTGCCTGTAATTCTTTAATCATTTCATCTGGAACATGAACACCAGCTACATTGGCATTCATATAACGGCACATACCGACATTTTTAGGAATGATCAGTCCCAATTGAACTGGCACGCCAAATTGTTTAGCTTGTTCCATGAATTTGATGAATTTTTCTGGTTCGTAAACACCCTGCGTCTGGAAATATTCACATCCGGCTTTCACCTTTGCTTCCATTTTTGCCAGCTGGACATCGACTGAGTCACTACATGGCGATACAACAGCGCCCTTAGCAAACTTAGGAGGAGTGCCATCAACAGCATTACCAGCAATGTCGAAACCTTGTTCTAAACATTTCACTGCGTGTATTAAAGACACGGAATCCAGATCGAAAACAGGTTTTGCTTGTGGATGATCTCCCAATGTGGTGTAATCACCAGTTAATAATAATAAATTTTCGATGCCCAATAATGCAGCACTTAATACATCAGACTGTAAAGCAATACGATTTCGGTCACGGCAGGTTATTTGAAAAATTGGAAGTAGTCCCTCATCTTTCAATACTTTACATGTTGCCAGTGAACCAGTCCGCATAACGGATGACTGATTGTCAGTTACATTCAATGCATGAACACGAGTTTTTAAATACTCATGGGCATCTTTAATTAAGTGGTCAAGTTCAACTCCTTTTGGAGGTCCCACTTCTGCAGTTAATACAAACTCGCCACGTTGAAACAGCTCAGTTATTCTCATTTATAATTACTCCTAATCTTCTTAAATTGTTGGTTCTTCTGCGTTTGGATTGTGATAGTTCCGCACTTTTGGTGCATCATACTTCATATTATCCAGTTTATTCAGTTTTTCCAATTTTCGGTAAATTCGTTCCCATCCGCATTCCATTTCCTTATCAACCTCACACATGCCTTCTTTGGCACCGCCACATTGGCCGTTGAGTAAGCTTTTTGAACATGCGGTAATTGGACAGATTCCACCGGTGCCGTTCAGGTAGCATTCGCCACACTGTCCGCAATCAACATTCAGTGGTGTAACACCCTGGAATCCTGGTAATGGATAGGTATCGCAACAGGAGTAGACTCTTTTGCCCTCAAATTGAGCCGCAACAGTCTGGATCCCAACGCCACAGGAAAATACCAGAATGGTATCAGCCGCATTAATGACATCTGTATGTTTCTGCAATTGCAGTTTCAGATTATCGGGATTACAGATGTAATCTGTTGTGATAATCTGGGTCACACCTTTAAGGTCTTTTTGCAGTTCATCCGCTTCGTGTTCTGCGAAATAAACTTCTTTGCAGCCGTGACAATTAATGATCACAGTTTTGCCTTGTGCCAGTGCTTCAATTGTTTCTTTTGATTTTAGTTGGGTAATCAGCATATTATTTACCCTCCCTTATGGCAGTTTTTCCGATTTTAATGCGTTCAACAATTGGAATTTTTGATGAACAGATATATTCACAGCATCCACATTCAATACAATCCATTGCATTCTGTGTTTTCATGCCTTCCCAGTTTTCTGACAAAGCGTATTTGGTGTAATACAGTGGGCGCAGTTCCATTGGACAAACATCAGCACAACGACCACACTTGATACATTCAACCGCTTCTTTAACAGTGGTTTCCACAGCGATGATGCCATTAGAACACTTCAGCATTGGAACATTAAGGTTCGCCTGCTTGAAGCCCATCATTGGACCGCCGATTTTAACAGTTACATCATCGCCTTTTACATCGCCGCAATGGCTGACGATATCTTTGACAGAGGTCCCAACCTTCACTAAATAGTTGCCAGGCTTGTTCATTCGATTACCGCTGACAGTCACGACTCGCTCGATCAGTGGCATTCCTAACTGGATTGCATCTGAAACAGCTTTGGCGGTGCTCACGTTACATACGATTGCCCCAACATCCATTGGCAGACCGCCACTTGGCACTTGCTTGCCCATAACCCGTTTGATGAGCATTTTTTCAGCCCCTTGTGGGTATTTGGTTTTTGCAACAACGATTTCGATGTTTTCGATATCAGCAGTTTTTGCCTGTAGCAATTCAACTGCATCCAACTTATTGTCTTCAATGGCAATTACACCTTTTGGTGCGCCGGATGCTTTCATCATGGCTTGTAGACCATAAATCACTTCATCGGCATACGCCAGAAGAACCTGGTGATCCGCTGTTAGAATTGGTTCGCATTCACAACCGTTGAGTAATACCAGTTCAATCGGTTTAGGTGATTTCAGTTTGACGGCGGTCGGGAATCCTGCTCCACCCATACCAACAACACCTTTTTCACGAACAATCTCGATGATTTCATCAGCCGAAAGCTTATCAAGTTCTCCAGCTGGTTTGACTGATTCATCAAGGGTATTCTTTCCATCTGACTGAATAACAATGGCTAAAGCTTCCAATCCGCTAACCGGATGCAGCCGCGGTTCAACAGCGACAACAGTACCACTGACGCTGGCATGAATGGCACTGCTCACAGGGCCTTTGGCATCAGCAATTTTCTGACCCATTTTCACCTGTTGTCCAACTGTTACAATCGGTTCAGCTGGTGCGCCAGCATGCTGTGACATTGGAATCACGACATTTACTGGGTCTGGGAAAGGTACCAGTGAAATATGTTCACTTAACTCTTTAAATTCGGTTGGGTGAATTCCACCGTAGTATCCTTCATATCGTTCTTCTCGGACTGATTTCACATATTCGCTGACAAACTTGTGGTTTACCTTGGAATAATCCCGAAGTTCTACCGGTTGGTCCAACAGTTCTTGTAAACGTCCCTGTTTTGCCATTCGATTATAGATGAGCTGCCATCCGCAATCCATCTCTTTGTCTACTTCACATTTGCCATTTTTGGCACCGCCACATTGGCCATTCAACAAGCTTTTTGAGCAGTCCACGACTGGGCAGATTCCGCCGGTTAAGTTCAAATAACATTGACCACAGGCATCACATAACGTGGTTGTCAATGCCATTCCATGATAACCATCAGCGATAACGGAGTCACTTGCAGCATATACTGGAAGCTCCACCATTCCTGCAATTGTCTGAATACCCAAACCACATGAAATAACAAATACATTTTTGGTTTCTTCCGGAAGAAGCCCTTGTAGGCTCTTCGATGTCAACGGTTCGTTGCACAGAAAATCGACTTTTGCAAATCCGACGATATTTTTGCCTTGTTCCTTGGCTATCTCTTCAAACAGGCCGCACTCTGGCTCGTCAAAACTGTCGAGTTCCTTAAAGCACTTGTTACAGGCCACAACAAACAAATCGTTCTTGTCTGTCAGAACCGCATCAAGCTCTTCCTTTCTTTTCAGTTTAAACTTTGTGTAATCCTCCAATTGTATACCTCCTTTGTTTTTTCAGATTTTATAGTAAGCCGTTTTGCATTTTACAAGCTTTGATAACATGTGCTGCCAGCAATGCAGTTGTGATAGGTCCTGTTCCGCCGCCGCATCCTGGGGTAGCAGATGTAATCATTGCTACTTTGTCTAAACAGTCTACGTGAGCATCTCCAGCACGGATTTTTTTGCCTTCTTCATTTAATACAAATTCTTTATTTGCATCTTTCATCTGAGACATAGCAACATCGATTAAAATCGTGTCTTCGTTTAACATATCAGCTTTTACTAAGCCGTAAATACCACATGCTGTTACGACGATATCAGCTTTCTTTGTATAAGAAGCAGTATCTTTAGTGTGTACATGACAGATTGTTACGGTTGCAAACTCATTTGTCAGCATAATTGCCAATGGTTTTCCTAGTACATTAGAGTTATTGATAATAACGACATCTTTGCCTTTAACTTCGATATTATAGAATTTGAACATTTCCATAACACCTTCGGCTGTACATGGGAAGAACCCTCTTTCATCAGCGATCATTAATTTTCCTAAGTTTGTAGGGTTAAGCGCATCTGGATCTTTTTCTGGGCTTAACAGATATTTAATTTTTTCGGCATCAATTTGATCTGGCAGTGGTTGGAAGATTAAAACGGAATGAATGTTTTTGTCTTCGTTGATTGCTTCCAGTTTTGCAATAAAATCAGCTTCAGTTACATCGATAGGAAACTGTACTGATTCAACTTCGATGTTTGATTTTCCCATTCTAGTGATGATGCTTTTTTCGTAAGAAATAGAACCTGGATCTTCACCAACTCGCATAATTGCCATTTTTACTGTAATGCCTTTTGTTTTTAATTCATTAGCATCTGCCAGCACTTGAGCCAATACAGATTCACTAACATCTTTTCCACTTAATAATTTTGCTGCCATAATTTAATACTCCTCTTGATTCAAAATTTTTTATAAGTCTTTAAAAATAATTCTTTTATGAAAGTTGTTTTTCAACATCTGCATAAACGCGGTCACAGATTTCAACGCCCTTATCTAACATTGGCTTGATTCTGTTATTAACGTCAGCTACGTAGTCTGCATCTTTGATTGTCTTGATGTTAATTAAGACATTTACCCAGCCGCTGATCATGCCAGCTCTTAAGCACTGAACGCCGCACGCTACATCACTGATGGCTAAAGCAGAACCTTTTCCGACCAGTTCTTCCTGTAATAAAACAGCCTTGTAACACACTTCAACGATTTCAAGCGGAATGCTACAAGCAACCTTGGTGCATTCTTCTAAGGTTTTTTCTTTGTAAGCTTTTTCTTCTTCTGTTTCTTTGGGAAGGCCATAAGCTTTTGCAAGCGGCAAAAAGTTTTTTGCGTCTTCATCGATCATTGCTAACAAACGATCCTGAAGAACCTGCGCTTCTTTTAAAATACGCTGAATATCTTCTTCATATTCTGCATATTTTTTCTTGCCAGTGGTTAAGTTACAAACCATTCCCGCCAAAGCTGTTCCAATTGCACCAACTAATGCGGCTGCACCGCCACCACCGGGAACAGCAGCTTTGCTGTAAAGAGCTTCAACAAATTCTGTACATTTTTTTTCTGAGATAGAACCAAGATCAGTTCCTACTGCATCAAATTCCATTTACTAACTCCACTTCAATCTTTTATTGTATAATTTTTAACACTTTAGCTTAACCGATAAGGGTTCCGAAGAACCCAAATCAGTCATTTTATATTTAACTGTTATTTCTAGAATAAACCTGCAATTACGCCGTTTTCATCAACATCAATTTTTTCTGCGGCTGGTACTTTGGGAAGACCAGGCATTTTCATGATTTCGCCGGTCAGTGCAATAATGAAACCAGCACCAGCTGAGATGGTCAATTGACGGACGGTAATTCTGAATCCGGTTGGACGACCCAGTTTAGTCTGGTCATCCGTTAAGGAGTATTGGGTTTTGGCCATACAGATTGGCACCTTATCAAAGCCCAGAGCGGTTAAACGTTCCAGTTCTTTGGCTGCTACTGGGGTAAAGTCAACGCCGTCAGCACCATAAATACGGGTGGCGATCGCTTCGATTTTTTCTTTGATTGGCATATCCAGTTCGTAGCAGTATTCGAAGGTTCCTTCGCTTTCGTCGATAAGACGAACCACTTCTTTAGCCAGTTCTTCTCCGCCTTCTCCGCCTTTTGCCCAGACCTGGGAAATAGCGACGTTAACGCCCAGTTTCTGACATTCGGATTTTACCAGAGCCAGTTCGGCTTCGGTATCCAGTGGGAATTCGTTGATGGCAACAACGGCTGGTAATTTAAATACCTGAGTGATGTTTTCAACATGTTTTAATAAGTTTGGCAGACCGGCTTTTAAAGCATCCAGGTTTTCGTTATTTAAGTCGGCTTTGGCGACGCCGCCGTTGTATTTAAGGGCACGTACGGTTGCGACGATAATAACCGCATCTGGTTTCAGGTTAGCCATTCGACATTTGATGTCAAGGAATTTTTCGGCGCCAAGGTCGGCTCCGAAGCCACCTTCGGTAACGACGTAATCAGCAAAATGCATGGCCATACGGGTAGCGATTACAGAGTTACAGCCATGAGCGATATTGGCGAATGGTCCACCATGAATAAAGGCTGGTGTTCCTTCTAATGTTTGAACGAGGTTTGGTTTTAAAGCATCTTTCAGTAATGCTGCCATGGCACCGTTGGCTTTTAATTGGGCAGCTGTGATGGGTTCTCCCGTAAAGCTGTAACCAACAATGATGCGGCCTAATCGTGCTTTTAAATCAGAAATATCACTGGATAAACAGAATGCTGCCATTACTTCAGAAGCAACGGTGATATCAAATCCATCTTCACGAACAACGCCGTCTCCGGATCCGCCTAAACCATCAACGATGTTTCGTAATTGACGGTCATTCATGTCAATACAACGTCTCCAGGTGATTTTCTTGGCGTCGATTTTTAATTCGTTACCTTGTTTGATATGGTTGTCCAGCATTGCTGCCAATAAATTGTTGGCTGCGCCGATGGCATGGAAATCTCCGGTAAAGTGAAGGTTGATATCTTCCATTGGTACAACTTGGGCATATCCGCCGCCGGCTGCGCCACCTTTAACACCGAATACTGGTCCTAAAGAAGGTTCTCTTAACGCTACCAGGGTATTTTTGCCAATTCGTGATAAACCATCGGCAACCCCAATGGTGGTAGTGGTTTTTCCTTCACCCGCTGGTGTTGGATTGATGGCGGTGGTTAAGATCAATCGTGCTTTTTTGCCCGTTGATTTCTTTAACAGGTTGTAGTCTACCTTTGCTTTATACTTGCCGTATAAATCCAGGTCGTCTTCTGTTAAACCCAACTTCTTTGCTATCTCACGTATATCCTGTGGTGTAGCCTCTTGTGCAATCTCAATGTCTGATTTAAAACCCATATTATTTCCTCCAATACTTTGATAAATTTTTAACATCTGCATTTATGATATATGATTTCACTCTAAAAATCAAATAATAAATGTGACAATTTTTTACTGAAAAAAAACGAATAACGTTTACATTTACGGGGTTTACATCAATAAACAGAACAATATTTTACTCTGCGACATAAAATATTCGTATTACTCACTAAGCAATACTATTTTATTTCTCATATATATATATAAATTCATTTATAACGATTATAAATACACAATATTTTCGTTTTTTGATTTAAATCCCCTGTATTTGTAAAGTTAGCAACTCTTACAATTTTTCATTCTAAACTTTAAATGCCAATATTTTCACAAAAAACTACATTGCTGTTCACTTATCTGTCGTTTTACACCTCTCCTTCTGCTTTCATAAATCACCGTTCAAACCATTGCGTCTTATTCCATTTGCCCAGTTATGACATGTCAAAAAATTCTGAAGGCGGGCAGCTAGTCCACTATTTACTTGTATATACAAATTTTATTCAGATTATCATTATTTGAATAAAATGTCAATATTTTTCTATTTTAAGTCAATTTATTTTCTTTCTTTGTTTGTTAATTCTCAAACGATCCATTTAAAAGTAATAATTCGCCAATTTTTTCATTGTTTTTCATTTGTATATCGAATAACAAAGACGATTTTTTGCACTTGAATTAATCGGTATTTTCGTTGCTGCTTAATTTCAATCAGATTTTATCAATCTAAATAAATGATAAACAAAAAAAACGCAACCCTTGCACTGTATACTTTGTCGTCTTTGTTTTAATTATTTATCAAATTCATTATCCAGGATAACCTACGCTCTTCCTGTGACAGAATCAACAAACATTTTTGACGAATCTTGTATTTTGCAACAACTGCGTTTAAATTTGGGGATATTATTTATATTCCTATTGGTCCGATTTTTCCCTGACGATATGCTTTACTGTATTTTCGGCAATGCTTATCTTTGCCTAATAATGCATATGCTGCAAAAATTGTCCCCATCATATCTCTATTAAGCGGATCCATTACTGCCGAATCCATACCCGCCCGTATCGCCAGTGCCATGAATGTTTTATTCATAAGCGCCCGGGCTGGCAAACCAAAGGAAATATTACTCAAACCTGAAGTAATGTGAATAGTCGGATATAATGCTCTGATTTCTGAAATTTCCGTGGTAAAATTAAGCAGTGAATTGTTTTCTGTAGACAGGGCCATTACACAAGGATCAATATGAATGCGATCAGGGGTTACACCATACTTGGCGGCTTTATCAACCATGATTTTTGTGATATCAACCTTTGTTTGAACATCACAGGGAATTCCTTTATTGTCACATGTCAGTCCCACAACCTCCCAGGCATTGCCTTCCATTAAAGGCAGTAGCACTTCACATTTATCCCCTTCTTCTGAAATTGAATTGATCAGTCCCGGTTTATTCACATACTTGAATACTGCTTCGATGACTCTTGGATTTGGGCTATCAATACAAAGCGGTGTATCCGTTGCATCTTGAACAATTTCAATCAACCATTTTAACGCTTCTATTTCAAGCTCTGGGGCTGTACTTGCACACACATCAATAAAATCTGCGCCTGCTTCGGCTTGTTTTATTGCGCGATCTGCAATAAATTCAGCATCTCGTTTTTCTATGGCTTCCTTAACCACCGGAATGGTCCCGTTAATTTTCTCTCCAATTATTATCATCTTCGGCCCCCTAAGTTTGATATCGATTTCATTTGTATAAAAAAACTATTGTATGCACATGTTTTACATGTACATACAAATATGATAATAGATTACCATTATCTTCATTTTTTGTCAATATTTTTACAAAAGCCATACTATATTTTTCTATATTCTTGAAAAGATCATTTTTTGAGAGTATAATGAGAGTATAATTTTGTTATTAATCTCTACATTAACAATCCATCTACCCATTACATGAATAAGAAAGGACAATTTTATGTCATCACTGAATACTATTCGCATTTTTTTCCCTTTGTTGGACAAAAGTATCATGGTTGAGGCCGGTAAAACGGTTGCTGAGGCATGTGCTCTGGTTGGCTTTCCACAGAACCTGGTTTGCGGCGGGAAAGGAACCTGTAAGAAATGTCTTGTTACCATCCGTGAAAACGATTTAGTTTCTGAAGTATTAGGGTGTCAACACATCGTTTCTCAAGATATGAGCATTCTTATTTCAAAAGAAGCAGCTTTGTCTCAAATCCTTGAAACAACTGATAATGATGAATTAAGCTTTAACCCTAAAACGAGAATCGCATCCATTCCATTTTCTCAATTAAAAACGGAAATGTGTTCCTATGATCTTGAAACCATCCGTAAAGTACTCGATTTACCGGTAACGATGTCGTCTATTAAAGTATTGCAAAAATCATCAGAAATCTTTCATCAAAAAAATTTCGCATTTATGAATTTTGTGCTGTTTAATAATGAAATTATCGATCTGGTACCCAGCAATGAAGAAATCAATGCTTATGGGGTTGCCTTTGATATTGGAACAACTTCAGTAGTTGGTTATCTTTATGATCTGACAAATGGCGTATTGATTCACCAATATTCTTCGCTAAACAAACAGATTTCTTTTGGCGGTGATGTCATCAGTCGGATTGATTATGCTTCGACTTCACATGAAAATCTCACTAACATTCAACGCGCCGTTATTGAAACAGTAAATAACATTTTATCCAACCTTTTCTATGAATCAAAGATAACTGCCGAGGCTGTTTATGATTGTGTTTTTTGCGGGAACAGTACTATGGCCCATCTTTTCTTAGGTTTAAATCCGCTGCACTTGGGTCTTTCTCCTTTTACCGGAGTTTCCAGAGATACGGTTACCCTGAACGCCGAAGAACTCAACATCAATATTAACCCACTTGGCAAGATTACTTTTCTGCCTTTACTTGGAGGTTTTGTAGGTGCTGATACCACCGCGGTTCTGTTGGGACTCCCTAAAGATGATGCCTACCGTTTAATGATTGATCTGGGAACCAATGGCGAAATTGCAGTGGGCAATCACCATAAATATTTTGTTGCCTCGACTGCCTGTGGTCCTGCTTTGGAGGGCGCTGGTATCCACATGGGTATGCGGGGCACTACCGGAGCAATCGAAAAAATCACTTTAGTAGACAATGAAATCCAGTGTCATGTTATTGGTGATGCCCCACCGCTCGGTTTTTGCGGATCTGGAATCATTGACGCCATCGCTTTTCTGTTCAGGGAAAAGCTTATTTATAATCGCGGTAATTTTATAAAGGGCGAAGATCTCGATAATCATCCCTTAAAAGATCGCTTTGGTATTGACGAAACCAACCAGCGCTATTTCACTTTTGTTCGTCACACCGATAACCCCAACGGTAAAGAAATGATTATTACTCAGAAAGATGTCCGACAGGTACAATTGGCTAAGGCGGCTATCTTCACCGGTTGCTTTTTATTAACTGAAAAATTTGGAATTAAAGGTCATGATTTGAAAGAAATAACGCTGGCTGGAGCTTTTGGTAATTACATCGATATCAAAAATGCGCAGTTCATCGGCTTGTTACCGAAAATCGAAGGGGTTCCCATCCGATCCATTGGTAATGGTGCCGGAACTGGCTCCCAACTCTTTCTGCTTTCACAAGATGAAGCTAAGCGCTGCGAGGAGATCCCCAAGAACACCACCCATATTGAATTAGCCACCGATCCTAATTTTTCTAATCTTTATATGCAAAATACTACCCTCGGTCAAAATGAAATGATCTGATTTAGTCATCAACACAAGCGAACATCGTAATGGATGTTTGCTTTTTTTAATTCCCCTGGACTTGATTAGATGCTATAATTATTCTAATTTACCGAAAGGACACTCAAACATGGAAAAAATACCCAAAATCTTATTATTATTAACCGGTGGTACCATTGGCAGCGCCGTTAACGACCACTGCATCAACGTGGATTCAAGTCGTGGTGACGATTTGTTATCCATTTATAAAGATCTGAATAAACCTGATATTGATTTCGAAATTGTTCGCCCCTATAATATTCTTAGTGAAAATGCCGAACCCAAACACTGGCTCCAAATCATCGAAACCCTAAATTCCTATAATCTTAGGGATTATACCGGTGTCATCATTGCGCATGGGTCGGATACCCTGCCTTATACCGGAGCCGCCCTTTGCTATGGTATTGAAACACCCTTGATTCCGATTGTTTTAGTCGCTGCAAACTATGCCATTGGCGAACCTAAAAGCAACGCGATTGTTAATTTTTCGGCCAGCATCGACTTTATCTGTAACTTAAAACTGCCAGGGTTTTATGCTATTTATCAGAACAGCGATGATGTCACTTACGTGCACCTTGCGTCCAGATTGCAGGAAGCCGATTGGCTCAAAGACGATTTTACCAGCTTTGGCGAACCTTTGGGGGTTTTTGATCAACGGGGACTGTGCTGTGCACCCAACTCCAAAAATCCGACCATGTTAAAGCTCTATAACCCGACATCAGAAGATATCCCCGTTGTCACCGACTTCCGTTATGAGATACTGGCGCTGCGAGCCTATCCCGGCTTAAATTACGAGGTTATCGACCTGCGAAAACGCCCGATCAGAGCGGTGCTTCACTCGTTATATCATTGTGGCAGCGGAAATGTAACTGGTGAAAACGGCACCTCGCTTTTGTCTTTTATTAAAAACAACCCAAATGTTGACCATTACATGATTTCTTATAAAAACGTGCAGGGCGATCTCTACGCGTCCTGTCAGGAACTCATTGCTGCTGGCGGGATTCCGCTGGAAAATATTTCGTTTGAAGCTGCCGTCACCAAATTAAATTTCGCTTATAATCAACAGGAATGTTCTCCGATAAACTACATGAAGCGAGAATTTTTCTATGAATATTTGAGAGATGCTCAAGAAAATGGGTATGTAATATAGTACATTTTATTAATTATAATTAAGTGCTTTATTATGATTTAATTATTTTTGAAAAACAAAGGAGACCACTATGTATGATGTTGCTATAATCGGAGCCGGGATCATTGGAACTTCCATTGCCCGGGCTTTAAGTCGTTACCAATTATCCGTTGTTCTGTTTGACAAAGAAGATGATGTGTCGATGGGGGCAACCAAGGCTAATTCTGCCATTGTTCATGGTGGCTTTGCCGAAGCCCACTCAAAAGTCAAGGGTGGCCTATGTTATAAAGGAAGAATACAATTTGATCAGTTAAACAAAGAATTAAATTTCGGTTTTGAAAAAATCGGGTCGCTGGTTCTTGCATTTGAAGAAGATCAACTGCCGAAACTCAAGGAACTTTATGAAAATGGTTTGGCTAATGGCGTGGATGACCTGGAAATTATTAATCATGATCAGATCATGGCAATGGAACCCAATGTGAACCCCAACGTCAAGTATGCTCTTTACTGCAAAGGTGCCGGTGTCTGTTCGCCTTATGAAATGGCTATCGCCCTTGCTGAAAACGCCGTTGCCAATGGCGTTGAGCTTCTACTGAATACCGAAATTATTCAGATTGCCAAAACAAATGACGGCTTTGATCTGACCGACCAAAACGAAAAAAGGTACCACTCGCGTTATGTGATCAATGCTGGCGGTGTTACTTCAGATTCGGTATCCCAAATGGTTGGCGTTGACTATTTTACAATCACGCCGCGAACTGGTGAATACATCCTGATGGTACGTGGTTCCGCCAGCATCATCAATACGGTGTTATTCCAGATGCCGACAAAAATGGGTAAGGGCATTCTCGTGACCCCCACTTATTATGGAAATCTTCTGATTGGACCAGATGCCGTCAACGAAGATACGGTGGATAAATCGACTCATTCTGAACGCCTCCTCAAAATTTTTAACGAGGCCAAGCATACCACCGATAAGCTCAATATCAAACAATTTATCCGTAGCTTTACCGGGGTCCGGGCGGTGAGCTCAACTGATGACTTTATTATCGAAGCGACTCCGGTTAACGGGTTTATTAACTGCGCCGGTATTCAATCCCCGGGACTGACTTCTTCTCCGGCCATCGCTGAAATGGTTCTTAACCTATTAAAAGAGTTAAACTGTCCGTTTGAAGAAGACCCCAGTTTCAATCCGTATCGGGCACCTATTATTACCCGCACCGAACTGAAGCCCGTTAAAGAAATCCAACCACTGGTGGATATGGAGTCCAGTCCTGAAAAAATAATTTGCCGTTGCGAACAGGTCACTGAAGCAACCATCATTGACGCCATGAATCGGGGCATTCCCGTAACCACTATTGATGGTATCAAACGTCGTACCCGGGCCGGTTGCGGTTGGTGTCAGGGAACTTTCTGTCGTCCCCGAGTCGCTGAAGTGATGGAACGTGTTCTTGGCCATGAAATTGACGCCGGTTTTGATACTGAACATAGTGGCGTCAATCGGGTTGGAAAAAATGAAATTGTCGATTATATTCAAAACAACACTAAGTAAAAACTCAATTTAATTCACTTATCTTAAATCAAAAAAGAGCAGCAGATTTGAAATCTACTGCTCTTTTTTTTGATTTAACCGGTTTATTTTATCCCATCTTCTCATTCAGATAAAAACTCCTTAATAAATAACTGGATTACGAAAATAATCATTGACAAGATTATTGCAACCGTTTATAATAACAGTAAATAAAAGATCATTTACTAAAATAACAGTAAATAAAATCTATACTACTAAAATTTATGTTTGAAGTTTATAAGTTTTTATCCCTCTTATATCACTTCAAAAATTCCCAAACCGCACTAAGAAATTAATTATCTAACTATCAAGGAGGCTATACCCTATGTTAACTGTAAAAGAGAATTTAAAAGAAGTCATGACCGGTGGAAAACCAGATCGTTTTGTCAAACAATATGAATTTCTACAAATGATTATGAGCGTACCATCTGGTCGTATCAAACCCCAACTAGGTGAAGAAGTAATCAATGAATGGGGTGTTACCATCCGTTGGCCAGAAGGTCAAATTGCCTCTTTCCCAGTACATGATGCGCAACATGTTGTTCTCGAAGATGTTACCGAATGGAAAAAATATGTTAAAGCTCCAAGTATGGAACGACCTGCAGGGGCATGGGATCAGGCCATTGCTGACGCAAACGCCGTTGATCGGGACAATAAATATGTTGGTGCATTCATCGCTCCCGGCTTATTTGAAATGACCCATTATCTGATGGGTATGGAGAATGCCCTAATGAGTTTCTATGAAGAACCGGAAGCCATGCATGAACTGATCGATTATTTAACAGATTTTGAACTGGATTATGCCAAAGCATTGGTTGAAAATCTGCATCCTGATGCAATTTTGCATCATGACGACTGGGGCAGCCAGATTTCCACCTTCCTTTCTCCGGCAATGTTTGAAGAATTCTTTTTAGAATCCTACAAAAAAATCTATGGTTTTTACAAAGCGAACGGCGTTGAACTGATTGTTCATCACAGCGACAGTTTTGCTGCAACATTGGTACCCAACATGATCGAAATGGGAATCGATATCTGGCAGGGCGTTATGAATACGAACAATATTCCTGAAATGATCAAACAATACGGCGACAAGATTACCTTTATGGGTGGAATCCACAGCGGCATCATCGATCATCCAGACTGGTCACAAGAACAGATTGCAGCTGAAGTCAAAAGAACATGTGAAGAAAACGGAAAGCTTTATTTCATTCCAAGTTCATGTCAGGGATTGCCAGGAAGTTCATTCCCAGGCGTTTACGAAGCTACCGATGTCGAAGTTGAAAAAATGACCAAAGAACTATTCTAGTAAAAATAACCATTTGAAAATCCATGCTTTGAAAGAGCGGTAAAAATTAATATCCAGAGGAGAGACAAAATTGATTATTATTGGAGAAAAAATTAACGGTGCGATCCCTTCAACAGCTAAGGCCATCGCAGCCAAAGACGGAGAATTCATTAAAAATCTGGCAAAAATTCAAACCGAAGCCAGTGTTGATTACATCGATGTCTGTGCTTCAGTTGATGATGACATTGAACTAGAAACCATGAAATGGTTGATTGACCTGGTTCAGGAAGTCACCGAAACCCCGATTGCTGTGGATAGCCCTAACGTCTATACCTGCATCGAATCCATGAAATACTGCAACAAACCCGGTTTGTTCAATTCCGTATCACTTGAAGGCGATAAAATAGACGCCGCATTTAAAGCGATTGCTGATACCAAATGGGAATGTGTAGCATTGTTGAACAGTGACAAAGGGATTCCTAAAACTGCCAAGGATCGTCTCGACGTCTTTGCTGATTTAATGGCCAAAGTAAAAGAATATGGCATTGATCCATCCCGAATGCATATTGATCCATTGGTTGAAATGCTGTGTACTTCCGAAGATGGGATTGCCATGGTCGTTGAAGTGATCCGCAGCATTAAAGAACAATACCCAACCATCCATGTCACCGGAGCAGTCAGCAATATTTCGTTTAACCTGCCAGCTCGTAAAATGGTCAACATGGGTTTCACCGTCCTGGCGATGAATGCCGGTCTGGACAGTGCCATCCTTGACCCAACCAATGGGGATCTGATGGGCATTATCTTTGCCACCGAAGCATTATTAGGTGAAGATGATTATTGTATGGAATATATTGGCGCTTATCGTGAAGGTATTTTCGGACAAAAAAAATAGTTCTTTAGCATTTAATAGCTATCCATTTTAAACATTTAAAAAATCAGTAACTGGTCACACAACCAGTTACACAACTAAAATACACAAAAATAAATTATTACTGAATAGGAGAAATAAGATGTCAAAAATTCAAGAAGTTAAAGAAAAAGTAGAAATTGGTAAAACTAAACTGGTTGCCGGCCTGGTTCAGGAAGCATTAGACGAAGGCAACGCACCTGGCGAAATTCTGCAAGCGATGGTTGAATCCATGAGCGTAGTTGGCGAAAAATTCTCATCCGGAGAAATCTTTGTTCCCGAAATGCTGATTGCGGCTAAAGCAATGGCAAAAGGCGTTGATGTTTTACGTCCACTGATGGCTGGCGACACTTCAGCATCTTTAGGAACCTGTATTATCGGAACCGTTGCCGGCGATTTACATGATATCGGTAAAAACCTGGTTTCAATGATGATCGAAAGTGCCGGATTCACCATGGTTGATCTAGGCGTTGATGTTCCAGCCGAACGATTTGTCGAAGCTGTTAAAGAAAACGAAAACGTTACTTTAGTTGCCTGCTCAGGTCTGTTAACCACCACCATGCCAGCTCTTAAAGAAGCGGTGCAAACCATTAAAGCCAGCGGACTTGATGTTAAAGTTATCGTTGGTGGTGCTCCTGTAACCCCAGAATACGCAGCTGAAATCGGCGCTGATGGATTTGCTCCAGATGCCGGTAGTGCCGCTGTTAAAGCGAAAGAAATGGTTGCATAAGCGCTACTATTATCATAAAATCTTAATATAACGAAAACAAAGAAAACGTGAACTAGTCAAGCTAGTTTCACGTTTTCTTTGTTTGAGATAAATGCAAATTCTTTAAATGCAAAGTTGATAAATGAAAGTAATGAAATCCTGTTCATTTAAGATTTATGAGTTTGAACGAACTGACGACCATTCACAGCGATGCCTTCATGTTTAACATTATTCAAGTAGACGTTATAAACGACAAAAATCCACATCAACTACTAAATTAGTAGCGATATGGATTTTATTAACTAAAATTACTTTCAAAATTCATTATTTTGATTTCGATAGTTTTCTTACTATTTAATTACTCGCTTCGGCCAATTCATCCAGCGATTTTCCTTTGGTTTCTTTTTTGACCAAGAATACCGCCGCCAATAAACCGATCACAGCCGGAATCACATAAAACATAAATGACACGGCATAACCCTGTCCCATGCCAATGATGATCCCGGCAACAATCGGGGCACTGGCGCCGCCGATGCGGCCAAAGGCATGACACCAGGATACCCCAGTATTTCTAAACTCAGTCGGATAGGCTTCAGCCATCAGCGGTTGTATCGCGGTGATGGAATAGTTGACGGAAAATCCCAGAAAAATACAGGCGCCCAGGATCGCCCCAAAACCGCCCCCAACAGTCGCCATAACAATTACTGAAACGGCCGCTACCGCAAAGGATAAGATCAGATTCTTTTTCCGGCCGACGGCTTCAGCAACAAATCCGGTTGAAGCATTGGCGATAATTGCTGCGGCATTCTGGGCAATCGCCAGTCCATACGCCGAAGTCAAGGTTAAGCCCTTTTCCAGCATCAATGATGGCAGCCAGGCATTGATCCCATAAACAATAAAACAGCCGCAGAAATACATGATCCAGATCGCCGCAGTAATGCGAATATATTGCTTGGAGAAAAGCGCTTTGGGACCGGCTTGCTTTGGCTTTGGTGGAACGATTAGAGCAGCCGAATCCCAATCGGTCATTTTACCGGTTGCGATCTGTTCGATGTTTCGCAGGGCTTTGACGGCTTTTTCCCGGTAGCCTTTATTGGCCAGCCAATAGGCGGATTCCGGCATTTTAAAGTACAGGAAGATTGCATAAACCAGCGGAATTCCGCCAATCAGGTAACACAGCCGCCACCCAAATATTGGTACAATGGCAGTGGCAACAAGACCCGCCAGCACCCAACCGACGATCATCCAGGCCATCCCGAAGGTAATAAAGATTGCCCGCTTGTTTGTTGGGGTGGATTCGGAATAGGTTGTGGTGACCACCGGGATACAGGCACCCAACCCAATCCCTGCCAATACTCTAAACAATGCAAACATCTCAAAGCTACTGGAAAAATATATCGGAATATTCATTAGCGAATACATTCCAATCGCAAACATCAGGGTTTTTCGTCGGCCGATTTTGTCAGAGATTATTCCGGCCAAGGCACCGCCCAGAATCAGGCCAATCAGGCTCCAGGACGACAAACTTCCTTTAGCAACGGCACTTAACCCCCACTCCGCGGCGATCTGGGGCATCGTATAGGATACAATCATATAATCATAGCCATCAAATACCATCGCTAATCCTAACAGGAAGAATATTTTCCAGGTAAACTTGTTAACACCCAGGGAATCCATTACTTCGGATATACTAAACTTATTCACTGCACCTTCTCCTTTTTAAATACTACTGTTTATACAATCATTTCAAAATATCATATTTAAAAACGTTTGCATTTAGTCTTGTAATGATCTTTCAGTTATTATATCATACTACAAAAATGATAATTTTGAACGTATTCACAGTTTTTTTGTAATCAGCTTATTTGTTTAAATAAATAAATAAGAAGCCTATCAATTGCTTTGAAAGAGGCTTCCTATTTATTATGTAATTATTTTGATGTCATCTTCTTTATACTTCGTATTCTGCTATTCTGTTATTTTGTTTCTTGCGTCTATTTCAGTCTGATATTGTTTTACTTTTTCTGTTGTTAAACGATATCCAAATGTTAACAGAACTGCACCAGCAAGAACCGTACAACCTGGAATTGTACAGAATAAAGTCGTAATACCAGCTTTTAATTCCGGTGTGGCAGTAGCAGGATCCATTTTTGCAACGAAGCCTACTGAAGCCAGCATTGCCGGAATGATCAAACCTTTGATGAAGATAGCAAGTTTCAATGGTAAATTCGATAATCCCATAACCCAGCTTGATGCTGCTTTTCCTGTTTTCCATTCACTGTAAACTGATGCATCACCGTATAAAGCAACCATCAATGCGTATAGGAATCCTAAGAAGAACTGCGCACAGGAAAGGACGATTAGGACAAGCATGATATTACCAACAACGAATTGACAGCCGATTAAGAATACGCCTAAACCGTAGCAACCAATCAGTGCCGCAGTTCGTGTTGACAATTTTGCGGCAACATATTTACTTAAATATGAGCCAATTACCGCCATAATATTTGCAACCAATAAGTAAATACTAAACATTGCAACATCGTTTGCCACGTAGGTAAAGAAGTATACTGCCGAACCGGCACAGACAAAGTTAACTGTCCAACGTGCGACATCGGCTAAAAGTAATACTAACAAATGTGGGTTCTGAACTAATGATCTAGCCATATCGCCAATGGTTATTTTTTCTTTCTTGGCAATATTAGTGTTTACTGCACCTTCTTCATATGTTACTTCATATCCACTTGTCAGTTTGAAGTGAATGAAATAGCCGATCCAGTAAATACAAGCCATTGCGAATGCAGAAATTGTGAATCCGAGTACTGGATTTCCAACTACACCGCCAACCCACATAATAGTTGCCAAACCCATTGCTGAGAAGATAATTTTCCCAACATTTGCATAAGCGCCTCGTGTTGCGGATAATTGTGTTCGATCTTCTGGAGAAGACGAAATTGTTGGTATTAGTGCTATATTAGCAACGTAAGAGAAGTTCCAAGCCACATGTGAAGTAATGAAAGCGATACAGATGATGACCATTGGTACGATTCCAGTGCCAATAACTGTAAACATCAATGTATAGAGAACCACGACGATTGGTGGTATTACCAACAAATACGATCTGTATTTTCCCCATTTCATTGGTTTAAGAGCATCAATAAATCCACCATAGAAAGGTGACAATACCATATCTACTGTACTTGTTAAGGTCATAATTATTGCAGTTGTTCCCAAATCAAATTTTGCGATGTTTGTTAAAAAATATGCAAAATAAAAAACTTCGACATTCGACATCAGAGTAAAACCAAGATCCCCGACACCAAAGAATTTTTTAAGCCCTGAACTTAAGGGTTTTTTTTCCATCAAAGAGCCTCCTCAAATTTTAATTGTCGCCAGGCAAAATTTCCGGTTATTTTACGCTAGCTTTTTTGTGTTTTTCTTGTGCATTCAGTAATATTACGAGTACTTACTAAATAGTAACCCTTTACAGCGGATTTGTCAAGGATTTTTTATTAAATTAGCTTCTATTTACTGTTTTTTTAGTAAATTGATATTATTTATTTTTTTACTTCAACTTCTCCTTTTTTTTGCTTGTTTATTCTTCTACTTAATGCTAAAATTACATTCTTGAAACATCTTTTAAGGAGCTACTAAATGCGAAAAATGACTAAAGGCGAAATGACAAAGGAACGTATCTATAAAAGTGCCAAAGAACTCTTTTATAATCAGGGTTATAATGCCACTACGATCCAACAGATCGCCGATCATTCAGATACAACCTTAGGTTCGATGACCTATCATTTTGCTACGAAAGACACCTTTGTCGCCCGAATCTTTGATGATTATCTTGTGGATATCAATGAATCTCTCCGCGACAAGCTTATTGGTTATAAGCCGATCAATTCATTTGAGCGGCATTTTTATTTAACAATGGTCTGGTATCATCATTTACTCAGTGACCGTAACGTTAAAAATTTCTATTATGAGATTTCCCGAAATGATTCGCTCTATCCGTTCTTACACGGAAAAATCAGTGATATCTATCATGATTTTGTCACGGATTACGATCTGCGGATCCGCCCGATCGAATTTGATGCACTTCTTATTGCCGATTTCGGGGCTCGCCGGGAACTCACCCGAGGCTTTTGTGAAGATAAAATCAAAATGCCGGTGGAAGATTTTTCAATTTTGATTATTTCTAACACAGCCCGCTGTTGGGGTATTCCTCAAAAAGCAATTTACCGTGTCGGGTATGAAGCACTGCTATTTTTTCGCAATCATGATTTTTCGGAGATCAAGCTTCTCATCTAAAAAAGGTCTATTCAGAAATATTCTGAATAGACCTTTTTTAGATTTCGGTTTATTTTTCTTTAAAAGTTATGACCACACCCTCAGTGGCGCTATTTGCCCATCCACCATCACTCGATATAACAATATGCTGACCTTGAATGATCGGTACAATTGATATCAGTTCATATCCTTTTTCGTCATGTTCATTGCATGCATCCTCAATTTCCTGTGCGAGTTCTTTAGTATTACATTTTCTAAAACCCTTATTATAGTCATTTCCGATTTCTTCAACCTTGTTTGTTATGCTTACACAAATATATTTTTTCACGTGTCTACTTTCCTCCATTTATAATTTAATTTATTATATCATTTTTGTAAAATAAATTCACCTGGAGTTTCCAGTCATTGTCACAGCCATCTTCTAAATTTAGATAAAAAAAAACCGTCTCTGCTTAGAGAGACGGTTAAAATATATTTGTCCAAATTCGATTTATTTACCTTATGTTGAAGAACTGATCGAACAACATCGTTCAAAATTTATTCAAATATTTTTTATTGATAGAATTTTTTTATATGTTTTTATGCGTCAGCAAGCATTTTGGCAACAACACCAGAACCAACGGTTCGGCCGCCTTCACGAATCGCAAAACGTAAGCCTTCTTCGATCGCGATTGGTGTGATCAAAGTGATTTCCATTTGAACGTTATCGCCAGGCATTACCATTTCAACGCCTTCTGGTAATTTGATGATACCAGTTACGTCAGTTGTTCTAAAGTAGAACTGTGGTCGATAGCCATCAAAGAATGGAGTATGACGTCCGCCTTCTTCTTTGGTTAATACATATACTTCTGATTGATAATGGGTATGTGGTTTGATGGAACCTGGTTTAGCTAATACTTGACCACGTTCGATTTGAGTACGGTCAACCCCACGCAGTAATGCGCCGACGTTGTCGCCTGATCGACCTTCGTCCAGTAATTTTCGGAACATTTCGATTCCGGTAACAACTGTTTTTCGAACATCATGGATTCCGACGATTTCAACTTCTTCGCCAACTTTGACAATCCCACGTTCAATACGTCCGGTTGCAACAGTTCCACGGCCAGTGATTGAGAAAACATCTTCAACTGGCATCAGGAATGGTTTGTCGGTATCACGAACTGGATCTGGGATCCAGGTATCAACAGCGGTCATTAGTTCAACAATTTTGTCTCCCCATGGGCCGTCTGGATCTTCAAGAGCGCGTAACGCAGATCCGGCAACGATTGGTGTATCATCGCCTGGGAAATCATATTCGTCAAGCAGTTCGCGAACTTCCATTTCGACTAATTCCAGTAATTCTTCATCATCGACCATGTCTACTTTGTTTAAGAAAACAACGATGTATGGTACACCTACCTGACGGCTTAACAGGATATGTTCACGGGTCTGTGGCATTGGACCATCAGCAGCACTAACAACCAGGATCGCGCCATCCATTTGCGCAGCACCGGTGATCATGTTCTTAACATAATCGGCATGGCCCGGGCAGTCAACGTGAGCATAGTGACGAGCGGCAGTTTCATATTCAACGTGAGCAGTGGAAATAGTGATTCCACGTTCTCTTTCTTCTGGGGCTTTATCGATATTTTCGAATGCTACGGCTTCCCCGGTTCCAAATCGTTTATTTAATACAGATGTGATTGCCGCTGTTAATGTTGTTTTACCATGATCGACGTGACCAATTGTTCCAACATTTACGTGGGGCTTATTTCTTTCAAATTTTGACTTTGCCATTTGTATTCTCCTTAAAATTTATTTTATAGCTGTGCTATTATTTACGACCTTCAATTATTTCCTCTGAAATATATTTAGGTACTGCTTCGTAGTGTGAGAACTGCATGGTGTAAACGCCACGACCCTGAGTTTTACTTCTTAGGGTTGTTGCATAACCAAACATTTCTGATAGTGGTACCATTCCTTTAATGATCTGTGCACCACCACGCATTTCCATTCCATCGATACGACCACGTCGCGAGCTGATATCGCCCATAACGTCGCCCATGTATTCTTCTGGAATAACAATTTCAAGTTTAAAGACTGGTTCTAAGATAACAGGATCTGCTTTTCTCATACCATTTTTAAACGCCATCGAACCGGCAACCTTAAAGGCCATTTCTGATGAATCCACGTCATGGTATGATCCGTCATAAACGATAACCTTAAGATCCAATACTGGATAACCGGCTAAAACACCGTTGCGCATTGCTTCTTCGATCCCTTGATTAATTGGGTTAATAAATTCTTTTGGAATCGATCCCCCAACGGTCTTGTTTTCGAAGATATATCCGGTACCGGGTTCAACTGGCTCCATCCGGATGAGACAATGACCATATTGACCACGACCACCCGATTGACGAGCAAATTTACCCTCAGCATCAACTGCTTTGGTAATGGATTCTTTATACGCTACCTGAGGTGCGCCGACGTTCGCTTCAACCTTAAATTCTCGCAGCATCCGGTCAACAATAATGTCAAGGTGAAGTTCACCCATTCCTGAGATGATCGTTTGTCCGGTCTCTTCATCAGTACGCATTCTGAAAGTTGGATCTTCTTCAGAAAGTTTTGCTAAAGCGGTACTCATTTTTTCCTGGCCAGCTTTTGTTTTAGGTTCAATCGCAACATGGATTACCGGTTCCGGGAATTCCATGGACTCAAGAATAATGGGTGCTTTATCAGTACATAGGGTATCCCCAGTTGAAGTATCTTTCAAACCAACCGCAGCAGCAATGTCCCCTGTATAAACAGTGTTAATTTCTTCACGATGGTTGGCATGCATTTGCAGGATCCGACCCAGACGTTCTCTTTTACCTTTAGATGAGTTGTAAATATAAGAACCAGATTCAATGGTTCCGGAATATACTCTAAAGAATGCCAGTTTCCCGACAAATGGATCGGTCATGATTTTAAATGCCAGTGCTGAGAATGGTTCATCATCACTTGCTTTTCGGCTATCTTCTTCGCCGGTTTCTGGGTTGATTCCGACAATAGCCGGAACATCCAGTGGGCAGGGCATATAATCAACAATCGCATCCAAAACTAATTGAACGCCTTTGTTTTTATAAGAAGAACCACAAACAACTGGGATAATGTCAACATGCAATGTTGCCAGACGAATGGCGGCTTTCAGTTCATCAAGACCAACTTCTTCGCCTTCAAGGAATTTTTCCATGATGCTTTCGTCGTAATCAGAAATAGACTCAATTAATTTTTCGCGGTACTCGTCAGCCAGCTCACGCATGTCTTCAGGAATATCGATAATTTCAATTTCTTCGCCTAAATCATCTTTATAGATCATGGCTTTCATAATCAGGAGATCGATGATCCCCACAAAGTCACTTTCTTTGCCAATAGGTAATTGAATTGGAACAGGATTCGTGCTTAAACGATCCTCCATCATCTTCAGTACATTATAAAAATCGGCTCCAGTAATGTCCATTTTATTGATATAAGCCATTCTGGGAACATGATATTTATCGGCTTGACGCCATACTGTTTCTGATTGAGGTTCAACGCCACCTTTTGCACAAAAAACAGCTACCGCTCCATCAAGAACTCTCAGTGATCGTTCTACTTCTACGGTAAAATCAACGTGGCCTGGTGTATCAATGATATTGATACGGTTGTTATTCCAAAAACACGTGGTTGCTGCCGAGGTAATGGTTATACCTCTTTCTTGTTCCTGCTCCATCCAGTCCATTTGAGAAACCCCATCATGGGTTTCTCCAATTTTATGGATTTTTCCGGAATAAAACAGGATTCTTTCTGTGGTAGTGGTTTTTCCTGCATCAATATGTGCCATAATACCTATATTTCTTGTTTTTGCTAAACTATAATCTCTTGACACAGATGCTTTCCTCTCTAATTTCTAAATCTAAACAAAGATTACCAACGATAATGTGCAAAAGCTTTATTGGCTTCTGCCATGGCGTGGGTATCATCTTTTTTCTTGACGGCTGCACCACTGTTATTGAGTGCATCCATAATTTCTCCAGCTAAACGATCCTTCATTGTTTTTTCAGATCTTTTTCTTGAGTAATTAACTAACCAACGAAGCCCTAAAGCTTGTTTACGTTCAGTTCTGATTTCCATTGGCACTTGGTAGGTTGCCCCACCAACGCGGCGTGCTTTAACTTCTAAAACAGGTGTGATATTAGCCAATGCTTCCCGGAATGCTTCCAGGGCATCTTTGCCAGTTTTTTCAGTAACTTTTTCAAATGCATCGTAAACGATTTTTTGGGCAACACCTTTTTTCCCATCTAACATGATATTATTGACTAATTTAGTTACAACAATATCTCCGTATATAGGATCAGGTAAAACTTCTCTTTTTGGAACAGGTCCTTTTCTAGGCACTTTACTTCCCTCCTTAACATTTTTATGTTCATCGGTACTCGACATCCAACGTTTCGTTGTTGTGCGTATAGCGTCTCTAACATATATTTGGTCTCGATCAATTTAAATAACGAGCGCTTGAATATGCAGCACTATGCACTACTACTTTTTAGGCTTTTTAGCCCCGTATTTGGATCGAGCTTGTCTACGAGCGTCAACACCAGCGGTATCAAGCGCACCACGGATAATTTTGTAACGAACCCCTGGTAAATCCTTGACACGACCACCCTTAATAAGAACAATACTATGTTCCTGTAAGTTATGGCCAACACCTGGAATATAGGCTGTTACTTCCATTCCGTTAACGAGACGAACTCTGGCAATTTTTCTTAACGCAGAGTTTGGTTTCTTTGGTGTGGATGTTCTAACTGCTGTACATACGCCTCTTTTTTGAGGGTTTGCTTTCAACGCTGGAGTTTTTGTTTTATCTTCCATGCGTTTTCTTCCTTTTTTTACAAGCTGATTAATTGTAGGCATTTAGTCCTGCACCTCCTTTTAAGATTAATATATCAATAATCGAAACGATTATTAATGACCTAGTTAGAACCGGGGTGTTAAATAACCACCCCAATTCTGATTATTTTATTATCGCAATGACAGCGGCAGCCCGATCAATCCCACCGGCTTTTCCGAGGCCAACCTTAGTTTCAACCCGTTCTACCGTGATCTGATGGTTATTGCAACACTCTTCAATGCTTTTTTTGATACTTTCATCGGTATCTTCTGCCAAAATTACTCGGATTGCTTTTCCTTCTTTCACAGCCTTAAGAGTTTGTTTCATTCCAATCACTTTTGAAACATCAACAAATTGATTCATGGGTTCCTCCTTCTTGCTGTTCGTGTGTTTCTACAAACACACCTAATAACTATACATGTTTGAGCCTTAAATGTCAAGAATTATTCTTTTGTTAAGAAATCCAAATCAAAGATGTCCAAATCAGTGATGATCGCTTCATCGGTCTCTTCCTGTTCTTCTTCCACATAGGCATTTAAAATATCATCGTCAAAAACAATATCCAGAGATTCGGAAATGACATCATCTTCGATCATATCTTCATAAGTCTCTTCTTCTTCCCGTTCATAGACCAAATCAATTTCGCCATACATCTTCACGCCAGTACCAGCTGGTACCAATTGGCCGATGATAACATTTTCTTTGAGTCCAATCAGTGGATCGACTTTTCCTTTAATGGCAGCGTCGGTTAATACCCGAGTGGTTTCCTGGAAGGATGCTGCCGATAAGAACGAGTCGGTTGCCAAAGAAGCTTTGGTGATCCCCAGCAGTTCCCGGCTGGCGGTGGCTTCTTCGCCGCCGTTTTCCCGAGCAGCTTTATTTTCATCTTCAAAGTTGAAGATATCAACTAAACTGCCTGCCAGTAAGGCGGTATCACCAGGGTTTTCAATCTTAACTTTTCTGAGCATTTGACGGATAATAACTTCCAAATGCTTATCGCCAATGTGTACCCCTTGCATCCGATAAACTTTTTGTACTTCCTGGAGTAAATATTGCTGAACATGATCAATTCCCTGAATTCTTAAAATATCACTTGGATTAATCGAACCTTCAGTGATTTCATCCCCGGCAATAACCTGATCACCGGTATGAACCCGCAATCGCGAGCCGTAAGGAATAAGGTAAACCTTCATATCCCCATCAGCGCCGGTAACAACGGCTTCGGTTTTTTTCTGAGTATCCTGTATTTCCACGCGACCGTCAATTTCTGAAATGATCGCCTGACCTTTTGGCTTTCGAGCTTCGAAAAGCTCTTCGATACGGGGAAGACCCTGGGTAATATCATCGGCTGACGCAACCCCACCAGTATGGAAGGTACGCATGGTCAGCTGGGTACCCGGCTCACCAATGGACTGAGCGGCAATAATACCAACTGCCTCGCCAATTTCAACGGGTCGCCAGGTGGTTAAATCCACCCCATAACATTTTTTACAAACTCCATATTTAGACTGACAATTAAAGGCCGCTCGGATTAAAACTTTTTCAATACCGGCTTTATCAATATTCTGAGCCATTTCGGTGGAGATGATCTCACCCGCTGGTGCTAATATTTCGCCTGTTTTTGGATCGGTGATATCTTCAAAGGCATATCGACCCACTAATCGTTCCTGCAGGGTTTCAATGATTTCGCCATGATCGTTAATGGTTGATACTTCATAACCACGGGTGGTACCACAATCATCTTCACGAACAATGACATCCTGGCTGACATCAACCAGACGTCGGGTCAGATAACCGGAATCGGCGGTTCGCAGCGCGGTATCCGCCAGACCTTTTCGAGCCCCATGGGTGGAGGAGAAGAATTCAAGGACGTTTAACCCTTCACGGAAGTTTGACCGGATTGGTAATTCGATGATTCGACCACTTGGGTTGGCCATCAGACCACGCATCCCAGCTAACTGTCGAATCTGATTCTTACTACCACGGGCTCCAGAATCGGCCATCATGTTGATTGGATTCAAATCTTCCAGATGATCGAGTAGGGCATCGGTAACTTCATCAGTGGCTCTGTTCCAGATTTCAACAACGTTGTTATAACGTTCTTCATCACTGATGAAACCTTGACGGTAGAGGGTCAAGTTTTCAGTGATCTTATCATCGGCACGAGCTAGAATTTCATCTTTACTCTTAGGAACTTCCATATCGCTGACCCCAACAGTAATCGCACCTTTGGTTGAGAATTTAAAACCTAAGCGTTTGATTTCATCCAGCACTTCAGATGTTTTTGTTGGTCCATATTTTTTATAACATCGTTCAACAATTTCAGACAATACTTTTTTATTAACCTGTCGGTCGATTTCCAAGGCGAATTTTTCTTCAATGGTGTCACGTTTTACAAAACCAAGTTCCTGAGGAATAATGGTATTGAAAATGAAGCGTCCCACGGTTCCATCAACTAAACGGGTCATTTCTTCGCCATCAATTTCTTTGGTAATCCGCACCTTAACCTGGGAATGGAGCTCAACATCTCTGTTAAAGTATGCCATTTCCATTTCATCCAGGTCTCTGAAGACACTGCCCGTTCCTTTGCCATCTTTTTTGAAGATGGTCATGTAATAGGTACCCAAAATCATATCCTGGGTTGGGGCAACAACCGGGGTTCCATCCTGCGGCTTGAGGATATTATTTGACGCCAGCATCAAGAACCGGGCTTCGGCCTGGGCTTCGACTGATAAAGGCACATGGACAGCCATTTGATCCCCATCAAAGTCGGCATTGTAGGCCGTACAAACCAATGGATGTAGTTTAATCGCTTTTCCTTCAACTAGAATCGGTTCAAAGGCCTGAATACCCAGGCGATGAAGGGTAGGTGCCCGATTTAATAGTACCGGATGTTCCTGAATAACATCTTCTAAAACATCCCAGATCATCGGATCCAGTTTTTCGACCATTTTCTTGGCACTTTTAATATTTTGCGACAGGTTTCGGCCAACCAGTTCCCGCATTACAAAGGGCTTAAATAGTTCAATGGCCATCTCTTTAGGCAGTCCACATTGGTACATCTTCAGATCCGGTCCAACCACGATAACGGAACGGCCAGAGTAGTCAACCCGTTTCCCCAAAAGGTTCTGACGGAATCGACCCTGTTTACCCTTGAGCATATCACTCAAGGATTTAAATGGACGGTTACCCGGTCCGGTGACAGCCCGGCCACGTCGACCATTGTCAATCAGCGCATCAACTGCTTCCTGAAGCATTCGTTTTTCATTTTGAACAATGATATCCGGCGCGTCCAGTTCCAGCAGTTTTAATAATCGGTTGTTCCGGTTAATAACCCGTCGATACAGGTCATTTAAGTCCGAGGTAGCAAAACGTCCCCCATCTAACTGAACCATTGGTCGCAGTTCCGGTGGAATAACCGGGATGGTTTCGAGAATCATCCATTCCGGACGGTTGTTGGAATTTCGGAAGGCTTCAACGGCTTCAAGTCGTCGGGCAATCCGGATCTTTTTCTGACCGGAGCTGCCTTTTAGTTCTTCCTTAAGCACGGCTGATTCCTGATCCAGGTCAACCAGCTTCAGTAATTCCTGAATCGCTTCGGCGCCGATGCTGGCAGTAAATTTATTGCCAAATTGATTTTTAGCTTCTTTATATTCTGCCTCAGTCAAAATCTGTTTATAATCAAAATTACTTTCCCCGGGATCGGTGACTACATAAGCGGCAAAATAAATAATCTTTTCCAGATTTCTCGGAGACATTTCCAGAATCAGACCCATTCGACTGGGGATTCCTTTGAAATACCAGATATGTGAAACTGGTGAGGCTAATTCAATATGCCCCATCCGTTCACGTCTGACCTTTGCTTTAGTTACTTCAACCCCACAGTTTTCACAGACAATGCCCTTATGGCGAATACGCTTGTATTTTCCACAATTACACTCCCAGTCTTTCTGCGGCCCAAAAATTTTCTCACAAAACAACCCCTCTTTTTCTGGTTTCAGGGTTCTGTAATTAATGGTTTCCGGTTTTTTAACTTCTCCACGTGACCACTCTCTGATTTTTTCAGGTGAGGCCAATCCGATTTGTAAGGATTTGAAGGTGAATTCCTCGTTCAACAAATGGCTTCGCTCCCTTCTGTTATAAATTTATTGTTATTGAAATAAGTCGTCTTCGTCATCATCAATGCTCTTAATCTGGAAGCTATCTTCCAATTTCACGTCATCGCCAGCTTCGGAAAGTTCGGTACTGCCAATTTCAATGGCCAATTCTTCCAAAGGATCCCGTTCATCCATTTCGTCATCAAGAAGCTTAATCATTTCCTGATCATTAAGGATGTTGACATCCAGACCTAAACTCTGGAATTCTTTCATCAGTACTTTGAAAGACTCGGGAATACCTGGTTTGGGAATGTTTTCGCCTTTGACAATGGCTTCGTAGGCTTTAACACGGCCGACAACATCATCTGACTTGATCGTCAAAATTTCCTGTAGGGTATGAGCGGCGCCGTATGCTTCCAGGGCCCAAACTTCCATTTCTCCGAAACGCTGTCCACCAAATTGAGCTTTACCACCCAAAGGCTGCTGCGTTACTAAGGAGTATGGTCCAGTTGACCGGGCATGCATTTTATCATCAACTAAATGGTGAAGTTTAAGAATATACATGTAACCGACGGTTACCTTATTATCAAAGGGCTCGCCGCTGCGGCCATCATAAAGCTGGATCTTACCATCTTCTGGTAAACCAGCCTGGACTAAAAGATCGACAATGTCCTGTTCACCAGCAGGGTCAAAAACCGGCGTGGCAATATGCCAACCAATGGTTCTCATGGCTAGTCCCAGATGGACTTCCAATACCTGACCGATGTTCATTCGCGAAGGAACCCCCAGCGGATTAAGAACAATCTCCAGGGCTGTTCCGTCTGGCATAAACGGCATATCTTCTTCCGGCAGGATTCGGGAAATAACCCCTTTGTTTCCATGACGACCCGCCATTTTATCCCCAACGGAGATTTTACGTTTAACCGCGATCAGTACTCGTACCAGAGTATTAACCCCTGGTTTTAAATCTTCATCTTTGTTTTCTCGGGAGAAGACCTTAACATCCAGCACAATCCCCGATTCTCCATGCGGAACTTTTAATGAGGTATCCCGGATTTCCCGAGCTTTTTCACCAAAGATGGCGCGCAGCAGTTTTTCTTCGGCTGACAGATCAGTTTCACCCTTTGGTGTTACTTTCCCAACCAGGATATCATCGGATTTAACTTCGGCACCGACAAAGATAATCCCACGTTCGTCCAGGTTCTTCAGTGCATCTTCGCTGACATTGGGGATGTCTCGGGTAATTTCTTCAGGCCCTAATTTAGTTTCTCGTGCTTCGGCTTCAAATTCTTCAATATGAATCGATGTAAAGACATCTTCTTTTAGCAGTTTTTCATTAATCAGGATCGCATCCTCGTAGTTGTAACCTTCCCAGGTCATAAAGCCCATGAGAATGTTTCGACCCAGCGCCAGTTCGCCCATTTCGGTGGAAGGACCATCAGCGATGATTTCGCCGGCCTGAACATACTGACCAGTGTTAACCAAAGGTTTGTGGTTCATACAGGTACCCTGGTTGGAACGTTTAAATTTGAGCAAGGTATATCGGTCCAGTTCCCCATTGTCCGTTCGAATATGGATCGCTGATGCTTCAACCCGTTCAATGGTGCCAGCATTTCTGGCAATAACACAAACCCCAGAATCCTTGGCCGCCTTATGTTCCATTCCAGTACCAATAACTGGCGCTTTCGGAATCAACAGTGGCACTGCCTGACGTTGCATGTTGGCGCCCATCAGGGCCCGGTTGGCATCATCATTTTCAAGAAAAGGAATCAATGATGTCGCGACCGAAACAATCTGTTTTGGTGAGATATCCATGTAATCCACACGATCCGGCGGAATCAGTACGAAATCTCGTTTGCTGCCAGCACGACCAGTTACCTGTTTACGGGCAAAATGATTGGACTCATCCAATGGTTCATTAGCCTGAGCAATGGTATAACGGCCTTCTTCATCAGCAGCCAAGTAATGAATTTCTTCTGAAACCACGCCATTATGAACCTTACGGTAAGGCGCTTCAATAAAGCCATATTCGTTGACGCGGGCATAGGTACTGAGGGAACCGATCAAACCGATGTTAGGACCTTCAGGCGTTTCAATTGGACACATCCGGCCGTAATGGCTATGGTGAACATCTCGAACTTCAAATCCGGCTCGTTCACGGCTTAGACCACCAGGTCCAAGTGCCGATAAACGTCGCTTATGAGTCAGTTCAGCCAGTGGGTTGGTCTGATCCATAAACTGGGACAGCTGGGAGCTTCCGAAGAATTCTTTTAAGGCAGCATTGACCGGACGGGTATTGATTAACCCTTGCGGCGTCAGAATTTCATCATCCTGAACCGACATTCTTTCCCGAACCACCCGTTCCATCCGGGACAAACCGATGCGGAACTGATTCTGTAACAGCTCGCCAACCGAACGCAGACGTCGATTGCCCAAATGATCAATATCATCAATGGCGCCGATGTCATAATCAAGACCGATAATATAAGAAATGGATGCATGGAGATCCGAAATCAGTACATGCTTGGGCACCAATTCATCCATTCGTTTTTTAATTGATTTTTTCTTTTCTTCGTCGGTCGCATCCGCTTCTAAAATTTCTTTTAGTACTTCATAACAGACAAATTCTTTGATATCCATGTCACTGATGTCAAAAGGCAGATCCTGGGCATTAATATCCACAAAGCCATTTCCGATAACCCGAACGTTTTTGTCATCCACCCGGACATCAATGAAATTGATCCCGGCATTTTGGATGTCGATGGCAACATCAATGTTAATGATTTCGCCTTCTTCGACATAAACTTCGCCAGTTTCGGGATTGACGACGGTATTCGCGGCGCGTTGGCCGGCAATACGGGTTGCCAGGGACAATTTCTTATTATATTTATGACGGCCAACCTTTGCCAGGTCATAACGACGATCGTCAAAAAACATGGAATTAAGCAGGGATTGGGCACTTTCAACCGTTGGTGGCTCGCCTGGCCGCAATCGTTTATAAATTTCGATCAAACCATCCCGGGTTGATTTCATATTGTTGTTTTCATCTTTTTTTATGGTTTCGATGAGTCGATAATCGTCGCCGTAGAAATCAAGAATTTCCTGATTGGTTCCCAATCCCAGCGCTCGAATCAGTGCTGTGATTGGTAATTTACGGGTCCGGTCAATCTTAACGTACATAATATCGTTAGAATCTGTTTCGTATTCCAACCATGCACCACGGTTAGGAATAACCTGAGCTGAAAATAATTTCTTACCCAGTTTATCACGGCTCAAGGAAAAATATGCCCCTGGTGATCTGACCAGCTGGCTGACGATAACCCGTTCGGCTCCATTAACAATGAAGGTTCCGGTATCGGTCATTTTATGCAAGTCGGCCATGTAGACCTTTTGCTCTTTAACTTCGTTCTTTTCCTTATTTATTAAACGAACTGTTACTTTTAATGGTATAAAGTAGGTTTGATCCCTCTCTTTACACTCCTCCACTGAATACTTCGGCTTTCCTTCTATGGAATAATCCACAAATTCCAAAACCAGATTCCCAGTGTAATCTTCAATTTTATCAATATCGTCAAAAACCTCTTGAAGTCCTTTTTCGATAAACCAATTGTAAGAATCTTTCTGAACCTCGATTAGGTTCGGCATTTCAATAACTTCTTTGATTTTAGAAAAGCTTTGGCGTGTTCTTAAACCATCTTTTTCAGGATGCAACATTACCATCCAATATCACCCCTCGCAAAAATACTTAGCAACGGACTACCCCCTTACCGACTCGTGTCGGGCCTACGGGTATCCCTAATTTGCCTGTTGTGTTTCATCTCACCTTGTGTTATTATTAGACCGTAATCAATTTCATATCTGCTGGTTCTGACATGTTTCCCCTTTGATCAGTTGTTCATGACCGAGCCACAAATGCTTCATTGACCGCCTTAAAATTGACGACAAGGATGCATTCTAACTTTATTTTAAAAGATACCAATGCAATTTAATATGCTATCATACATTTCTCCATTTGTCAAATTTTTATATTAAGAAAGCCTTCCCGATTTTTCATCGGGAAGGCTTTCTTTTATATCCATTTTTCATTTTAATTAACAATACTTCTTGAGTCGGTATTGTTTCTTTGTTTTTTTGCTCTGTTCTCTTAAAATACTGCTTAAAAACTCCTGGGTCCTTTTTTGTTTGGGGTGGATAAAAATATCTTCCGGCGTTCCTTCTTCCAGGATCGTCCCCGAATCCATAAAGACCACCTTGTTGGCAACTTCCCGGGCAAAACTCATTTCATGGGTAACCACCACCATGGTCATGTGCTCGTTGGCCAGGCTTTGCATAACGCTGAGCACTTCGCCCGTCAATTCCGGATCCAGTGCCGAAGTGGGTTCATCAAACAATAAGATATCGGGATTCATCATCAACGCCCGGGCAATCGCCACCCGTTGTTTTTCTCCGCCGGACAGGGTCGACGGCATTGCATCAATCCGTTCCAGCAGCCCGACCTTATCCAGATAGGCTTCGCAGCGCTGATTCATCGCTCCGGTCTCCTCTTTTTTAACAACCTTCGGTGCCAGTTCCAGATTCTGACGAACGGTCAGGTGAGGAAAAAGATTGAAGTGCTGAAACACCATTCCCATTTTCATAATAATCGACCGGATCTCCGGCGCACTGGGGTAGACCCCATCTTTAAGCAAGGGGTTTCCCTCCATAATGATGTCACCGCTGTCAGCTTTTTCCAGATCGATGAGGCAACGTAGCAGGGTCGATTTTCCCGATCCTGATGATCCGATGATGGCCATCACATCGCCTTTATTGACATTGAACGAAATGTTTTTTAAGATATGATTGTCGCCAAAGCTTTTATTAAGTTGATTGACTTTTATAATTTCCATATTTTTCCTCTAGAACTCGTATTTCGTTTCAAGTCGCTTAAATACCATGGTAATCACAAAATTGATCAACAGGTATAAAACCGCTGCTACCAGAAAGGCAAAAGTATCGCCATCCCGATTAACCGCCGTTTTAGCATAATGCAGAATTTCAGCCACCCCAATCACCGTCACCAAAGCGGTATCTTTGACCAGCGTAATGGTTTCATTACTGATGGCCGGCAAACAGACGCGGATCATCTGGGGAATCACGACCCGGATCATGGTTTCAAATTTTGTCAGTCCCAATACTTTGGCGGCCTCATATTGACCCTTGTCTATGGCCAACAGTCCGCCCCGGAAGATCTCAGCAAAATAGGCGGCATAGTTCATCCCAAAAGCAATACAAGCAGCAGTAAAGCGACTGAAAATAAGAAACTGGCCCACAAAAGGTATGAGCGGCAAGCCAAAATAAACAAACATCAATTGGAGCAATAAAGGTGTTCCCCGCATGACATAAATATAAGCGTTGGCAAAGGAACTAATGGGTTTATACTTACTGCGAACCATCATCGTAAAAGCAAAACCCAGTGGAATGGATAAAACAATCGTCACTGCGAAAACACTGAGGGTGATGACCATCCCATTTAACATCGGTAAGGTAATATTGGATAAATAAGTGAAATAATCTGACATACTATTCTCCTGAGGAATGAAATAATTTAAATTGGATAACAGTCATAAAAAAATCGGATAGAAACTATCCGATTTCTAAGAGCTGGTTGTTTTTTTAGTTATGGTTTGTAAATGATGTCTTCGCCAAACCATTTGGTTGAAATGGTAGCCGCTGTTCCATCAGCAATCATCGCATCCAGGGCATCCTGAATTTTTGTTTGCAGTTCAGTGTTGCCTTTTTTGATCCCAACGCCATACAATTCTGGTGATAAACTTTCGGATAGAATGACAAAATCAGCATTTTCTGAAGTAATGTAGTAACGGGCAACAATGGAGTCAACAACAACGGCATCGATTCGGCCAATTCCCAGATCACTGAGAGCTGAAACATTTTCCGGGTATTCATTCAATGATGCAGTTTGCTGGCTGATTGGATCAGCGGTAAAGGCATCATAAGCTGACGATCCTTTTTGGACGCCAATATTTTTTCCGGCCAGATCAGCTTTTGTTTTAATCGGGGAGTCTTTTTTAACCACGATGACCTGATCATTTTGCAGGTAAGGTTTTGAGAAATCCATGGCTGTTTTTCGTTCGTCGGTGATGGTTAAACCATTCCAGATAACGTCGATGTTGCCGGAATCCAGTTCCAGTTCCTTGGTATCCCAGTTAATCGGTTGAAGCACAACTTCCATTCCCATCCGTTTGCCGACTTCTTTAGCCAGATCTACGTCGAAACCAACGATTTCGTTTTTATCATCTCTGAAACCCATTGGTGGGAAGGAGTCGTCCAGACCCACAACAAAAGTCTTATCGTCATTGTTGGCATTGGTATCTTTTTTTGCGGTACTGCTACACCCTGCAAACAAACCGGCGACCAGAACAACAACAAGCATTAAACCAAATATACTTCTTTTTTTCATTCCTTTTTGTCCTCTTTTCCTAATATAATCTGAGGCTATTATACACTTTATCACTGTGCTTTGCTAGTCCTTTACATCAAAATTTTTGTGATATAAATTCCCCACGTATTTTTAGTCGTTTATAACTTTACATCCTACAAAGCGAAAATTATTTGAGAAAAATTGACGCTCTGCTATTTTTTTCGTCGTAACCATTTAAGCAGTTTTGCCCCTTCATACCAGAAGACTGATAAAAATGCGATGGCGACAGCTAATAGGAATTGTTCCGCCGTTAATGGATACAGCTTTAAGAAGTTACATAAAGGCGTATACAAAATAATCAGAATTCCCAAAACGGTACCAATATTGATTGCCCACATGACCTTGTCTTTAATCAGACGTTTTAGTGACTGGATAGCGAAGTCCTTATCAGAACTATTCACTTGAACGAGTACTAAGTTTGAAAGCATAATTACCACCAATCCCATGGTTCTTGCCAGTGCCGCATTTCCTTGTCCCAGGAAGATAAAATAGGTACCGAAAGAGGCGCCAAAGATGATTAATCCCTGAATCACGCTTTTTGTCAGCATTTTGGCGGTCACAATATTCTCATCGGGATTTCGGGGCTTTCGCTCCATAATATCATGCTCGGCCGGTTGCCGTTCCAGAACAATTGAACAGGTCGGATCGATAATCAGTTCCAATAAGACCACATGCAAGGGTAGCAAAAATAAGCTGGCCGGGGCAATTCCCAGTAGCGGCGCTAATAATGATGACGCTGCAATCGGGATATGAATGGTAAAGACATAACCCACGGCCTTGCGGATATTATCATAAATCCGGCGGCCGTCCTTAATGGTATCGACAATGGTTGAAAAATTATCATCCATCAGGATCAGATCCGCTGCTTCCCGGGATACTTCTGATCCACGTTTACCCATGGCGATGCCGATATCGGCCGATTTTAGGGCTGGTGCATCATTGACTCCATCACCAGTCATGGCAACCACTTCACCATTATCTTTGAACGCTTTGACAATCCGCATTTTATGCTCTGGAACAACCCGAGAGAAGATACTGACGTCTTTGACCTTTTCGCGGAGTACCTCATCCGACATATTATTAAGTTCATCGCCGGTAATAATATGATCACTATTAGGCATCCCAATTTGCTTGGCAATACTGCTGGCAGTGATGCCGTTGTCGCCGGTGATCATCACCACCCGGACCCCGGCTTTGGTACAGTTTTTAATGTCTTCTTTAACCGATTCCCGAGGGGGATCAGCCAGACCAACCAGCCCCAGAAAGGTTAACCTGGCCTGAGTGATGGTTTTAGGGATCTCAGTTTCCGTCTTCGGTCTCATTTCACCGACAGCGATGACCCGCAGTCCCTGCTTTGACATCGCCATAATTTTTGTGTCAATCGCCGCTTTTTCATCACTGGTCAGATTACAAATGGTCAACAATCGTTCTGGCGATCCTTTGGCAGCGATAATAATTTCGCCATCATGATGCCAGACGTGTCCCATCATTTTCAATTCATTGGTAAACGCATATTCGGTGATCAACTGGCCACCAAAAAGATGGGACTTTTTGATCCCTTGCTCTTCACAATACCGCAACATTGCCTTTTCCATCGGGTCATAGGCCTCAGTTTCACAGCCAAGACCCATCATTTCACAGAGATTTTCGGTATCCCCCTGCCAGGCCCAGGTTTCCCGCACGGTCATCTGATTCATGGTAATGGTGCCGGTTTTATCAACACAGAGGACCGAAACGGCTCCCAGGGTTTCCACCGCTGGCAGTTTGCGGACCAGGGAGTTTTTCTTGGCTAATCGCCAGGCCCCCATGGATAAAAAGACCGTCAAGATGACCGGGAATTCTTCCGGGATCATCGCCATTGCCAGGGTAATTCCCGACAGGATGCTTTCAATAATCCGTTCATTTAGTGGATGATCCGGAATATTAAAATAGGTAATGGTGCTGACTAAAGCAAACAGCACCGCCGCAATGCCGGCACAGAGTTTCACCAGGCTGCCGGTCTGTTTTTGTAACGGCGTCGGTGATTCAATTACCGACGCCACGTTGGTGCCAATTTTTCCGTATTCGGTTAAAGCACCGATTTTATCAACCAGGATCGTGGCATTTCCCTGGGTAACCAGAGTGCCGGCATAACAATAATCCCGGCGCCAGTAATCGTCTGATACTTCAGCATTTTCAACAGTAACCTTCCAAACGCCTTCGGCTTCGCCAGTGAGTGACGATTCATCAACACAAAGGTCATTGGCTTTAATGATTTCGCCATCTGCTGGTATTTTAACCCCTTCCGCAATCAGCATTAAATCACCCGGAACTAGATCCATGCTGGCAATCGTAATTTCCTGACCATCCCGAATAGCGGTTACATGGGGTGCCGATAACTCTTTTAAAGCATTGAGCGTCTGATCGGTTTTCCATTCCTGAATGACATCAATGCTGATGATCCCGATGACAAAAACCAGCATCACGGCACCGTCTCGTGGTTCCCCTAAAACAAAGTAAATCACCGCCGCCACAATCAGCAGCAAAAACATCGGCTCGCAAATAATATGGAATGTTTTGATGAAAAAATTCTCTTTTTTCTCGGCTGTCAGTTCATTTTTTCCATATTGTTCTTGCCGCTTTCGGGCTTCGGTTGTGGTTAATCCCGTGGTTTTGTTTTCAGCCATGCAATCACCTCCATTTTCTCTGGTTTTTTGACTTTTATTTCACTTTATCGATTCATAAATCAATCAATTCTAGACAGTTTTAGCTTATGTTCCCAATATCTGCTGGTATAATCGTCATCCTCGAAAAAAGACCTTAATCCATAACTTCCGTCAATAATAAAAAAACACACCTACGGAACATTTTACTGTCCCGCAGATGTGCGCATAATCATCTGCTGCCACTGGTGTGGCCCGGCCCTATGAACTTCTGATCGTTCATCGCCTGCTCAGTTTGTACTGTAATCACTGCAGTGCAAAGAGATTTTCTTATATTTTAGTCCATCAGCAGGCAATTGTCAAGATTTTATTTCAACCATCCCGCTGAACGATTGACGGCTTTATCCCAGAAACCACACAATTCCTGCCGTTTTTCTTCGCTGATTTGCGGTTCAAAACGCTTTTCAATTTTCCAGAACTCACCAATTTCTGCAAAGCTGTCCCAGTAACCGACAGCCAGACCAGCTGCATAAACTGCTCCCAGGGTGGTGGTTTCAGTAATCACCGGACGCTCGACCGGGATTCCTAAAATATCGGCCTGGAACTGAAGCATGAAATCACTTTTGGCGCCACCGCCATCAGCCCGCAGTTTGGTCAATTGAAAGCCTGATTTCTTTTCCATCACATTAAAGGCATCTTTCACCTGGAAGGCCATCGATTCCAGGGCCGCCCGGGCAATATGATGCTTGGTGGTTCCCCGGGAAATACCAATAATGGTGCCTCTGGCATAGGAATCAAAATAAGGAGCCCCCAAGCCCACAAAAGCCGGCACAAAGTAGACCCCGAGGCTGTCTTCCACTTGCAGCGCCAGTTCCTCAGCTTCTTTGGCGTCGTTGATAATTCCCAAACCATCCCGCAGCCATTGGATGACAGCGCCCGACACATCGGCCATGCCTTCCAATCCGTAATCGGTTCGTCCTTTGGCGCTCCATAAAACCGGTGAAAACAGACCGTCTGAAGGCGGCACATACTTATCGCCGGTATTCATCACCATAAAGGATCCTGTTCCGTAGGTATTTTTTGCCATGCCCTTTTCTAGACAGCCCTGCCCGAATGCGGCAGACTGTTGATCGCCTAAAATACCGGCAACCGGTATTTCGGCCCCAAAGAACACCGCCGGATCGGTTATCCCGTAAACCTCGCTGGAGGTTCGTAGCTCCGGCAATATTTCTCGGGGTATCTGTAATTCATTGAGGATCCATTCATCGTAAGCCAGGGTTCTGGCGTTTTGCAGCAGGGTAACCGAGGCGTTGGAGTAATCGGTCACATGGGCGCGGCCGCCGGTCAGTTTCCAAACCAACCAGGTATCAATGGTACCATAAAGCAATTCGCCGTTATCGACGCCGGCCTTAACTTTAGGGTCATTGTCCAGCAGCCAGCGAATTTTTGTGGCGGCATCATTGGGGACAATAATCATCCCGGTGCGATCGACAATTCCGGCTCCGTCCTTGGCTTCCAATGCTTCACAAATGCCCAAGCTGCGACGATCCTGCCAGACAATCGCCCGACACACGGGCTGACTGGTTTTTTTGTCCCAAAACACCGTGGTTTCCCGTTGATTGGTAATGCCAATGGCTTCAATCGCCTCAGGTTTGACGTTGCCTTTTTTTAGCGCCTCAGCCACCATTTTCAGGGTAACTTCCCAAATTTCATTGGCATCGTGTTCCACCCATCCGGATTGGGGAAAATATTGAGTAAATTCCGAATAGGCCTGAGAAATAATGTTCACGGCCTTATCAAAAATCATGACCTTTACGCCGGTGGTGCCTTCGTCAATTCCTAAAATATACTTCATCATGCTTCTCCTTTATTTTTTATAAACAATCTTGCCTTGATAAATTGTCATCGCTACCCCAATATCCTTGATGGTTTCCGGTGATACCGCCAGGGGATTTTGATCCAGAACGGTGATATCGCCAGCTTTACCCGGGATCAAACTGCCGCGTATTTTTTCTTCTTTAGCCGTGAAGGCCCCATCAATGGTAAACAGCCGCAGGGCCTCGTTGGGGGTGATGGCATTCTGAATGTAAGGCGGATTTACTGCCGCATGAATCCCCAGTAGCGGATTGATGGGAGTCACATTGGAATCTGATCCGCCATTGACGACAAGCCCGGCATCGATAAAATCACGAATCGGATAAGCCCGGCGGTTTCGCTCTTCGCCCACCCGTTCTCCATAGACGCTATCGGGTCCGCCACGTAAATAAGTAAAAGCCGGTTGGGTCGAAATCACTGCTCCCAGGCCGGCCGCTCGCTTGATATCGCGGTCATCCGGGAAACCAAAATGCTCAATCCGAAAACGATGATCGGTAACCGGATAGTGGTTCAGGGCCCGTTCCAAACAGTTTAGAACCTGAGTAATGGCCCGCTGACCAATGGCATGAAAACCGGTTTGCAGTCCCGCTCGATGAGCGGTTTCAATGTAGTGGGTGATCCAGCTATCGGAATAGTAAAGTTCTCCCAGCGATTCAGGATCATCTGTATAAGGGTCCTTAAAGGCAGCGGTTCGTGAACCAATGGAGCCATCCAACAGGATATCAGTGCCAATGATTTTCAGTCCCTTGGCCACCACCTCCGGCACCGTGGTACTGCACCAATGGAGCACCACATGGATCGGCAAACTGTCGATGATTTCTAAAAATACCGGAATGTCTTCATCTGAAGACAGATCACCGCCTTCCATGGCATGGATGGTGGTGACCCCCATTGCCACCGCCATTTTGGCGGTATGACGAATGGCCGCTTCCCGTTGTTCCCAGGTCATCTTGTCAAAAAAATATTTTCGGGCGTGACTGTTGGCCCGGCTGTGCAGTCTTCCCGTTAAATTTCCCGCTTGATCCCGGCCCAGACCTTCTTCACTTGCTGAAAATTCCATCAATTCCATTGCGATGGTATTGACCTGGGTATAATGCAGGCCCCGATCCACCAGATAAACCGGCCGGTGTCTAAAATGCTGATCCAATTCGCTGGCATTGGGGGGTCTTTTCTCCTGCAACCGGGATTCATCCAACCCATAGCCAAAGATCCATTCCTGTTCGTTGGCACTTTTTTCGGCAGCCAGCTTTTCCAGCACAGCTGCGATGGATTGGCACTCGTACAAATTGATTCCGATGGCCGACAGGCCGGTGCTCATCATATGAACATGGCAATCATGAAGGCCGGGCAAAAAGGTTTTGCTCTTGAGATCAATGATCTCGGCTTGTTCCAACTCGGCCAGTTTTTTTATCTCTTGGCTGGTGCCGATTTTTTCAACGATGCCATTTTTTATATATATTCCCTGGCAATCCGGATGATCTTCATCCATGGTGATGCCAATTCCGTTAATGAGGGCCAGTTTGTTTTCCATTGCTGCCTCCTTCCTCATTTTGATCTCGATACTTATCAATGTTCCAGGCGGCTGACGCCGCCTGGGTTTTTCGCTTATCCTAATATCTTTTTAACTTCAGCAGCGACAGCTTTACCCAAAGCGGCATGGCTGTCCGCATCTAAATGGAGTCCGTCAATTGCACTAGCTTTGGCAACCAAACCAGCATCAAAGAAAGACACGCCCCGACTTTCGGCGACCCCTTGATAGAATTCTGCCATCTGGATTGATTTTTCCTGATTACCTTCAAACATAAATTTAAAGATGCCATTCTCAATGTGACCAATTGGCGGCGGGGCAATAAACAACACCTTTGGTCCAGCTGGGCCAAAAGCACCAACCTGAGCCATCGTTTTATCCAGAATGAGGCTGGCACCGTTGGCAATATCCTGAGCCGTAACGGTATAACGGCATTTTAAATCATTGGTGCCAATCATGATAATAACCAAATCCAGGGGGGCGTGAGTATCCAACAAGGGAATAATGTGTTGTTTGCCACAACGGTATTCTTCAATGGGATCATCCCAAACCGTGGTGCGTCCATTCAAGCCTTCCGGGATAACCTTGTAGTCATTGCCTAATTCGGTCTGGAGAACACCGGTCCAACGAACTTCATCCGGCCACCGTTTGATCACGGATACTAAATCATTGGATGGATCCCATCCCCAGGTGTTTGAATCGCCAAAAATCATCACATTTTTCATGAATTTTTCCTCCATTTATATAATTTTTTGATAACAATGTTAACTGTGTCAATCCTTAAGATTCCAGAGTTCCACTTGACTGGTGGCTACAGATGCAACCCCTATTTTCATAGCATTGGTGATCTGTTCGTTGGTTGTCATTAAGCCCCCGAGGATGATGGGTGCCCTGGTTTCACCTTTGATCTCTCGGATAATCTGTTCGGGAATGGTGCCCGGCATCAGAATAACCACATCTGGTTGATGTTCTTTGATATTGATCAAGCCAGTTCGACAAGCATCCGAATCGATGACGAAAAATCCAAACGCCGAAATCATGCCGGCTTCTTTAATATATTTCACGCAGAGAGATTTCATGGTAATGACACAATCGACCCCACAGTTGGCCATATATTGAATGCCCATTTTATCCCGGGCTATTCCTCTAATTGAATCCTGATGAACCATCACCTTTTTTCCGGCCCGATGAATATGACCTACTAATTGCGGCAGAGAGTTGACATCTCCTAATTTAAGCATAATCCAGTCAACATCGGTTTTTTCCATGGCGTAAAGCAATTCTTTGCGTTGATGGACGGACGGAATAACGGTATTAAACTTTAATGCTTTGCAAGCATTCTGACTATCTGAGTTTTTCTTATTCAAGTTTTTTGTTTGCAACATATTTCCTTCCCGAGACACGAACTGTGTCTTTTCAAACATGAAAAAAGCCCGCATCATACAAAAGAGCAACTCCCGGAAATCCCGGTGTGACGCACCCACAGTATCATACGGACATCTCTAAAACTCTTGCCCTGTTTTTATTCTATTATATTTATTCTTGTATTCATTTTATTGTAATGGTTTACTTGTTCTAATTCTATTATTATTTTATCTCGCTGTCAAGGTCTGTCTTAAACTTATAAAAAGTTACCTTGTTTTAGCACTGCAATCCAGATAAAGATGGTGACAATGGAAGCAAATGAACTGATCACCACCAATTGTCCGGCTAGTTCGCCATCCCCTTCCATTTGTTGGGCCATGACAAAGCTTGATACCGCAGTGGGACTAGCCAGTAATGCCAACAATGCCCCCAGGGCCTCATTGCGAAAGCCTAAACCAATGGCAATGGACAAAAATACAACGGGGATCACGATCAGTCGGCCGCTGACACCAATCAGAATCGGTTTGATGTTATTTATAATCCGGGAGAATTTAAATGATCCACCTAAAATAATAAATGCCAGCGGCGTCGCGACCTTGGCAATGTCAGCCGTCGTCGTTTCAATAATTGCCGGCAACCTTAGCCCGGTGAGGACAAAGAAAAAGGCAATCACGGAGGCCAGAATTAACGGATTGGTCAGAATGCCGATCCAGATTTTCTTGTGATTGACCTGCCCGGCGCTGAATACTTCCAGGGCGATCACTGAGAGGATATTAAAAATCGGGATCACAAAGGCAATCAGCACTGCCGTGGTGCCGACATAATCATTGCCATAAAGCGAAATGGTCATGGTAATGCCAAACAAAATAAAATTACTTCTGAAAATACCCTGAATCAAAACGCCGCGCTTGTTATTTTCTTTTTCTAAGAACGGCACACTGATAAAAACAAGCAGATACGAGGCGACCACACTGACAACCGCAAAAATCACAAGTTGAGGCTGAAACACATCTACGGCGTCTGACTGATAAACATTAATAAACAACAGAATCGGTAAAAAAACCTTAAAACACAAACTATTTAATTCATTTAATAAGCGTTCATTAAAAAAGCCCAGTTTTCTGAGCAAATAACCCAATGCCATCATTAAAAAGAGTGGGCAAACAACTGAAAAGGCCAGATAGAAACTATTCATTCATAATACTCCCGGTTTTACTTTAACTATTTACCGATTTTCAATCGATAATCTGGCTCATTTTATCATAATCATTCATATATGAAAACTAAATTATGTTATTGATAACAATTCTTCGACTTTTAATACTTTTTACCCATTAGATCCTACAGGTCCGCATCAAAAAAAGAGCTGTTGCAAAAGCAGCATGAAAAAATATTTCTACTGCAGTTGCAATAACTCCTGTTTAAAACACTCGATTAATCACCTAATTTATCGACATCTATTTTTAAGGCATTTGTTTATAAAAAACTTCCAGAATTGCCGCACTAGAAGCAGATCCCGGATCCCGATGACCAATGGCACGTTCTCCAAGACGCATGGCCCGGCCTTTTTTTGCGATGATCGGAATGGTTGAATCAGATCCGGCTTCACCGACTTCAACAGCCTTTTTCATCGCTTCCTTAGGTGCTAGCCCTTCCTCCGTATAAGCAACTTTCAAGGCATCCAACGCAGGCCTCAAGGTATCTACCATGGTTTTATCGCCTACCACAGCTTTCCCTCGTTTTTCAATAATTGCAACCCCCGACTCCATCATAAGAATGAATTCATCAAAATCAACTTCTTCTTTGCCTTTTACCGGCAAACCAAATTTCATAAAAAATCCCCCATAGAGTGGTCCTGCTGCCCCCCCTACTTTGTCTAATAAAGCTGTCCCTGCATTTTTGAAAATCGTATTTATGTCTTCTGACTTCCATGTTTCCAAGTTTTTATTCACTTCACGAAAACCAATGCTTAAATTCATACCATGGTCTCCATCACCAATAGCTGAGTCTAACTCAATAAAATAGTCTTTTTTCTCTTCCACTAAAACCACAAGGTCTTCAATTACCGCAATAAAATAGTCTTTAGTCAAGATATAATCGCTCATATTTTTTCTCCTGATAATAGATTAAAGGACAAATAATCCAATTGTTGCAAATGGAATAATCCAATCGATTCTTTTTTTTTTACTTATCAACTGTTCGATAACCACGGAAAACCCATTTGATGGGCTGTCCGCGGTTTTTCATTTATTACATGAATTTTTTATTAATTGTTTATGTTATTATAACTGGGTAAAATATGGTGCATCACAAGGATAGTCAAGTAATTCTTTTAATTCATCATCCAGTTTAACCAATGTTATCGACATTCCGGCCATATCCATAGAAGATGCTATGCAGCCAATAATTGATTTGTAGATAGTAATTCCTTTCGCTTCCAAAATTTGAGCAACCCGACGGAAACAAATATGCAAATCCTGAAGTGGTGTCGCACCCAAACTATTAACCATTACATAGACTTCATCGCCTTCGACATAAGGAAGGTCCGCTAGAATTGGTTCCATAATTTGATCAACTACCTTATCCGCTGGTTCAATTTTTCCACGTCGTACTCCCGGTTCGCCATGGAGCCCCATGCCGATTTCCATATCGCCTTCTTCCATTTCAAAAATTGGACCACCTTTTGACGGTAAGGTTGGCGATGACATTGCTACCCCCATGGTTCTCATTGCGCCATTACATTTTTGTGCAGCAGCGACAACTTCATCTAAATCTCCGCCCATATCAGCTTTGGCGCTGGTGGCTTTAAAGACAAAGAACATCCCCGCAATACCACGTCGGTCCTCAATATTTTCTGAAGAAATGACATCATCCGTTGTCAGTACTGTTTCGACTCGGATGCCATCTTCTTCATCTGCCTTTTCTGCACCCATATCAAAATTCATTACATCACCGGCATAGTTTCCATACAGATAGATACAGCCCTTTCCAGTATCCACTGCTTTTGCCGCAGCATAACAAGGATCTGGAGAGGGTGAAGTGTTGATATTGCCAATAACTGCGGCATCAACAAATCCCGGTCCCACGTAACCTAAAAATAATGGTTCATGGCCTGACCCACCACCAATGATAACACCAACTTTGTCTTTTTTCTTTGCGGCTTTACTTAAAACAACTCTTCCCTGGGCTTCCCCTTCTGTGAGTAATTCCACATAATCTTTGTGGGCCAGAACATAACCTTCCAACATCTCTTCAACTACATCATAGGGATCATTAATAAATCGTTTCATTTCATCCTCCTGAAAAAAAATTGTATACGTTTACTGTATGCAAGAACCATGCCAGAATAAAACCCTTTAAAATGGGTACTCCGCAAGGTTTAGTTGCCTTGAATCGGGGATACATTACCCACATGGGGATATTATACCCACATTAGCAGATTTTTCTTAGACTTGCGCCTTCCTTAGCTGTTGCAATAATTTGTTCTAAATCATTACAAATGGTTGCTTGAATAACGCCTCCAACAACCCCTTCAACCAATGGTGCATCGACGATATGAACCTTGTTCTGGATGCTTTCATCCAACATTTCTATTGCCGTTTCGCTACATAGTACCGCACTTCCCAGATCAACAAAAATCAAAATATGATCGCGTTCTGCTAACGCTTCAACCGCGGCTTTAATTTTTAGGGTATTCGTCCCAATGCGGCCACCATCAGCGCCGCCAGCCGCAATAATTTCAACACTTCCATCATTCATTTCCATCACAATATCTCTTAGACCTTCTGCCAATTTTTCACTATGTGATACAATAATTACTCCTGTCATTATTTTTCCTCCTTTCTTCAAAATTTCCCTTAGTATTGCAAAATGTCTTAATCTCTAAAGCTGGTTCGATTCTACTTATCTTGATCTACTTTTTTGCAATCTACTTTAAGAATTAAAATGTGTTCTGGTATCATAATGACAGCAATATTCATGCCAACCTGTTATTAAAGCTGATATTTTTTGACTTTATTCGCAATCGTTTTATGGTCTAAACCCAATGCCAGACCGGCTTTTCGAAAACTTCCATGTTTTATTATCGCTTTCTCAATCAGTGTTCGCTCCATTTCCTCAAAAGTGGGGAGATTATCCCCATCTAATGAAAACGTATTCTCTATTGTTCTTAAATTATCAATTTCGTCCCATAAATAGCTTGGTAAATCATCAAGTGTAATCCATTCGGTGTTAGAAAGAGTCATCCCACCTTCAATCATATTCTCTAATTCTCTAACATTTCCCGGAAAATGATAATGTTCCAGTGCCGTTAAGGCATTTTTTTTAATCGCGCACTTTGGCAAATCATACTTTTTGCTTATTTTCTCCGTGAAATGCTCCACTAATAAGGGAATATCACCCTTTCGCTGACGTAAAGGAGGAAGTAAAACGGTGATCACATTAAGACGATAATAGAGATCCCTGCGAAAGGTTCCCTCTTTCATCATTTCTTCAAGCGGACTGTTCGTTGCTGCAATCACCCGCACATCTATTTTTATCGGTTTAACGCCACCGATTCGTTCAATTTCCTGTTCCTGCAATACTCTCAAAAGTTTTGCCTGCATCGCTTTATCCATATCACCGATTTCATCCAGAAAAATGGTACCTCCGCTTGCTATTTCAAATTTTCCCCGCTTTTCCTTATATGCACCCGTAAAAGCACCCTTTTCATACCCAAACAATTCGCTCTCCAACAAATTCGATGGAATAGCAGCGCAATTCATTCCAACAAACGGCTTGCTCCTTCGAGAACCAGCCAGATGGATGGATCTTGCCACCATTTCTTTTCCGGTACCGCTCTCTCCCCGAATCAAAACAGCAGCATCCGTTCGTGATGCCTTCGAAGCTACCGTCAAACTTTCAATTAAAGCGCCACTTTTACCAACTATATTGTTGAAAGACTGATTAAGTCCTTCTTTTTTGGCAAGCTCTTCCTGTAAGAACTGGGTTTTTTGAGCCAATAATTCAATCCGATCGGCAAGCTTGGCAATTTCTGTCAGTTCTTTTGCCACAACAACATTTCCTCTAAATTTTGACTCAATGATAATCGGACGGGCATGCAAAATGAATTCCCGACCATCCTTTGTTGTGATAATATTCTCATCTTTTCCTAAAAAAAAGGCTTCTCCAAATTTTTCTTTTGGAAAAAGTTCATGTATTTTTCGTGTTAATACCTGTGTCCCTTCCTTTTTAAACATTTTAACAAAAGGATGATTGACATAAGTAACTTCCTGACACCGGTTAATCATACAGATTCCATCATCAACTGTTTCAAGAATATTATTCAGCTTTTCTTTCAACTCTTTAACACTGTGAAGTTCCCAAGATAATTCCTCTATTTGGGAAATATCCTGAAATACAACAACACCACCAACTACCTCTTCATCAACAATGATGGGACTCTTGTTTGTTATTACCCATTTTTCACCAATTTTTTGCTTAAAACCAAGATTTTCTCTTTTTGAATAAAGCAAATCCGTTAAATTAAAATTCGGCACCCACTCATCACCCTTTTTACCGATAATATCTTTCGCATTAATTCCGGTGATTTCTTCTGCCGCACGATTAAAAATATTGATAATGCCATTGCTGTCCATCGCTATGAGGCCATTATTGATACTTTCAAAAATTTTTTCACTGGCTAAGGTATTTTCCTGTAAAATACTGTCAATCACCTCATTTTCTGGGACTTCCAGCTCCGCTGTTTGCCCTAAAAAAGAAGCCAGTTTATAAACGGCTTCATCACTTCCTGAATCATGACTATAAACCTCCACCAGTTCACCATTCTTTACTTTTAACGAGACCAACGGCAAAACACTGTTACAAGGTACCCCCTCCTGAGAATTAATTCTGCGCAGATAAAGTTGGCAATCCCATATTTTTTCAATCTTCTGTGATTGTCTGGCAACCATTGCTGCCACTCGTGTATGAAGACCATTTTTATTCTTAATGATAATCCGTTGTGTCTTTTCCATTGAAGCCTCCTTCTTATCGTTTTGTTAATATTACATAATCTCTATTTAATCAAATTACTTTTACTTAATTTCTAATTAGTGAAAACGATTATATCCTTTACATTCGCCATAATCTATGTAATAATAATATCGTAGGATTAGGAAAAATACCTTAAAAAAAAAGTATTTTTACACAATTAAAAATGTTCAGGAGGTTTGTAATGAAAATTGTTGTTGACTGTGACGATGCTGCCATCGAATTTAAAAATGAGATTTTTAATTATTTAAAAAAGGCTGGTTATGATATCACCGATTTAGAGTATTCTGCAACTCATGATTGCGATTATCCTGAAATTGCCTTTAATCTTGCCGAAACGATTAGGAGTAAAGAATATGATCGCGGTTTTATCTTTTGTGGAACCGGTCTCGGTGTTGCTATGATGGCCAATAAGGTCCCCGGTGTTTTTGCTGGCACCTGTCATGATGTCTATTCCGCTGAACGGCTTGCTAAAAGCAACGACGCTAATGTCTTGACCATGGGGGCTCGGGTGATTGGCACTGAGCTGGCAAAAATGATTGCCGAAGCATGGTTAAAAAGTGATTTTCAGGGCGGTGGTTCAACCAAAAAAGTTGAAAAAATGCGTAGCCTCGAAAAAACATATTTGAAGTAGGTTAATTATGAAAAAGTTTTTACTCGGCACTAATTGGAAGATGAATAAAACTCTGGCTGAAGCGACTAAATATACTGATGAACTGATCACGGTTATTGAAAAGCATGCTCAGTTAGAAATTTTCATCATCCCCCCCTATACACATCTTTGGAAAATAAAAGAACTAATTGATTCGAAAAAAAGTGCTCTTGAACTGGGCGCTCAAAATATGCATTATGAAGATGCCGGTCAGTTTACTGGTGAGATCTCCCCAGTAATGCTCAAAGAAATTGGTCTGGATATTATTGAAATCGGCCATTGTGAGCGTCGTCAATATTTTAATGAAACTGACGAAACCGTCAATCTTAAAACATTAGCAGCTTTGAAACATGGTTTTATACCGCTGATTTGCATTGGCGAAAAGGCTGAAGACAAAAGCTATCATGTCTCAAAAGAAATGCTGGCCAAACAACTCAAAATTGCTTTGAAGAATGTTTCTCGCGATGCCATCGGCAAGTTCTGGATCGCGTATGAACCCGTCTGGGCAATTGGCGTCAATGGTACGCCCGCTGAAATGCCTTATGTCAAGGAAATCCATGACTTTTTAAGAGGTGTTCTCGTTGATCTTTTCGGAACTGCGGGTAACGATGTTCCCCTTCTTTTTGGAGGCAGCGTCAATATTAATAATGCCAGCGACTATGCTCAGTTGGAAAATGTCGATGGCTTGTTCATCGGCCGCAGTGCCTGGGAACCAGATCTGTTTGAGGAAATTATGGTTGCGGTCGAGAAAGTGGTAAAGTAAGTTTTTATTTTAATAATAGACTTAAGCAAATCTAATTCGTAATTTTCCGGCGGCGTTTGACGTCCCGTCCGGGATCAGAGCCGGGATAATCCCGGCTCTTTTTGTTGGTTTTTGAATAAGTTATGTGTTCCTGACACCATCAGTTCAGTCAGAATCATCTGGTAAATTTGACACTGCACCAACCCAAAATACAACGCTGTCCTTTTCGTTCACCAACCTCAAGCTTAGTCTTCTTTTCCTAAATTAATGTGCTTTTCAAAAAAAGCTTTTTCAAGAACTGCATATTCCTGATCGGCGCACTTTTCTTGACACATTAATTTGAATTCTCTGGATTTTTTCAGCATCCTTTCAATTTTCTGACACGGGTATTCAAAACACGAACGGCAATGTTTTACTTCATGTTCCCAGGTGCAATCGATCAGATTATAGGGACATTGCTTATTGGGATTGCAGCCAGGACATTTTATATCATCTTCTGAAACAATTGTATCCCGCCATCCCAGGCGGTACCACAATTCAGCAACCTGTTGTAATTCTTCCTTTGTATGGGCATTAAAACGGGGACAATAGGTGCAATTATCTCCGCATAAACTAATTCTATCCTGCATGGTTGTTCCTTTCTTCACGTTCTCCATTTTTTAAAACCGCAGTTCATTTTGGACTGGCAACTAGGATCAGGGGACAATTCTTCTGAGCATTATATGCTTAGATAATGTGTTTGATTCCATCCACAAATTCTCCTTTTACATCATCACAATCATCAATGCCAATCCCACCCCAATCATCGGTAAAAAGTATCGGTACACCGTTCCAAAATGTTTGCCCTTCAGTAAAAGGTAAACCCCGTACCCCACAAGCAACCCAATCATGTTGTGGAAAATATCGTCCCACTCAAATAATCCTGTTCTAGTAAACAGTTGCAGACACTCCACCGAAACCGAAACAATCAATCCGAACAGGATCACCGTATTCCGTTTTTTTACTTCATCTTCATGTAAAATACGTTCATATGCCCAGGGCACTAAAATCCCCACCGGTATAAACATCAAACAATTCCCCAGCACTTCCAATACAATTCTAAAGTCATGGGTCGAAAAAATATATTGATAAGACCAAAATGGCGTCAAGTTATAATCAATTTGACTTTTTCCAGTTCTTGACAGAAACGTGTATAAAAATATCAAATAGAAATAAAACCAGATCGCTGTTTTAAACCATTTTTCCTGGGCTGTCCATTTTTCTTTATTAAGAACTACCATCGTTATTGATAGTAAAACAACCAGCATTGTTATAATGATCATCTTGCGGCTGGAAAAGGGACCATTAAGCAATAAATAATTAGCATAACACAGTAAGTCATTCATTTTTATACTTTTTCATCGAAAATCACCTGACTTCAATCTTTTCTTCTTTTATAAAAACAGTTGTAAAACAGGATCGGATGGCCATAATTATACGGTGTATTCATAGGGGAAGCTTTCGCCCTCAGTTCCGATAAACATCACATAGGATCCGGCGGTTACCGGAACGTTCTTAATTTCGCCGTAGAGGGTATCGTAGACAACCGCTAACGATGGATCGTAGATGATCAAACGACCACCTTCCGGCAAGGTTATCCCAAAGCTGCCATCGGCATCGAGCCGCCTTATGACATTTTCACCGCTTTTTTCAATCCTGATTGTCTCAGCCTTTTGAAGACCGGGAATATCGGCAGTATCGAGCAAAGTATGGCTCATCGCGGTCATCGTTGTTTTGCCGTTTTCTTCTGTGATGATGGGTTCACAGAGATCCCGAGCATAGGCCAGATTCATATATCCGGTGTTTTGATCCTTCAGAGGATACGGAGTATAGCTGCCATCACTGCCGAAATAAATAGTCCCGGGGAGTTCCGGGATGCTCCCGGTTGCTGCCGAAAAGGTGGTAAAATCAGTGGCACTGAGACTCAGCGGAAGCCATCGTTTGCCTTCAAAGCGGCTGGTATCAACTGGATTGTTGGCTTTAATGTCTTCGCCAATCACCGTTCCATAGGTGGTGTGGGCCATCGACTGGAGGATCAATTTTTTACCAAAATTTTCTGAAAAGGACAGCCACTGATCATTCTGCATATCAAAATAACCGTCCCCCAGATAGGGATAGGTTGCCGCGGTCACAAAGGACTGACCATCAAATTGTTGATAAACCAGGGCGTTTGCCTGCTGATCAAAGTCAATTTTAATGATACTGCCGCTGTCACCATAGTATCCGGCAAAATCGAGAATGTCATTGGGAATAGCTGTCGGAGTGATGGTTTTAGCAGCGGTTTCATTCGCCGGGATGATCCCTTTTTCTTCTAACAGGGTCTGGGTTATTTTATCAGCAATCCCAGCGACATTGGCGGTGCCGGCAAAAATCAAGGCAATCGAAAGATTGGCTTCAGGGATCAGATAAAGCTGGGACGCGTACTGGAAGGTCGCCCCGTTTTTACCAATCACCGTTACCCCTTGTTCGGCAAAGGTCGGCACCGCCACCATATCCCAGCCCAGTCCGTAGTTGTCGGTGGGCGTTCCCGAAGGCACCGTTTCCGGGCCATACTGGGGACTGGTGTACTCGGTAAAGGAGGCTGCACTCAAAAGTTTATCACTTAGCAGGGCATTGCCAAATTGGCACAAATCGGCTGCCGTCGAGGAAATCCCCCCGGTGCCGATCAGATTGATGATTTCCTGAGGCAGGGCTGAGCCATCCTCGTTATTGTACTTTAAAGCAATATTATCGTTCCCGTCCTTAAAGGAACAGCTGCTGTCAGTCATATCGGCTTTTGAAAAAAAATGAGTCTCGAGGTAGTCAGCATAGTGCTGGCCCGAAATTTTTTCGATCAATACCTCCGCCAGGGTAAAGCCATCATTGCAGTAAACACTGACCACACCAGGGTCATCCTTTAAACTGCTATTGGCCAGATAGGCCATAAAATTCGTCAGAAAATTAGGATCTTTTTCCGTTGCAAAGCCGTTTGAGAGCATGGTCCCCGGCAGGCCCGAGGAGTGATTAAGGAGCATCCGCACGGTGATAACGCGATAGCGGCTGTCCTTCATGGTAAAGTCCGGCAGGTAGTCGACCACTGGTTTGTCGAGCTCCAGCTTCCCGGCTTCCACCAGTTGCATGATCGCTGCCGCCGTGAAGACCTTGCTGACCGAACCAATATTATATTGGGTATGGGTATCAACATCTTTGGCCGTCAGGCGATTGGCCTTGGAAAAACCTTCTTGATAAACAATTTTGCCATTTTCCATAATCGCAATGGTCGCACTGGCAGCCCCTCGACCGCTGATTTCCTTCCATATTTCAGTCCGGGCTGTGGCAATGGTTTTTTCATAGGTCTGGCTCTGAGCTGAGTTTTTTTCACATCCCGAAAGCGGAACAAGCACCAACAATATACTGAGGATAACAACGGTTAAGCGTTTTTTTAACATTTTCTTCATTCCTTTCAAAAATCTTCAAGATTCTAACTAGTGATTTTTTCATACCCGAATGTGCTGATTTTATCAGTTTTTTTTTAAAGCGCTTTATATGACGTTCAAAAAGTCCCATGTCATATTGTCTGGTTCATATTTTTCGTTATTAGTCAAAATAGATGCTACCACCGATGAATTCACGCAATATTGAATTAAAAGGGACTTTCTCCGTATTCATTGGCTCACAGAAGGATAGAATATTAAGCAGACGGTCCCTGGTTTTCGCATAGGGGCTGTGATCCTCTATTTTAGTTAAGGATGCTTCGGCAAACGTTCGCATGGCATTTAATTCGTAAAGCAGGCTCGAATTGAACATCACGTCCGATTCTTCCTGGAATTTAAACACGTTTTGATACTCCCCGCGCCGGACATTTTCCCACTGATCCAAGGTATCCTCGGGATGGGTCCCGCGGAATTGGTCGCCTCTGACAATGCGTCTGATCAGCCGCACTTCTGAACTTGGCACACGGTTTTCCAGGTTGAAATTTAATTGAAAAAGCGAACTGAGATAGACTTTAAAGAGCATGTTCCGGTTGATCCCTAAAAACAATACCGGATTCAATGCATGGATCCCTTCGACCACCAGTATTTCATCATGGCCAACTTTTAGTCGTCTTGTTTGGGTGGAACGATGGCCGGTTTTGAAATCAAAGATCGGTGTTTCAATCGTTTTTCCATCGATCAGTTCTTTAAGTTGCTGCTGTAAATAGGGGAGATCCAACGCTTCCAGGCAATCGAAATCTGGCTTGCCGTCCTCAGTAAGGGGCGTCTCTTCCCGGTTCACAAAATAATCATCCATCGATAGCGTAACCGGTTTTAGTCCGTTCACACTCAACTGGGTCGATAATCGTTGCGCAAAGGTCGTCTTCCCCGAAGAAGATGGTCCGGAAATCAGCAAGACCCGCAGGGCCCGCTGCTGCTGCAGAATCATCACGGCAATATCGGATATCTCCTTTTCATGCAGGGCTTCAGCCATCCCCAGCAGTTTCAGACTGGCGCTGCTGACGACAAAGTCGTTAACATCATTAAGCAACTCGATATTAATATTTTTCAGCCATTGCTGAGTCTTATCATACATGGCCGAGAGTTTATCCGGCGGAATCAACGAAATGTTGCAATCGCGGTCAATGTCTCCAAAGTCGACAATAAAACCGTCGGCATAAGGAATCACACAAAAAGAATCCATATTTTTAACGTTTGTTTCGCAGGGATAAATCATTTTCACAACATAGCCCTCGACCTGATAAAAGTAGTAGCCGCCCTGATGCTTCAAAAAGTCAATCTCCGGATTGCTCAAAATCCATTCGTTTAATTTCTTTTCAATCTGATAGACTTCTCTGATTGAAATTGCGGAATCGGCAAACCGACAAAACACGCCTTCCATAATTGAATAAGCGGTTTTAAGCGATTCTTGAGGAAAAAGCTGCCGAATGACAATGATCAATCCAAGTTTACACGTTTGCCGGCTTTTAATCAGATGCGTTTCTCGCATAGCCACACCTTCTTTCGATGTAATTTTTTAAAATAATTATTTCGGATCTTAGTTTTTGACACTGGTTACTTTGTTTGTCACACGTTACGGGTGGACTTCTTTATATGTCGAGGCAACGTCTTTATGACAGCTGAAGCAACACTCAATGCAATCAGTTAATAGGACAAGCTAAGTGACTAGCTCCGCCAAAGCGTACTTATTCATTCGGATTATCATAGCTACTTGAAATAGTGTTTCATCATGTTATTTGCTGCGATTCGTTCTTTTGAAAAATATTCAATATGATATTTAATGATTGGGATCTTCAGCAGTTCAAGCCACCCATTATAAATACCATCGATAAAGGCCTGGCGCCATTCTGGCATTCGTTCAATCAGTACACAGCCATGAATCTGCTCTTTTTCAATCACAAGTGAGAATTCACCATTTTCGAGATGGGGTTCAAATGGGTAGGTCCGGCATTGAATGGGGCGATGGTCTCTCATGCACCCTTCTGCCAGATGGCAATATATATAATAATATTTCTTGATTTTAGGGGGCATATTATACTGCTGATGACTGTGCAGATCGTAATCGGGAACGACCTCACATTGCATATATTCATATTCAAGGGGTAATAAATACATGCCCAATCGCTTACCGTCGGCATCGTTACGGCGGCAACAATGATAGCCACATAATTCACCACAATTACCCGCTATGATCGCTTCATCCATCAAATGATATGCTTCTTCAAAAATTGCTTGATAGTCCGTTCTCATTGCTTTTGTATTTTTATCTGTCACCGCTACTTCCCCTTCTTAATCCATAAAATTTTTCTTCACATGTTTCTACTTAGATCCTTGCCACGGCGTATTTACCGATTTCGTGGTCAAGCAGCTTCATAATCGTCAACTCGTCCATCGCGTCAGTCAGCGCATTATGCAACTCGCAATATTCCAACTCCGCACTTAACATCCGGTAGATGCGCTCCACACCGTAGCCGCGCTTCAGTCTGCCAGTGCCGTAGCATTCGGCACCATTCGGGATGCAGGGATTGTGCTGTCGATAGGCCGCAACCTTCATAATATCATACCAGGACAAATGTCGTAATTCTGGCAGATGCCGGCAGTCAAACGCGGCGTTGTAAGCAAACATCGCCGTGGCTCCATGATCTGAAAGAAAATGCTGTAATTCGGCCATTACCTTTTCCCGTGAACACTCAAGGTCCGGCTTGATGCCTTTGGTATATAGGGCGTGTGTATACATCCCGCCGTGATCTTTAAAGGGCGTGAGGATGTAATAGCGTTTGTCAATCAACTCAAAGGTCACCGAGTCGGCGATGACAATCCCAATGGACATCACCGCATCATTCCATGTGGTTTCTGTGTCAATTACAGCGAATTTACTCATCATTTTCTCCTTTTTCTATTAGGTACTGAGTCTTACCTCACATTGGTCATCGTCATTATCACTTACTACAACCAGTCCGTTTGATTTTAGACCAACCGTATGTCGGCATCCTGCCGCTATTTGGGGGAATTGTGATTCGTTTGATAGCACTATTATTTTTCATTATAAACACTGTTTTAACATTATTTCACAATCATTAACCTCAAAAATTCTGTCTGGTCTAATTTTTTTCGCTCAAAGTTAGGGATGTTCTCGACAGTTTATAGCGCTGCTCCGCCAACAACAGAGTTACCATTTTATTATAGCTACTCACACCGTCTGTCTGGTTATTCGCCTTCAGATAGACATCATTGACATGCGTTGAAACATTAGAAATAATACCATCATACTTGTTCCAATACTGATCACTCTGCATCCGGTCATGCTGGACCTGCTGTGACAGACTGGACTTTATCTCCAATGCCTTATCCGGATCAACGTTCTCCAGTGCTGATATGGAATAATCAAACGCCAGAAAAAGTCCGCTATAACGCAACATTGGTTCATCCTGCTGCGTGCATGCCAGATAGGATATAAAACCCGCCTCATCCTCTTGCATAAAACCGCACTGATGTGCCAGTTCATGGGTCATTGCGGCAGGTAGCATGAAATCTGGCATGTCAACATTGATATTCGATTCCAAAGTAAAAGGAAAAAAAATACCTTCGATACCTGCCCGAGACATCAGTTTTGAGACCACCACTGGTTTTGGTATGGAATATAAAGACCGCTCCAAAACGGGATACTGCTTTGACAACATTTGCAGTGACAGCACTGCGTGTTGTGCATAATAATCAAAATCATCTGGAGCCTGGACTAAAAGGTCCATATTGTCTCCTAGTTCCGCTCTTACCAGTCCCATGTCATCGGCAAGTGACTGACACAAATTTGCCAGTTCATCCACACTGTATTTTTCCTCATGATATTCGGTATATGATAAGAAAGAATCTCGATGATAGTTTAATCCACCCAAAACAGTAAAACAAAAATATGTCATGCTAACCATCGCGACAATGCCTATCACACCTTGATAAACTTCCATCCAACGGGTCCCTTTACTGATGATCACCTTATGAACATAATAAACAATATATAACAGCAAAAACAATAAAGCCAATACCACCAGCCATTCACCAACAGAAATTTTCACAAACGAAGGTAAAAAACCCACGGCATTCGATAACACCGGGTATACTGACCGACTGTATTGTTCCGCCCAATCCGGATGATTCTGTGCATATTTATTAAGTATATATGCCACAATTCCAGGTATGATAAATAGCAATCGCTTAGATAATAACTTTTTAATAATGCTCTCCTTTCTGTTAAACTACGCACCTATTATATAGGCTATAGGCTGATCGTATGGTTCGTTCGATTAGTCGTTTTCGGCACCTTCAATCAAGCGATCAAAATCTGACTGGTAAGTTAAGTCCTGTTTTACCCGATATTTTTCAAATTCTGCTAGTGCTTTATTTTTAGCGATAGCAGCCGAGATTTTTCCAGCATCATTAAGCACGTCACGATCGGTAAGTTTTAAAAATGCATTCAGCCGCTCTTCCCAGTCACTCATTGTCATCGGAATTTCGCGGAGGGCAAAATCTTCTGCCAGATCCAAATAACTATTAACCAAACGGGCCAGCTGCGTCATTTCTTTTTCGGTCAGATAATTCTTAGCCACCACCACATCAAATTTCTGAATCTTACCAGCAGGCGCATCTTTCCAGGACATCAAGCCCATATTTTCTTTTTCGCTGTCCGCCCGGTTATAAATTATCTCAGCCGCCGTTTCCTGATGAATCGCCCAATGAAGTTTATTTTGAACGGAGGCGAAAAAACGTTTAGTCGTGGCAGCACTTCTGTCATAATCAAGGCTGGTCGCATAAATATCGGTAATTTTTTGATAGAAACGTCTTTCACTCAAACGAATTTCACGAATCCGCTCTAATTGTTCTTCGAAGTAATCCTTCGTTAGAATCGTACCATTATTTTTCAACCGTTCATCGTCCATAACATAAGCTTTGATTGTAAATTCCTTGACGATTTCAGTTGCCCATTTCCTAAATTGAACGGCCTTCTCTGAATTCACTTTATAACCAACCGCAATAATCGCCGATAAGTTATAATGCTTGGTATTGTAGTTTTTGCCGTCTGATGCAGTTATCCGAAAATTCCGGATAACTGAGGTTTCCTCTAACTCATTCTCCATAAATATTTTCTTTAAATGATCATTTACGGTACGTACATTGACATCATACAGCACACTCATCATTTTTTGCGATAACCAAACATCTTCGTCGGCATAGATCGCATTAACGTCACTTTCGCCAGTGGCGGTAATAAAGGTCAGATATTCAGCTGCAGAACTGCGGATGATGTTATTCGTTTTGTCCATTTTTGCTCCTTTCTAATTCTCTGTCAATTCATTGATCAATTCATCAATCGCTTGGCGTCGGACGCTGTGATAACTTTTGCAGACAATAACAGCGACCCTATGACTGATTCCATATTCAAACCCCAGACCAATAAGTTAAGTTGAATATGTTAAGTGACAGGTACCACCAACGCTAATTATATGCAACTTTATGTCAAAAATGCCGAACTAGCAGCTCTTGTCAGGGTTGCACAAAACCTCCGTCCCAATGTGTTCCCTATAACAGTTGCTCGAAATAACCGGATCACGCACGATGATGCCGCAACTCTGAGCGTTATAAGTTAAGTGTTACCTGGCTACTAGGGCACATCAAAACCGCGCTTTTTTGATGGCAATAAACGAATCTGTCTGTTCAAATTTATAAAGTTTCTATTTTGTAAATAAAATAGAATTGTTCTCTAGTATCATATTGTAAATATTAATATTTTCATTTCTCACAAGATTTATAATTCGTTTTTTGTTTTCGTTTTCAATCTTATTGCCTAAGTAAATTGCCGAAATTGCTGGAAAATAAAGATTTGTATCTTCTTTATAAATACCATTAAACACTAATCGCCACTCGTTTTCATAGTTCCATTCCATCTTTTTGTGTAAAGCTACCCAAGTATATAGATTTGCATTTTGTAGTTTAAAATTTTTTATTTGTTCATTGATATCCGGCAATATTTCTGAATAAATTACTGGATACATAAATCTACTTCGAATGTTTAAGATATCAAATTGGGACATATCATATTCAATACAAATACCTGAATATTGATTAGCGTAATGATACCACATTGCTAAATTATCGTTACGTTCAGAAAAACAGCTGCAGCGCGTAGTATAGTGTCCTAAACCACCAAAAGCATCGTTTAATTTATTAGTCTCTTGCTTTATTATGTGACTTATGTTCGCTTTGCACTCCATTTCACTTAGATTACTCTCTTTTGCTACTTTTTTACTAACACCTTTTAGTATTTCTTCGAACCAATCATCAGCGCCAAGCATAGCTTGAACTTCTTTAAAGTCAAAGTGTTTTTTTAAATGATTTTCAAAATTCGTTTTCATTCCTAAATTTTTCTTCAAGAATTGATTATATATATCAATTGTTCCACGTGTATCCAATAAATCATTAAACTTCTTAGCAGAAACTAATCTAACATAATTTTTACTGATTTCATCAAGGGAAAACTCATTGAATGGCCTATACCTATAAAGCTTAGAAGGAATATGTTTAAACTTTAATTCCATTCCAGCTGAAATGTCGTCAAGAGTTATGCTTTCAAAACAAAGCTTCATATACTCATTCTTCCACACTTTTATACTCCTCTTTTTACTAAGTTAGATAAAACCCCAACCTTTACTGAACCTAATTCAGTAAAGCTCGGAATGGAAATTCATGCCTGAGGACAACTACAAAGTAAGACTCTCATCGCTGGCTTTGTAATCAACAATGAGGGGCTTTTCGAAATCATTATCTAAACTTATCTTCAGTGATTTCTTCGATTGATATAAAACTTTGTTCGTCCATAGTATCATTTTCTTTTAATCTCATTATTGGATTATTATAATCAAATATTTTTCGACCTTCTGACGCAGAGTAGTCGTATAACCTATATAATATTTGATTTAGTAAATATCTCGGCTTCTCTTTGTCCGTTAAATTCTCATCACTATCAAAACGAACTGTTTCCAGTGGTATACAATATTCAAAACAATAGTACTTGCTATTTTCAAAATAGTCAGTTAATATATCCTCTCTTTTTAGAAACGATGCTAGCACACTCATAAATTCTGGTCCCCTAAACAGCTGCTTTGCATAAGCATTTTTATGCAATATGTCTTTCAATAAAAAGCCATTAAAACAATAGTCAATGCAGTTAACATTATAACCTAACCTTCTTCTTAAATATGGTACGTGAACTTTGTTTGAATCAGTTAAGGGTACTTCTCTTCCCTTATAAATCAGTTCAAAATGTCTATCTACAGTTACAAACTCAACATCATGGTTTTTCAAAAATTCAGTTATTTCATTTTCTGTTGATAATAAGTCATAGAGATTTTTTCCGTTATGATTGTCCTTTGTGGAATTCAACCTACGACTTAAATGGAAAAATAAAACTTGATCTACACAAATATTAGGCATTTTTTTATCCACAAAATTGTTAATGATATTGTTGAATATTTCACCATCTAAATAATGTTCTTTCAATGACTTTTTCTCTGCTTCTTCAAAAACAACAGCAAGCTCACTTGAATTAATTTTAAAATAATTGCAGATTCCCTGCACCATTGCTTCGCGAGAATGCGTGTTTATGAACATTAATCAACCTCCAGTTTCACACTAATAAAAGTCATTTTATTGGTAATAATGTCTTGTATATATATAAATAACCGAGCAATCCTGGCTTCCACTTCTGCATGCCTCAAATCAAGGTTGCATACCCTTATATACAGCAACTTTGGGCGACAATTTTATTGTAACAATCTCTGCATAATTATTTCGTATACCCGGCCCTGGTAAGGTTCGATCATCTCAACCAGGTTTTTGCGACGCTGGGGGGAATTCGTCGCTATCCTTGCCTTCTTCGCTGGCAAACTGGCCGAGAAAATATTTATAAACCTGGCCCAGCAGATCTTTTTCGCCGATATCATAGAGTTTGATGATGGAGATCAAATCAATCAATTCACCCAGCTGCCGTTTGTCGATTTCCGGCCAGGCATAACGATTGTCCATCATCACGTGTTTGTATTCGCTGTCGACCGTGCTGCCGCATATTTTATCGGTTGATTTCCAGAGGGTTTCTTCAAAACTGATGTTACCCGGAAAGTTTTAAACGAACTGATCATTTTGGGTTTTAACATTATCTTTTAATTATACGCCTCAGCCGCTTAAATGGCTAGAAGAAATAACAGTTATTCGCCACGCTGCTTACTTATATTCACTTTATTTATCAAATGTCAAAGAATAAAATTTTATTGCATTTAGTAGACAAAAAACAAAAGTCTAGCAATCTTTATCCCGATCAGCCAGAGCTTTTAGGTGACAAAATATTTGCAAAATTACTTTTTATTAAAATACCACCATTTGAGCTTATTAATAACAGAAGTTGACAGAAAAACACCCTCAATATCTGATATAATGAAAAAATAAAGTTGGCACCCCGGACATTTTCAATCAAATCAACCCAAATTTATTTAACCGGTCAAGAGGTCGGGTTCCCGATCCACTTCCTTTGGCCTGATGAAAGGTGATAAAATGTTAGCTAAAGTTGCAACAATTCTTCGCGAAAACACCCTCGGTGTTTTATGTACCGAATCAAACGGAAATCCCCATTGCTCGTTGATGACCTATATCATGATGGATGATCTCAACGTTCTTTACATAGTATCCACGTTGGAATCCCGGAAATACAAAAATCTTCTGGTTAATCCCCGGGTCAGTGTTTTGGTTGATACCCGCCAGAACCGCGGCACCAACACCGCGGGAAATATTGTCTCTATTACTTTTGAAGGACTTTTCCAACCCTTGGCAGATTCTGAAACCCAAATGATCCAGACGCATTTAGCCCTAGCTCATCCAGAACTAAACGACATTCTCAACAATCCCGACTGCGTTATCTTTGGTATTCATTTAAAATCATTTTTGCTTTTAGATGGACCTGTCGATTCTTATCAAGGCGATTTATAATACCTTGGCGACTTAGCAAACTTGGAAGCTTTCGTCAACCGATAGTTACCACCAAACCACAAAAAAGATGACACCTAAGTGTCATCTTTTTTTATTCTCTTTATTCCACAATCACCGCCACCCCATCCGGGATAACCGTAACGGTAGCCTGCTCATTATTTAGATACTTTCTTGCCAATGCCAATGCTTCCTGCACATCCTTCGCCGGGGTCATCTGAAACTCCTTAATCATTTCATCCGGGGCGGCCGAGATATAAATCACCTTGGCCTTTAATAAGATCCGCGCCAGAATTTGGGCTTCCCACTGATCGGGGATGGTTTCGTCGCGGGGGTATTGACAAAACCGGCCAACATCTTTTCCAGATTTTTTTCATCCCAGAAGGTATTGAAAAAGGCCGCGCCGCCGTGGCCATCGTTGGACTTGGCCAGCATGATGATCACCCCGTCTTGCTTGACGGCGGCTTCGGCGGCGGTCATTCCTTTAACGGCCTGATAAATGTTCTGATCCAGGGGGTAACCGCCATTGGTGGTGACGACGATATCGCTGGGAGTGGCCTGAACCTTGCAGAGTTTTTCCAGAAACTCCCGGCCGTTAATATGGGCGGCATCACAATCCCCGGCCACCGCATGGATGACTTCTTTTTCCGAATTGATGACCACATTGACCACAAAGGCCAGTTTGGCAGTTCTGGCCGCATAGAGCATATCAATATGGAGTGGGTTTCCCTCAATCACGCCGGTGCGGGCGTTGGGGTGGTTAATGAATTCGCCGCAATGATTGGCCAGGACACTGACCCGACTGGCAATGCCCGGCAACACACTTTTGCGGCCGCCGGAAAAACCGGCAAAGAAATGGGGTTCAATAAAGCCTTCGGAAACCAGCAGATCGGCTTCGGCCGCCAACCGGTTGATGATCAGCTCGCCGCCAGAGGGCAGGGTGCCGATTTTAACCAGGCTGTTGTCATCGCCGGAATCATGGACGACAATCTTTTCGGTATCGACGATAGTTTCGCCAAATTTCCCCACCAGTTCCTCCCGGGTGGTCAGGCGATGAAACCCGGTGGCAATCAAAATGGTGATCTCTGCATCGGGATTGCCCTTGCGGATTTCTTTTAGCATCAGCGGCATAATAATTTTACTCGGCACTGGCCGGGTATGGTCACTGGCGATGATGACAATCTTTTTCTTGCCAATCGCTAACTGACATAGTTTTTCTGAAGCAAAAGGATTCTCGATCGCTGCACTGACCAGCTCGGTTTGGGATTTGCCGGGATGATAGTCTTCGATCTGTGACACGAGCAGACTGTTGAGATTGGCTTCATCGACATTAAGAACTTGTTTTTCTTTTCCATAGGGTAAATTGATTTGCATATTTTTTTCCTTTCTGATTAGACGAAAGACATTAGCGAAATTCTGCATTCCGCTAATGTCTTAACTTTTTTGGATGGTTACTCTTATTCAATTTTCTTTTATTTATATACAATGCGTAAAATACAATGCGTTAGTTTCAATGCATTAATTACAATCCGTTATTTGACATGCGGTTTATCCAAAGGTACTTAGCAGACCTTCAAAGAGCGGGGCTCCAAAATATACCACCAGCCCAATGACGATAACATAGATGGCACAGACCTTCAAAGTGGCCTGTAAGATCTTACCCTCACTGCCAATAATACCGGTAGCCGCAGTAGCGACGGCGATACTTTGGGGCGAAATCATCTTACCAGCAGTGGCGCCAGCGGTGTTAGCGGCGGCTAGCCAATACGGGCTCATGCCAATCGCGTTGGCGGCTTCAACCTGTAGTCCACCGAACAGTACGTTGGCGGAGGTATCACTGCCGGTAACAAAGGTTCCCAGGGCACCAATCAGCGGGGCAATCAGCGGATAAAAATCGCCGGTAATCAGCACTAGAATCGTGGCAATGACACCAATCATCCCGCTGTAACCCATGACCTTGGCCAGGGCGACAATGGCGACAATCGTGATCGCTGACTTGCTCATTTGTTTCATGGTGTTTCCCAGTACTTTGGAAATCTGACCAAATTTAACGCCTTGAATCAATCCCGCCAAATAGGTGGCAATGATAATCAGCGTTCCCGGAGTGGCCAGCCATAAGAAGGTCATCGGTTTCCCGTGGGGCCCGGTGTAAATCTGAATCGTGGTACTTACCTGTTTCAACGCCCCATTAATCATCGGGAACAATGACGAACAGAGGATAATGATCACAAACACCAGAATAAACGGCAGCCAGGCCATAATGGCAGTTTTGAAGGGGATTTTTTCAGCATTCTTGGCGGCAGTATCCTTATAAAAGATCTTGGCCATGCCGATCACGACTGCCATACAAACCACCGATCCGACAATCGCTGGCAGTTCGGCACCCAGATATTTGGCCACAAAAATCTGCGGCAATGCAAAGGATAGACCAGCCATCAGAGTAATAATCACGACGCCTTTGAGACTTTTAAAGCCCTTGCCAGTCAGCATCACCAAAATGAACGGCACGACAATAATCATGATAAAGAGTTGCAAGGCGACTGTAAATGATAAATCGTTTACATTTAGATTGGTAACCGAGGCCAGGGTACTGACCGGCAAACCAATCGCGCCAAAAGCGGTGGGTGTGGTATTGGCAATTAAACAGATAATAGCGGCAAACACCGGGTTAAACCCCAGCGCGGCCAGAATGCTGGCAGGAATCGCCACCGCGGTTCCAAAACCGGCAATGGCTTCTAAAAAGCCGCCAAAACCCCAGGCCAGGATCAGCACCAGAATCCGTTGATCGGTGGAGATGCTGGTCATCATTTTCTTGATGACTTCCATACCACCGGTAAAGGTAGCCAGATTATAGGTAAACACCGCCGCCACAATGACCAGCATAATTGGCCAGATCGCCATCGCGCCGCCCTCGAGCGCGGCGGTGAGACTGTCGATCACTGGCATTTTCCAGACCAGGATACTTAATAGAATCGTGATCGCCAGGGCGATCGGACAGGCTTTGTAGCCGGGGATCTTTAAGACCCCCAGGGAGACAATCAGCCACAAAACCGGGATCAGGGCGATAAAAAAGAGTAACAAGTTATCCATATTCCCCCCTACATCTGACAGACTTTTTTAGGATTCAGCAGATTCTTGGGATCAAAGGTTTGTTTAATGCCCGCCATTAAGGCGAGATGCTCGGTGCCAAAATCGTTGAGCAGATATTTCCGTTTGGCATAACCGATGCCGTGCTCGCCGGAAACCAGCCCGTTAAAGGTCAGCGCCTTGGCATACATCCGATCCATGGCTTCTTCCAGCTTGGCTTCCCATTCGGCCTGATCGAGCTTGTCCCGACAGACGTAAATATGGAGGTTACCATCGCCGGCATGACCAAAGCTGGGGATCCGGACATCCATTTCGGCGGCCAGCTCATGGGTAAATTCGATAAACTCAGCAATCCGGTTTCGCGGCACGACGACATCACATTCGTCCATTTCGGTGGTCGAGGCTTTGATGGCTTCCAGGAAGGCACCCCGGGCTGACCAGACCGAATCTTTTCGCTCAGCGGTATCGACGATGTAGACATCCTTGGCGCCTTCGGCCAGACAGAGGTTGGCGACGACTTCGTATTCGGCTTCCACCTGTTCTTTGGAGTTGCCGTCAAAGGTCAATAAAATATAGGCATTGCTGCTGGAATCCGGGAATTTTTTACCTAGAAAATCTTCAGCAAAAAGGATCGTTTGCCGTTCCATAAATTCGATGGCTGTCGGAATCGCCTTGGATTTGATGATTTTGGGGACAATTCCAGCAGCATCACTGATATTGTCAAAGGGAATCAGCAGACTTAAGGTCATCTTCGGTAGCGGCAACAGCTTTAAGATCGCTTTGGTAATCACACAGAGGGTGCCCTCGGAGCCGATAACCAGATCTTTAAGGCTGTAACCGGAGCTGTTCTTAACAATTTTTCCGCCCAGCTCAATGATTTCACCATTGGATAACACGACCGTCAGACCCCGGACATAATCCCGGGTGACGCCGTATTTCACGGCTCGCATGCCCCCGGCGTTGGTGCTGATATTGCCGGCAATCGTAGCCGATTTTTCACCAGGATCAGGAGGATAGAACAGATCGCTTTCTTCGACGAATTTCGACAGTTCCATCAGCAGTACACCGGGTTCAACCGTAACGGTCAGGTTTTCGGTATCCAGTTCCAGAATATTGTTCATCAGGGTGGTTTCTAACATGATCCCGCCAAATAAGGGGACACAGGCACCAACCAGGCCGGTTCCTGAACCACGAACAACAACTGGGATAGTGTGATCATAGGAGTATTTCATAATCTTAGACACTTCTTCGGTGGTGGTCACCTTGATCAGTACCTCGGGATAAGAATGGATACTGCCTAATTCGTCATGGCTGAAATCTTCGCCGATTTCGTTGCCCACAAAGATCCGTTCCGCTGGAACCAGGTTCTTTAAATAGGCAATATCATTTGCTTCCACTTTTTTATAATTCATCTTAGACAACCATCCTTTCTGGTTTTTCAGCTGCATGCGGCATTTCAATTGTTTCTGTTGTTGCCAGCACTTCCGGTTCGGCAATCATGGCCAGCAGTTCCGGTAATATTTCATATAAATCTCCGACCATCCCGCAATGAGCGACGTTGAAAATGGGCGCCTTGGGATCATTGTTGATGGCAATAATGTATTCGGAATTCTGCATCCCGGCAGCAAACTGAACGGCACCGGAAATACCCAGGGCGATGATCAGTTTCGGTTTAACGGTTCGGCCACTTAAGCCAATTTGCAGTCGGGCATCAAACCAGCCCGCTTCAATCCCGGGACGGGTACAGGCCACAGTGGCACCGATTTTTTCAGCGAATTCATAAATCATTTCCAGGTCTTTTTCGGATTTCACGCCACGGCCAACCGCCACAATGGTTTCGGCTTCGGATAAATCCAGACCTTTTTCTTTTTTAATGACTTCCAGCACTTCAATGGCGGAAACCAGTTTGTCTTTCGCGATTTCCATAATCTCAACACTACCCCAAGGATCTTTAACGAGTTCTGGCGCGTTGAATACTTTATAGCGGACGGTACAGAACTGCGGCCGCGTGTTTTCGGTGACGATCTGAGCCATAATATTGCCGCCAAAAGCCGGACGAATCTGTACCAGATCGGTATTGTCTTTCATTTCCAGAATCGTACAATCGGCGGTGAGACCGGTGCGGTAACGGGCTGCCACTCGCGGTGCCAGCGAGCGACCGACATTGGTGGCGCCGACTAAAATCGAAGACGGTTTTACTTTTTCAATGAAATCTTCCAACACATTGGCATAGGGTTCAATGACAAAATGTTTGAGTTCCGGTTGATCGTAAACAAATACCTTGTCGACGCCGTAGTTTAACAGTTCGCTGGCTTCGGCGGTGATATTGGTGCCCATAAAGAGTGCGTAAACCGGATGACCGATCACAGCGGCCAGTTCTCGGGCCTTGCCAATCAGTTCCAGGGTAACTGGATGAATCTTGCCTTCGATGTGATCGACATAAACGGCAATGCCTTTGTATAAGCTTTTATCAATCGCGACTTTCTCATCTTCTTCCAGAACGAGCACGCCAGCTGGTCCATTTTTCAGACACATCTTGCACATTTTACAGGCGGCGGTCACTTCCAGTCTTGCGTTTTCATATGCGAAGGCATCAAAAGGACAAATCTCTGCCAGTGCCTCAAAGGTTTTTCGATCGACGTTTTCCTTGATTATTTTAATTCCTGCCATGATTTTTTCCTTTCTATCCTAAATATTTTTTTTCTGATAAGATGCCATATAAAGCCTGGGCCAGCACCTTGCCGTCACCCTCAAAGCTGGTTTTTTCAACATTGCTTTCCGGCGGGAAGATGCGTTCAACCTGGGTGGGCGAGCCACTCAGTCCATATTTTTTTTCATCGGTATCGTACATATCTTTTAAGGTTAATACTTTAATTTCGGGATTTTCGGAAATCTCCAGTTTGCGTTTATAGGAAGGTAACCGCGGGGTATAAATGTCTTTATCCACGGTGATCAGACAGGGATATGGCACCCGCTGAATTTCCAGCGATTCTTCCATATTCATCTGCAGAGTCAGACCCTTTTCATCAGCCACCAGAATTTTGATCACGTTGGTGACATGGGGAATTCCTAAAAACTCGGCCATTTCCGGGCCAACCTGGGCAGTATCGCCGTCGGTGGTCTGCTTGCCGCAGATGATCAGATCAAAGTCGCCCAGTCTTTTGGCGCCTTGGGCTAATGTATAACTGGTGGCAACCACATCAGCACCGCCGAATTTCCGGTCGGATAACAAACAGCCCTCATCAGCGCCCATATAAAAGGATTCCAGTAAAACTTCTTTACTTTGCATCGGCCCCATCGATAAGGTGGTAATGGTGCCTCCCAATTGTTCTTTTAGCCGAAACGCGGTTTCCAAACCAAATAAATCATAGGGATTCAATTTTGATTCAACCCCATCACGAATCAGGACACCTGTTTCCGGATCCACTTCGACGTTGGATGTTCCGGGAACCTGTTTGATACATACCAGTATTTTCATACTCGCCCTCCATTAAATTAATTTAGTAAAATAATAATTAAATTCTTGCCATCGCCTTGCGAAAAGTGTTGCTGTCTGGCTGACGCACAGACAGCAGGTGAGCTGTTGTTTTATGTGAGGTTGTCCACAAACGCTCTCGCTACTTCATTGTTAATCTTTTGTTGGCGGACAATTAACTAACACTGTTCAGCTGTCACATTTGTTTGTCGACAACCTGACATACCCTCAGTCCTTTCGCAATTCACTGATTCTTGCTCAGCTCGTCATAACTGATTAACCCTCTTAAACCCATTCAAAGTCAAAGCAATTCTTTTTTGATAAAATTCCACTACTGGTCTAGTGGTCAGACCACTAACCTGTGATTATTATATTTGTTTCGTAAATTTTTGTCAAGCATTAAAATAACGTTTTCATATTTTTTTATTTTTATGTTTTTGAATTTTAAATTCGACTGTGATACAATGTTCAATTATTAGGCATTCATAAAAAATCAAATGAAATGAAGTGAAATATTTATATGTTTAAAGAAATTGCGCAAAAAAAAATATATTTGCAGATCCTCGAGCAGATTAAAGAAAACATCATTAATGGTAATTTAAAAAGCGGTGACCGCCTGCCCTCGGAACGGCAATGGGCTGAACAGCTGGGGGTTTCTCGGGCGACGATCCGGGAGGCGATTCGGGCGCTGGAGATGATCGGTCTGGTGGTCTGCCAGCAGGGCGAAGGTAATTTTATTGCCGAGAATTTTGAAGATACCCTGACTCAACCGCTGACCATTATGTTTTGGCTGAGCAAGGGCGAATTACGAGAGGTTCAGGAACTCCGCCGGGCCCTGGAAACCGAGGCGGCCAAGCTGGCGGCCAAAAAAATGACCCCGGAACGCTTTGCCAGTCTGGAAAAAATCTGTGATGCCATTGAAACCGAAACCGATGAGGCCGTCCGGGCCGAACTGGATAAGCGCTTCCACTACGAAATCGCCATGGCCTCGGAGAATAAAATGATTCACAACGTCTTGCTGTCTTCGGCAAGCCTGATTGAAGCCCTGATCAAGGATATCCGAATTGCCATTCTCGATGATACCGAGCGGGGCCCGATTATCGATCAACAGCATCGTAAAATCTTGAACGCCCTCGGCAACAAAGAACAGTTAAATGCCGCGTGGGCGATGTCCCAGCATATGGATCTGATTGACGGATTTGTCGCCGGATTGGAGATTGATGAGTCGTAATTTATAAATTTCAATAAAAAAAAGCAGGATGGTTTTGTCCATCCTGCTTTTTTATTATGTCATTTTTTATATATCATTTTTTTTATTAAGCTAACGCTTCGTATTGCTGCAGATATTCTATCAGTGTTGCCTCGATGATCGCACAGCCGCCGACCGAGTCGGATTCAATATTCAGTGGCATAATCGGATCGTGAAGGGACATCCTCAGCAGGCACCAGCCATTTCCGGCGGTGCTGTCACAGCTCACCCGAACGCCTTCATAATTTGGCTGCACCACTGTCCAGCCGGGCTGGCTGGTGGCAAATGCTTCAAATTCGGCTAAAACTTTTTCGCCATAGGCTTTAAAATCCGGGGTGGTGATCTTAAGCCGGATTTCTTTGGCCTCGGCCGGTTCCTTTAAGCCTTCCAGAAACGAACTGATCGGTTTACCGGCCTGGTGCAATTCGGCAAACTTGATCAGCGCCATCGTGACCAGGTAGGCACCATCATCGAGAAAATAGTTTTCTTTGATCGCTCCGTGGCCGCTGGTTTCCATAGCCAGATGGGTTTCAATGCCCGCCTGATTTAACCGGATGGCCTCGTTGATGACATTTTTATAGCCCCGCTTAAAGCGATGGTGTTTCCCACCACGGCTTTCAATATACTCGGTTAACCCGGTGGACGTAATCGAATCGGTGACAATGGTGGAACCCGGATAGTCAGCCAGCAGCATGCTGGCGATAAAGGCGATAAAGCCGTTGCGATTAATGGCCTGGCCTTTTTCGTCGATAATTGCTGCCCGGTCCACATCGGTATCAAAGATGATCCCCAGATCGGCCTGATTGTCCAGCACCGCTTTGGTGATATGGTCAATGGCGACCGCATCTTCCGGGTTGGGCACGTGATTGGGAAAATTGCCGTCGGGATCGAGATATTGGCTGCCCTTGGTGTCAGCGCCTAACGGCTTTAACACCTGGTCGACAAAAAAGCCGCCGGCGCCGTTACCGGCATCAACCACAATCTTTGCACCGGCTAAGGGCTGTTCGACCCCGGTTTTTTCACGAATCAGCGTGACGATGTTTTTGGAATACGAGGGTAGAAAATCATATTCCACTGCCTGTCCACCAGGGGTAAAGCCGGTTTCGATGGTCTCCGCCATTTCTAAAATCGCAGTGATATCCTCTTTATTAAGGCCACCGTCGCGAGTAAAAAACTTCAGGCCATTGCGGTTAAAAGGTAGATGACTGGCGGTGACCATCACGGCGCCGTCAGCGACAATAACCGGATCGATGGTGGTCATAAACATCGCCGGAGTGGTGGCAATGCCGCATTGATAAACCTTATTCCCCTTGCTGACCAGACCCAGGGCGACCGCCTGAGCCAGGTATTCGCCTGATAGTCGGCTGTCCCGCCCGATGGCAAAGGTCAGCGGCGCTTTCTCTGATTTATTTTTATTTTCTAACCAGGTGGCAAAAGAAAAAGCAATCTTCATCGCCATGTCCTGGGTGAAAGTGACGTCTTCACCGGCCACCCCCTCAAGAGCAACCCCCCGGACATCCGAGCCATTTTGTAATTTTCTGATATCTTTAATTTCCATTTATTCTTAATCTCCTGGTTGTAAATCGAGTTAATAATATCTTTCTGTTTAGCTTTCTGCTCTGTTCTGGTTGATCGAAACCTCGAGTACTAGGCACCAACCAGAGAAGATACCATGACGGCTTTGATCGTATGCATCCGATTCTCGGCTTCGTCAAAAACAACTGAATGCTTACTTCTAAACACCTCATCGGTGACTTCCATTTCGTCCAGGCCGAATTTTTCTTTGACATCCTGGGCAACGGTGGTTTCCAGATCGTGGAAGGCTGGTAAACAATGGAGGAAGATCACGTCATCATTGCCGGTGGCTTTGATCATCTCCATATTCACCTGGTAAGGCGACAGCAGTTTAATGCGATCGGCCATCTGAGCTTCTTCACCCATGGATACCCAGACGTCGGTGTAGATCACGTCGGCATCTTTAACCCCGGCTTTAATATTGGCACTAAGGGTAATCGAACCGCCGGTAGTTTCGCACAGGGCTTTCATTTCAGCAACTAATGTTTCTTCCGGGAACAGCGTTTCTGGGGCCACGGCTACAAAATGCATGCCTAGTTTGGCACAGCCGATCATCAGCGCGTTCCCCATGTTGTTGCGGGCATCACCGACAAAAACCAGTCGTTTTCCTTTAACACTGCCAAAGTTTTCCTGAATGGTCAGCATATCGGCCAACACCTGGGTGGGATGGTCCTCATCGGTCAGGCCATTCCAGACTGGTACCCCGGAACGTTCGGCCAGAATTTCGACGGTTTTCTGTTCAAAGCCACGGAATTCAATCCCATCATAAAAACGGCCTAAAACGATGGCGGTATCTTCGATGGATTCTTTTTTACCCATTTGACTGTTGGTTAAAAAGGTGACATTGGCACCCTCGTCAAAGGCGGCCACTTCAAAGGCACAGCGGGTTCGGGTAGAGGTCTTTTCAAAAAGAAGCACAATGTTTTTGCCCTTGAGAAGCGTCCCCACCTCCCCCGATTTTTTCTTGGCTTTTAATGCTGCTGCATAATCAATTAGATACTGTATTTCTTCTGGTGAAAAATCCTTCAAGGTCAATAAATGACGTCCTTTTAAGTTCATAGCGCTTCCTCCGTTTATCTCTTCTTTTAAGTTTATTTTAACTGATAATCTGACTGTTTAACAAGGTAAATCTTTCTCTTTTAAATAAGAGACTCAAACTAAAATGAATCTCGGTATAAGGGCATGGTCATACAGCGGGGGCCGCCGCGGCCACGGACCAGTTCCGAGGCTTCAATCCCGATCACTTCGATGCCGTTTTCCTGAAGCACCTCATTGGAGCGTTCATTACGGGCATAGGCGACGATGACGCCAGGGGCAATGGCCAGGGTATTGGTGCTGTCATTCCATTGTTCCCGGGCGGCGGCAACCGGGTTGCCACCACCGCTTTGAATCAGGCTGATGGCCGGTAAATTAAGTACTGATTTAAGGGCATCGGTTAAACTGTCTTTGCGTTCATAATGTAAATAATCTTTTTTACCGGGGGTCATGATGACGGTTTCTACCTGCTCCAGAATCCCCGGGTAGACAATGAACTTATCATAGTCCACCATTGTAAAAACGGTGTCCAGATGCATAAAGGCTCGGTTGCTGGGGATTTTTACGGCTAATACCTTTTCAATGCCCAGATCGGCATTAAAGAGGTTTTTAGCCAGCTCTTCCACCCCCTGGACCTCGGTGCGTTCGCTGCAGCCAACGGCCACTACGGTGGGACTCAAAATTAGGACATCGCCACCCTCCACCGAAAAGAAATTGGTATCTTGGTAAAAGGTTTTATTCGTACAACTGGCAAACATCGGGTGATGTTCATAAATCGCTGACATGTAGCGGCTTTCCCGTTTTCTGGTGCGGGTCGCCATGGCCGAAATACTCATCCCATCGTGAATGGTTACCGCTGGATCCCGCATGAAATATAAATTAGGCAACGGGTTTAAGTAAAAGGCGTAGGGTTCCGGCCCTTTCAGATAATCGGTCAGCACCCGGTGCCGTTCCAGATGATCCAGCTCTTTTTGCAGAACCCCGGCAATCAGGGCGTCGCCCAGGGCATCGCTGTCCAGCGACATTAAATACTCATTTAAAAAGCCGTCAATGTAGTTGCCCGAAGAAGGATTCTTATCGATGACTTCAGCAATCAGGTTTTCCCGGATAGCGGTATTTTTCAAAATATCTTTTAATAAGTCTTCCACATAAAAGACTTCAGCTCCCCGCATTCTAAGAATGTTGGCAAATGAATCGTGTTCTTCCTGCATCCGTTTGAGCCAGGGAATATCTTCAAATAATAATTCTTTCAGGGAATCCGGGACAATGCGTTCCAGTTCTTTCCCTGGTCGGTGGATCAGCACCTTTTTCAATTTTCCTATTTCTGATTCTATTTTTAAGTTCTTATCATTCATTTTTTATCTCCAATTTTTTCAATACCCGGTTATTATACCATCGGTTCAATAAAATGCCTACTATTTAAGACAACAAAAAAAGAAGAACCTAAGTTCTTCTCCTAATGTGGAACTTTTTTATGTTGTCATTATGAAACTAACAGTGCGCCGTCAGTTTCATCCTCATCTAGTAATACAATTTTTACACTTTGAGTTAAAAGATCGGAATAACTAAAAGACAATTTCTGTTCTTTTCTTTTATCCTCTTGAACTCTTACGGTAAAAATACTGGGATAAGTGCTTTCAATTACCCCTTCTTTTTGGTAGAGTTTTTTCTTGCTTTTATGCGCTTCAAGTTTGACTCGTCTGCCAAGATAATTTTCCACCTCGCGTCTAATGTCCATAATGGTTGCTTTTGGCATGAACTTCACCTCTCTGTGGTTTTCTCTACATTAGTATAACACAGATATGGTGAAAAGTAAAATTTTTTATTATAACAATACCTGGTTTTTTTGTCAACATGTAATTTTGATTTTCGTTTACATTTTGTTTATCGTTTACATTTCTTAAGTATTTATCTACATAAATTCTTTTTCAATCTGCTTTTATCATGGTCGTCTCTTATGTGCATTCGGATCTGGATCTGGGTTTTCATTAAACACCGCATACATTTCCATCCCATATCTCAGGGCATCCACAATCCGCATCGGATTATGAAGCCAGATCGCATCATCAAACTGAGTTATCACTTCAAACGACTCAAATCCCCATGTACATAAAACCGGCAGCATCCCGGCGTTGACGGCGGTTTCGTAGTCAACGGTAGAATCGCCGACATAGAGACATTCTTCGGGTTTTACGCCCATTTTTTCAGCCAGGGCCAGGGTCGTGGCTGGATTTGGTTTTCTGAGATCCTCTTTAGTAAAACCCACCACATCGACAAAATGATAATCTCTAAACAGCCCTCTAACCAAAGCTTTTGCCTCCCGATCAGGTTTGTTGGTACAAACCCCAAAAGGAATCTCATTTGCTGTCAAGTAATCCAACAGTTTCGTTATTCCTGGATAAGGCTTAGTTTTTTTTAAATAATTGTTGGCATACTCCGCCCGCACCATGTCTGTCAGTTCATTCACAAATCCTTCAGAATCTCGATGTTCTTCCGGCATGGCATCTCTTGTTAAATTTCTGATGCCTCGTCCAATCAGTTTTTTCCCGTCTTCATAGGAATGCGTTGGAAATTGATGAAATTTCATGATCGCATTGGTGGAATCAATTAGATCTTCAAGGGAATTAACCAGTGTCCCGTCTAAGTCAAATACAATACCTTTATACTTATGCATGTCATCCTCCTTATTATCTTATTGCATCTTTTTTATTATTATACCCTAAATTTTTTATTTAATTTTGTTTTTTTAATTGCTTTGGATTATAATAAGATTATTCTTTTCTCTGGAGGTTATATTTTGGGTTACAAGGAAGATAATTATCTGAATCTCAGTAAATCTTTAATTAAAAAAATGAACAAACGAAATTTTGAGGGTTATTTTTGTCAAACGGCCGATGAGGCTCTGGAGCTCGCTTTGTCATTCATTCCCAAGGGTGTCACCGTCACCCACGGCGGTTCTGAATCAATTAAGGAACTTGGCTTACTTGATGCCGTTAAGAACGGCGATTATCAATATATCGACCGCAGTCTTGCTAAAACACATCAGGAAAAAAGAGAAGTCGTTGCTCAGGGAGTTTTAGCGCATACTTTTATTACTGGAACCAATGCCATCACCATGGATGGCGAACTGGTTAACGTCGATGGCTTCAGCAATCGGGTGGCCCTGATGTGCTTTGGCCCGGAACAGGTGATCGTTATCGCCGGTATCAATAAGGTGGTCGCCAATGTGGCTGCCGGCGTTTATCGGGCCCAGAATATTGCCGCTCCCGTCAATGCGATTCGCATCAATGCCAAAACACCCTGTTATGATACCGGAAATTGCGCTCAATGTCACTCGGACGACTGTATGTGTGCAAACATTGTCGTAACAAGGCACAGCCGTGCTCCTGGTCGGATTAAAATTATTCTGGTCGGGGAAAATATTGGTTACTGAGATGACGAATCAATCTAATCCCTTGAATGCTTCGATTCCACTAAATGCTTTAAAACAAGCATTTTCTGCCTATCCTCAAACGATAAAAAAGGAACCTCGGGTGGCTTATGCCGGCACCCGGGGTTCTTATGGCGAAGAAGCCAGTCTGGCTTTTTTTAAAAACAGCGGTGAATTATTTCCCTTTAAAACCTTTGAGGATGTTTTTACAGCCCTTAATCAAGGAACGGTTGACTATGGGGTGCTTCCCATCGAAAACTCATCTACTGGCTCCATTGCCGCTGTTTATGATCTACTTTCCCGTTATCAGTATTATATTGTGGGGGAAGAAGAAATTCGCGTTCATCATTGTCTGTTAGCTCCCAAAGGAGCCACTTTTGAGACCATCGAAGCGGTATACTCCCATCCCCAGGGATTTTCCCAATCTCAGGAATTTCTCGACAATTACCCCCATTGGCAGTGTATCCCCTATTACAATACCGCCATTGGAGCCGCTCATGTGGCCGAGCAAAATGATCCCGGAATGGCCGCCATTGCCAGCCGACGGGCCGGGGAAATTTATGACCTGGAAGTTTTAGCTGAAAACATCAACTTTTCACAAACCAATGTGACCCGGTTTGTGGTCATTTCCCGGGAGATTGAACTGTTTGAAAATCCCAGCCGGGTCAGCATTGCCTTTCGTCTGCCCCATCGTCCCGGAGCACTTTATGAAATCATTGGTATTTTTTCAGTGTTTTCATTAAATTTATGCAAAATCGAATCTCGTCCGCTGTTAAAAGAGAACTGGGAATACCTGTTCTTTATTGACTTTACCGGCAATATTTCCCAAAACACCCTGGTTAACCTGCTGCCGATTATTCAGGAGAAGGTCGAGTACTTTCAGTTTCTGGGATATTATCCGCAGTTTGAAGAAAAGTAATCCATGCTAAAATAATTAAACCCCGCTGGAGCATCTGATTGCTCCAACGGGGTTTAAATTTTCAGAATTCTATTTCTTAGTCAGTTCAATACTGGTATCATGTCCATTCAAGTTAAACACTTCACCCACACCAGCCTTGATCGTGATCGTATCGGCCAGGGTTTCGGTTTTAATAAAATCGGTATAGATGTCAATCGCCCGATCCATTTGCACGTCACTGCCATAGGTGATGTCGATGCGATCCATGACTTCATACCCATTGGATTTCCGCAACTGCTGGATTCGGGAAACAAATTCCCGGGCACAACCTTCATCCAATAAATCCTGATTTAAGCTGGTATCTAAAATAATAAACTTGTTGTTAAACATCTGCACATTAAAGCCTTCTTTGGCGGAAATCCGGATGTCGATGAAATCCTTGCGGAGTTCGAGGCTTTCCCCATCCAACTCAATGACAAAGCTGCCATCAGATTCCAGCTTAGCAACCACCTCACTGGCTTCCACACTTGCCAGAGCCTTGCCCAGCAGCTTGACATTTTTGCCAAGAATCGGGCCGGCGACCTTGAAGTCCGGTTTTAACGCATAGTTCATAAAATCACCCAGATTGTCTTCAAAAGCGACTTTTTTAATATTCAGTTCCTCTTCGATCAAGACGCATAAATCGCCCAGGGTTTCCCGGTATTTGCCATCAACAATAATCTTGGACAGCGGTTGTCGGACCTTGATCTGCGCTTCTTCTCTGGCACCACGGCCGAGACTGACCAGTTCCCGAACCAGATCCATTGGTTCTTCAATGGCATCCATAATCAGCTCTTCATTCACCGTTGGATAGTCGGCCAGATGGACCGAAACGCCGTCGGTCAGCTTTTGATAGAGTTCTTCGGTGATATATGGCGCAAAGGGAGCACACAGGCGGACCACCCCTTCCAGGACTTCCCAGGTGGTGTTGTAAACGGCTTTTTTATCTTCAGTCAGTTCGGTTCCCCAGAAGCGGCGGCGGTTCCGGCGGATGTACCAATTGGATAAATCTTCATTGACAAAGTTCTGGATTTTCTTGACCGCTTTGGTTAAATCGAAGACTTCCATTTCTTCACGGACTTCTTTGACCAGGCGGTTGTATTTAGACAAAATCCAGGCATCGATTTCCGGACGCTGCGCATATGGCACAAAGAATTCCCGGGGATCGATGTTGTCGGTGTTAGCATAAAGGGCAAAGAAAAGATAGGTATTTTTCAGGGTGTTAAAGAATTTGCTCTGCACTTCTTTGATCCCCTTGACATCAAAACGGGTGGGGGTCCAAGCTGGTGACACATAGAGTAAATACCAGCGCAGGGCATCAGCCCCATA